>NZ_JAWPBF010000002.1:0-351559 GCF_033341895.1 Citrobacter sp. HN-141 | reverse complement strand
CGGAAGTCGCTGTCGTTCTCAAAATCGGTGGAGCTGCATGACAAAGTCATCGGGCATTATCTGAACATAAAACACTACCAATAAGTTGGAGTCATTACCCGGATGTTCATAAAAGAATGACATCAGCGGGCTGTTCGCCACAAACGGCGTAATACTGTCAGCTTCATAAGGTATAAATTTCAATAAACCAATCCAGATAAAGACAATCGCAATACTCAGGCGAATCAAGGTTAATCCAATTCGATCCCCCTGCCCCAGTAAACGAAGATATTTTTCCATGACGGCTATCCTATTTGTACAAAATTGCAGTGGCATAAGTACTGCCATCAATTCTCATCGAGGTAATTTTCCATGATGATGCCTGCTTTTCTTGCGCTAGTTTAGCAATGGCCGCTTCGACAACAGAAGGTGCCGCAGAAACGGTGGAGACACTGACGTGGGCCAGTTCGGTTGGTGTCTGTGCCAGTACGGAAAAAGTTACTGGGGCCGTCAATAACGTTGTCAGCAGTAGCGTCGTTTTAACCATGTTCATTTCTATTTCCATTCATTCGTAATTTCAGTAGCAATATAATAAAACAAGAACGCTAATTTCATTTGTTCCACAACGCCAGAATAGCTGTTCGATAGTATTGTTTTATAAAAAAATGATAAAAAAAGCCCCACACAGGTGGGGCAAAGATGCAGACTTTATATTTATTATTGAACGAGAGAAAAAAGATCGTTTAATGACTCACTCATACTTGGATGGGTAAATATTTGGTCACGCAATACGGTATAAGGTAACCCGGCATCCATCACCGTTTTAATGATATTAATCATCTCATGCGAATCCACACACAGCAGTGAGACACCTAATATCCGCTGCGTATCCGTGTCCACCACCGCTTTAAGTACACCACGCCTATCATCCATGACTCGCGCCCGTGGAATCGCAGTGACGGGAAGCGTCACCACCTGTACCGCCGCACCGCTGGCACGAGCCTGCTCTTCAGTCATCCCCACACGGGAAAGTGGCGGTGTCATAAACACGGAATATGGCACATTTTGCCGATCGCCGGTGTTTCTCAGCCCTTCGCCTAACAGGCCATCACGCACAATACGGAAGTCGTCCAGTGAGATATAGGTAAATTGCAGCCCCCCTGTTACATCTCCCATCGCCCAGATGTTATCCGCCGACGTCCGCAAATATTTATTCACAATAATGCCGCCACGATCGTTCACATCGACACCGGCTTTTTTCAGTTGCAGCTGTTCGGTCGCCGGCTTGCGGCCTGATGCGACCAGCAGTGCATCAACAACCTGTTCCCCTTCCGGCATCTGTAGCTGCACCGCGCCATCATGAGACGAAACCGACTGCACCTTAGCATTGAGAATCAGCTCTACGCCTTTATCGCGTAAAATATCAGCGATCGCATCGGCGATATCCCGGTCCTCACGGGGTAAAAACAGCGGTGCAGCCTCAAAAATAGTGACCTGACTGCCGAAGTTGGCAAACATCGACGCAAACTCAACGCCGATATAGCCCCCTCCCAGGATACCCAGGCGCTGTGGGCGTTGGGTCAAATTCAGCAACCCGGTGCTGTCAAAGACGCCTGGCGTACTGGATAATCCCTCAATATCCGGAATCGTCGACTGTGCACCGGTATTTATAAAAATCTTCTCACCTCTCAGCTCAAGCGTTCCTGTCGACTGCATTACCCGCACGGTATGGTTGTCGACAAATTCAGCACGCCCTGCAATCACATCCACATTTTCCAGATCGGCCAGATTATGGAAGTTTTTATCGCGCAGGAAACTGACCACGGAAGTCTTACGTTGCATCGCAGTCGCAAAGTCATGCTGAAGCTCAGCATCGTGTACCAGGGTTTTGGTTGGAATACAGCCGATATTAATGCATGTTCCGCCATACATGGTGTTGGACTGTTCAATAATCGCTACCCGCCAGCCCGTCTTTGCCAGCGTAGCCGCCAGCGTCTTACCTGCTTTGCCAAATCCAATAATGATCGCCTGATACTGTTTCATACTGCCTCTCCGCAAAGTCATTGTTCATTTGTTACTCTGGATTATAGGCAGTGCCCTGTCAGGCCAGCATATCCATAACGCGCAATATTCTGTTCAATCGTCTACAGCCATATAATAAAAACTAAAAACCCCCAAAACAAAATGCAAAGTAACCATTTGATGGTATTACTTTAATGTGAAAATATGATGATAATCACGGTTCTATCAACGACAATAAAAACTGTTCAGGAGTCTTTATGGATGCACTTAGCCGCTTGCTAATGCTTAACGATCCGCAGGGTTCTATTGATCAAAACTGCCTATTGAGCAGAGACTGGCAACTCCCTCATGCAGCAGGTGAGCTATCCGTGATCCGCTGGCATACGGTAACCCAGGGGAGCGCTTTACTGGAGATGCCTGACGGCAACACTTATACACTGCGTCCTGGTACGGTAGTCATCTTGCCGCAAAACTCCGCGCATCGGTTGTGCCAGTCAGGTGAAGAGCAAACGCATATTGTCTGCGGAAGTCTGCAACTACAGACATCCTCCCGCTATTTCTTAACCGCGCTGCCGGAGGTTTTGCTGCTAGCGCCTGGCGAAAATAGCCCCGTTTACCACTGGCTTACGGCGATGATTGGGCTGATGCAGCAGGAATCGTTGAGCATGCTGCCCGGTTCCAACGTTGTGTGCAGCCAGCAATGCGCCACGCTGTTCACGTTCGCCGTTCGCGAATGGTTATCTCAGGCCCCCCCCGCCAAAAATGTGCTGAATCTGCTATTACATCCCCGACTGGGAGCGGTGGTGTTCCAGATGCTGGAATCACCCGCACATCCCTGGAGCGTTGAAGAACTGGCACAGCGCGCGCATATGTCCCGGGCCAGTTTTGCCCAACTGTTTCGCGAGGTTTCAAACTCCACGCCGCTCTCCGTACTCACCACATTGCGTCTGCAATTCGCCGCCCAGATGCTGTCGCGCGGCGCCCAACCGTTGGTCGTGATTGCCGAATCGGTGGGATATGCCAGCGAGTCATCTTTTCACAAAGTTTTTCTGCGTGAATTCGGCTGTACGCCTGGCGAGTACCGTAAACGGGTGAAAGCGCTGGAATCATAGCGCCCACCCTCAAAGGAGTGAAGGCGAGCGCTAGCAGGGGCTATTTCTGGGTGCGATGCCGGTGTAGCCACATCAGCTTATACGCTGCCGGAATGATGAACAGTGACAGCAAAGGTGCCGTGATCATGCCGCCAATCATCGGTGCAGCGATACGGCTCATGACTTCAGAACCGGCTCCCGTTCCCCATAAAATCGGCAGCAGACCCGCAATGATGACCGCCACAGTCATTGCTTTAGGACGCACACGCAGTACCGCTCCGTGGTACAACGCCTCATCCAGTTTATCCACGCTAAAGGTTTGCGGATTTTCCAGCGCAGGCTCTGCTTCAATGGCGTGGCGCAGGTACATCAACATCACCACGCCAAATTCGGCAGCCACGCCTGCCAGTGCGATGAATCCGGTTCCGGTCGCGACCGACATATGGAATCCCATCCAGTAGAGAAACCAAATTCCGCCTACCAGCGCAAAGGGCACACTGGTAATAATCAACAGTGCTTCGCCAAAACGACGGAATGCCAGATACAGCAGCACGAAGATAATCATCAGCGTCATCGGCACCATCAGTTTAAGCTTGTGGCTGGCGCGCTCAAGCAGCTCAAACTGCCCGGAGAATGCCACGCTGGTCCCCGGTTTTAGCTGGACGTTTTCAGCAATCGCTTTTTTCAGATCGTTCACCACCGACACCATGTCGCGATCGCGGGCATCAATATAGATCCAACTGGTTGGCCGCGCGTTCTCCGTTTTCAACATCGACGGCCCCGAAACCACCTGCACATCCGCCACATCCGCTAGCGTGATTTGCTGTTTCATTGGCGTCAGTATTGGCAGATTTCGTAGTGTTTCCGGGCTATCGCGATAGCTTTGTGGATAACGCAGATTGATCGGATAGCGGGCGATACCTTCAACCGTTTCACTTACCATCGCGCCGCCTACCGCTGAGGTGATAAACAGTTGCACATCACCGACGGTCATTCCATAACGGGCGGCCTTTTCACGATGAATATCTACGCTAAGATAACGCCCGCCGACCAGGCGTTCAGCCAATGCGGATGCCACGCCAGGCACCGTTCTTGCGACTTCTTCGATTTGCTCTGCCGTGGCGTCAATATCCGCTAACACGGTACCCGAAACCTTAATGCCGATAGGACTTTTAATCCCCGTAGAGAGCATATCGATACGGTTACGAATTGGCGGTACCCACAGATTCGCCAGCCCCGGTAAACGAACGGTTTTGTCCAGTTCCTCAATGATTTTGTCCATCGTCATCCCTGGACGCCACTGATCCTGCGGCTTCAGTTGGATGGTGGTTTCCACCATTTCTAACGGTGCGGAGTCGGTCGCCGTTTCAGCTTTACCGGTTTTACCAAACACGCGCGCCACTTCAGGAACCGTCATGATGAGCTTATCGGTTTTTTGCAGCATATCTGCCGCCTGTGCTGCGGAAATGCCCGGCAAGGTTGAAGGCATATACAACAGATCGCCTTCGTTAATCTGCGGTAGGAATTCGCCCCCAACCTTATTCAGCGGGAAGATGACGGTCAGGATCGACAGCACCGCCACCAGCAGGGTCATTTTTGGCCAATGCAGCACCTTCAACAATAACGGATGGTAAATACGAATCAGGAAACGGTTAAGCGGGTTGCTGCTTTCCGCCGGGATCTTGCCACGGATCCAAAACCCCATCAGGATCGGGATCACCACAATGGCCAGAAACGCAGCGCCTGCCATGGCGTAGGTTTTGGTAAACGCCAACGGACCAAACAACCGTCCTTCCTGCCCTTCGAGCGTGAAGATGGGGATAAACGACAGCGTGATAATCAGTAAGCTAATGAACAACGCCGGGCCGACTTCCACCGAGGCGTTGGTGATGACTTTCCAGCGCGTGTCGTTATCCAACTTTTCACCCAGATGCTGATGCCCCCACTCTTCCAGCCGCTTATGCGCGTTCTCAATCATAACGATTGCGGCATCAACCATCGCGCCGACCGCGATGGCTATCCCCCCAAGCGACATAATATTGGCGTTCAGCCCCTGGAAATGCATCACGATAAACGCGATACACAGTCCCAGCGGCAGAGAAATAATGGCTACCAGCGCCGAGCGGATATGCCACAGGAACAGCGCGCACACCAGTGCCACAACGATAAATTCTTCCAGCAGCTTGTAGCTCAGGTTGTCAATCGCGCGATCGATCAGTTGACTGCGATCGTATGTTGTAACTATTTCAACGCCTTCCGGCAGACTGCTCTTCAGCGTTTCAAGTTTAGCCTTAACCGCGGAGATCACCTCGCGCGCATTTTTACCGGAGCGCAGGATGACTACGCCGCCTGCCACTTCGCCTTCGCCATTCAGTTCGGCGATCCCGCGGCGCATTTCCGGCCCAATTTGTACGCGGGCAACATCACGCAGATAGACCGGAACGCCATCAGCGCCGGTTTTCAGTACGATACTATTGAAGTCATCAAGGGACTGCAGATATCCACTGGCGCGGACCATGTACTCCGCTTCGGCCATTTCGACAGATGAACCACCGGCTTCCTGGTTTGAGGCATCCAGCGCCGATTTCACCTCACCCAGGCTGATGCCATATTGCGTCAGCTTCATCGGATCGATGACAACCTGGTACTCTTTAACAACACCGCCCACCGAGGCAACTTCCGCCACGTTAGGGATAGTTTTCAATTCATATTTTAAGAACCAGTCCTGCAGCGAACGTAATTCAGCGAGATCATGTTTGCCGCTGCGATCCACCAACGCATATTCAAATATCCAGCCGACCCCTGTCGCATCCGGTCCCATTTCAGCACTGACGCCTGCGGGTAATTTCCCCTGCACCTGGTTGAGATATTCCAGGACACGGGAGCGCGCCCAATAAGGATCGGTACCGTCTTCAAAAATGACATACACGTAAGAGTCGCCAAACTGCGAGAAACCACGCACCGTTTTCGCTCCCGGCACCGATAGCATGGTGGTGGTCAACGGATAGGTCACCTGATTTTCAACAATTTGCGGCGCTTGCCCCGGATAACTGGTTTTGATGATCACCTGCACATCAGAGAGATCGGGCAGCGCATCAACCGGCGTATTCACGATGGTCCAGGTGCCCCAGATGCTGAGAAACAGCGCCCCCATCATCACCAGGAAACGGTTTGCCACCGAGCGGCGAATAATCCATTCAATCATTTATCATGTCCTCAGTGTGAATGGGTCGCCTGGGCTGGCATCGCGGGTACCGCGTGTGCCCCGTTTGTCTGGGCGCGCATACGGTCCAGAGCGCCAGAAATATTCGCTTCGGAATCAATCAGAAACAGACCGCTGGACACCACATTTTCACCTTCGCTCAGACCAGAGCGGATGGCCGTTAAGCCCTGAGACTCATGGAATACGGCAACCTGCTTAGGTACAAATCGTCCTTCATTATCGACGGTGATAACCCGCTGTTCGGTACCGGTATCAATCAGCGCTTTAGACGGGATCAGCAGCATCGGTTCGCTTTGCGTTTTTAGTTGCAGATAGGCATTCATTCCCGGCTTCAGGGCCTCATCCGGGTTACCAACCTGCAGGCGAAGCTGGAGCGTACGCGTCGTGGCATCCACACTCGGCAAAATACTCCATTTGCTAATGGTGAAGGATTTACCCGGCCAGGCAGGTACGGTAATGGTGAATTGCGAGGCGTCTTTAATCAGCCAGGCGATAGATTCCGGGACTGAAACACTGACCCATACCGGGTCCATTCCCTGAATTTTCGCGACCACATTATCTTTTGAAATGTTCATACCAGTACGTAAATCAAACGCGGTAATCACCCCATCAATAGGGGCCTTCAGGGTAAAGCGGGTCTGAATTTTCCGCGTCGCTTTCAAGCGTTGAATGTCCGCCTCCGGCATTCCCGCCAGACGTAATCTCTCCAGAATGCCTTCAACCTGCGTCGCGCTGCCGCCCGTTTCCCGCAGCAGTAAATATTCACTTTGTGCTTCTACCCAGTCCGGGATTGTCAGATCGATAAGCGGCGAGCCCTGCTTAATTTTGTCGCCCACGGTCAGCGGATAGACCTTCTCGATAAAACCTGCCGAACGCGCCTGAACAATGACAAATTGATATTCGTTATAACTGACGTTCGCCGGGAAAGTTTGTGCATATTGCAATGGCCCACGGCGCACGGGTTCGGTTTTTAGCCCCAGATTCTGGGTCTGTGTCGGGTCAATACGCACACCCGGTGCGGATGTACTCGCTGTCTCTTCATCGGCATATTTCGGGATCAGATCCATATCCATAAACGGTGATTTACCCGGTTTATCAAACCGCGTGTTGGGATACATGGGGTCGTACCAGAATAAAACTTTACGCTCTTCTTTTTTTTGAGCAGCGCCGGTATCGGCCGATACTTTTGCGGATGAATAATAGGTATACACACCGACAGAAATAATTCCGCCGACAATCATGCTGCCGAGAATAAGCGCGGTATTTTTAATATTTAAAGACGCCATAGTGATTTCCATTGCGCGATAGTCTCGCCCGTGTTCAGGAAACCCCGGGCAAGAATAAAAGAGAGCAGCGAGATCCGTTATTTACTGATGTGAATATCGCGTAAGACAGAGAGATTTCCCTGCTGAACAAACGTAAAGGCAACTTTATCACCAGGCTGAATATCGTCGGCCTTGGTATCAGGTACCAATGTGAAACGCATCGTCATTGCCGGCCAGTTCACTGCGGGAATCGGTTCATGTTTAATCGTGACTTTTTTACTATCCATATCAATAGATTCAATCACGCCTGTCGCGCTAATCACTTGCTCCTGCTGGGCCGCAGGCGCCATATTCATCATCTCGCCATGCTGATGTTCATTGGCCTGAGCGTTAAACATGACGACAGATAACACAGTAAACAAAGCGGCTTTAGCGGTAGTTTTCATGCAATATACTCCTGAGAATTTAAGATTAAAGATCATTCAACCCAGCCACCGCCTAAGGCAGCAAACAGCTTAATTTCATTAACCTGTTGGGCATAGTTAAGGTCGAGCAACGATTGCTGTGTCGTGAATAAAGAACGCTCGGCGTCCAGTACTTCGATATAACTAACCGCACCATTTTGATAGAGTGCACGAGCGCGTTGCAGCGTGATGTGTAATGAGTCCAGATAACGCTGCTGTCCGGTAATTTGATCGGCAAGGCTTTGGCGCAACACCAGCGCATCCGCAACTTCTTTAAATGCGTTCTGAATTTTCTGCTCGTAATTCACCACCGATTGCTGCTGGCGGATTTCTGCTAAATCGAGATTTGACTGATTACGTCCAGCATTAAAGATCGGAATGTCTATTTTCGGGACAAAATTCCACATGCCGCTGGCCGCATTAAAGAGGTTGGAAAGATCGCCACTGCTGCTGGATACAGAGCTGGTCAGCGTAATCGATGGGAAAAATGCCGCTCGTGCAGCGCCAATATTGGCGTTCGCCGCCAGCAATCCATGTTCGGCTTCCATAATATCCGGACGCTGCAATAATATTTGCGATGGGAGTGCGGGGGGCAGTGTCACGGGTTTTATATCACCGCGACTGCGCACGCGGTCGTCCGGTAATTTCCCGTACGTCCCCAGCAATAGTTGCAGCGCGTTGTTCGCCTGCGCCAGTTCGCCCTGGCGTTTGGCAATATCGCTACGTGTGCTTTCAATCACGCCGCGAGCCTGTTCCAGTGCCAGCACGTTCGTACTGCCGGTCATCAACTGTTTCTCGACAAACGCATAAGAGCGTTGGTAGTTTTGCAACGTTTCTTCGGCAATTTGCAGCTGCGCATAAGCCAGACGCTGGTTGAAATAGCTTTGCGCCACGTTAGAAATTAATGAGATATGCACCATCCGACGCGCTTCTTCACTGGCGAAAAAATTTTGCCGATCGGCTTCACTCATATTTTTCAGTCGTCCAAAGAAATCCAGATCGAAACTGAGATTCAGTCCCGCTTCAAATTCCCGGTTAGTACTGCTATCACCTTTTAATTTCCCGCTATAGGTACCGCTGGAACCGGCGTTAAGTTGCGGGTAACGATCGGCATCCGTCACACCATATTGCGCTTTCGCTTCCTGAACCTTCAGTACCGCCATGCGTAAATCACGGTTATTGACCAGCGCCTCACCAATCAACGCCTTCACCTGGGAGTCAACAAAAAAGGTACGCCAGCCCGTATCCTGATATCCCATCGGGGCCGAAACCAGCGTGTTCTGACTTAAGGAGAATTGCTGCGGAACCGGCAATGCCGGACGCTGATAGTCCGGTGCCAACGAGCAGCCAGCCAGAACAAAAATAGCGCTGAGGGTAAGAAGCTTAAATTTGTACATAGTTCTTCTCGTCCAGACCGGACTGATAACCATAAAAGATGTGTGAATTTATACCTGAATGACTCTGTTTAACCGGTGACAGGAAAATGACAAAACTGTCATTTTCCCAATAACCGATTGCTATCCGATCCGCCTTCTCTAGAATTGAAAATCCGCACAGCCAGTGCGTGATGGAGAATGTCATGAAGATTTTGATTGTCGAAGATGAAAAAAAAACCGGCGAATACCTGACCAAAGGCCTGACGGAAGCGGGTTTTGTTGTGGATTTGGCGGACAACGGTCTGAACGGATATCACCTGGCAATGACCGGTGATTATGACCTGCTCATTCTCGACATCATGCTGCCCGATGTAAACGGCTGGGATATCGTGCGGATGCTGCGCACCGCCAACAAAGGCATGCCCATTCTGCTGCTCACCGCACTGGGTACCATTGAGCATCGGGTCAAAGGTCTGGAGCTGGGAGCTGATGATTATTTGGTTAAACCGTTTGCCTTTGCGGAATTGCTGGCGCGGGTCAGAACGCTGCTGCGACGGGGGGCCGCGGTCATTGTCGAAAGTCAGTTTCAGGTTGCGGATTTAATGGTCGATCTGGTCAGCAGAAAAGTTACCCGCAACGGCGCACGCATTACCCTGACCAGTAAAGAGTTTACGCTGCTTGAATTTTTCCTGCGTCATCAGGGAGAGGTGTTGCCGCGTTCACTGATTGCCTCTCAGGTCTGGGATATGAATTTTGACAGCGACACCAATGCGATTGACGTCGCCGTGAAGCGTCTGCGGGCCAAAATCGATAATGACTTTGAGCCGAAACTGATTCAGACCGTGCGTGGCGTGGGGTACATGCTTGAGGTGCCGGATGGCCGCTAAACGATTACAGCGTCCTTTTTCGCTGGCAACACGGTTAACCTTTTTTATCAGTCTGGCGACTATCGCCTCATTTTTCGCTTTCGCATGGATAATGATCCACTCGGTGAAAGTCCATTTCGCAGAGCAGGATATCAATGATTTAAAAGAGATCAGCGCGACGCTGGAGCGTATTATTAACCACCCGAACGAACCGGAATCGCGTCGGCTGGAAACACTAAAAAACGTAGTTTCGGGTTATTCTAACGTTATTATTTCTCTGGAAGATGCCAATCAGAGGGCTATTTTCCATTCACCTAATGCGCCGGATCTTCGTCAGTTTATCGCCACGGCAACGCCGGATAAAAATGCCCATACCCGGAATGTCTTTTTAATTTCCGGCCCAACGCTGCAAACATCAGAACATGCGCACGGGAAAAACGCATCCTCCAACTGGCGAATGATTCGTTTGCCCATTGGGCAGTTGCCAGACGGGAAACCGGCCTATACGTTGTTTATGGCATTATCGATCGATTTTCATCTGCACTACATTAACGATCTGAAAAACAAGCTGATCATGACAGCATCGTTAATTAGCATGATGATTGTTTTTATCGTGCTGTTCGCGGTCTATAAAGGCCATGAACCGATCCGTAATGTCAGTCGGCGCATCCAAAATATCACCTCTAAAGATCTCGATGTCCGCCTGGACCCGCAGGCCGTGCCGATTGAGCTTGAGCAACTGGTTGAGTCGTTTAATCACATGATCGAACGAATCGAAGATGTGTTTAAACGTCAGTCCAATTTTTCTGCAGATATTGCTCACGAGATCCGCACGCCAATCACCAATCTGGTCACGCAAACAGAAATTGCCCTCAGCCATCCCCGCAGCACGAAAGAGCTGGAAGATGTGCTCTACTCAAATCTCGAAGAGTTTGGCCGCATGTCGAAGATGGTGAGTGATATGTTGTTTCTGGCACAGGCAGACAATAACCAGTTGATCCCGGAAAAAACAGCACTGAATCTTGCGGATGAGGTCAGTAAAGTGTTCGACTTTTTCGAAGCCTGGGCGGAAGAACGCGAAGTCAGCCTGCGCTTTGAAGGTCGGGCATGCTGGGTTTCTGGCGACCCGTTAATGTTACGCCGGGCAATGAGCAACTTGCTCTCTAACGCGATGCGCTATACGCCAAAAGGCGAGTCTGTCACCGTGCGAGTGAAAGAGGCCGATGATCTCGTGCATATTATTGTGGAAAATCCCGGTACGCCAATAGCCGCGGAACATCTGCCACGACTCTTTGACCGGTTTTATCGCGTCGATCCCTCACGACAGCGTAAAGGCGAAGGTAGCGGTATTGGCCTGGCGATAGTGAAATCGATTGTGATTGCCCACCAGGGCAAGGTCTCCGTAACGTCCGACGCTCGCGCTACCCGCTTTATTCTGACATTACCCAAGTATGCCGCTTAATTATTATTGGTGGCGCTGATGCGCCATCGATTAAACCTGAGATTAAAATTATTTTTCTCTGACATCATCGTCATAATCCTGTCACCTCACTGACAGCCCCTGCTGATTATAATTCTCCTGTAAACCGACACTGGAGAAATATGATGAATAAGATATCTTCCTTTTTAGCTATCGTTTTTTTTATCTCAGCTGGCGTTAATGCGGCAGAAACGTCTACAACGCATCAACAGGCAGCTATGGCTCACGAGATGATGAATAACAGCGATGCACCTGCGCATCAGCAAATGGTACAAACACATGAAGCGCAGGTGCAAAATAGCCAATCCGCACGGACTAGTGCACCGTCTTTTTCGCAAATGAATGAACATGAAAAAGCGATGGTCGTTCATCAGTCAATGAATAATAGTCATTCATATTCACATGAACTGCAGGCGAAAAAACATCGCGAACAGGCAGCAACCCAAGGGTAGTCCATCGTCCCCACCAAACCACGCGCGCGGGCCTGCCTGCGCGCTTCTCCCTTGGTTAATGTCAATATTAGTATTCCATTAAATCCCCTGGCAAGACGTTAAATAATACAAACAGTGCAATAAAATTGTTTTAGACCCGTAAACAATGCTCGCATATCATCGCAAATATTAATATCAACATTCCTCCTCGATTAAAATTTAGGAATCTCCCTAGTATTCGCTATTACTATTTAATGGGAGACTGCTGTCGTCTACATGACAAATAGATTTGCATTCCTATATATAAATTTAATAATGATAGCGAGTAACAAAATGAATAAACGTCTGCTGGCCATTTTTGTCCTCGGCCTGACAACTGCTACAACAGCATGTGCAATCACCCCTGCAATGCAGAAAAAATATGAACGTTCAGGTTGTACGCAGATAAGTGAAATCAACGGTTGCGATGTCAATAAATCTTATCAGTGGAACCGCGATCATGGCTTTATCGAGAACGATCAAAGCCAGCAAAATCGCCATCATCGTCATGCTGAAGATAAGCAAAATACCCGCAATCAAGATAATCATGATCATGCCGGTATTGATGGCAAATTCACCGGTAATTACGTTGCCAAATTTGAGAATGGCCAACGTAGTGTTGATATTCACGTAGAAGACTCTGGCGTCTACGTAAATGGTCATGAAGTGCGTGACGTGAATACCTATAAAGATACGATGACCTTCCGCGTGGGATATGCCACTTATACCCTTAAAACGGATGGTCACGGTAGCTGGAACAATCCTGATGCCGGTAATGCTGGCAAAATTGTGCGTGAATAATGGGTAACGTCACAATGAAAAAGCTGATATCCGCAGGGATTATTGTGGCCAGCCTGTCGGGTTGTGCAGAACATCCTTATCTTTCGGCTGCAGCCGTAGGTGTAGGTGCGGCGGCGGTTGCCACGGCAATAGCCAACCACAAAAACCGTGAATCTAACCGCGATAAAGAGCATGAACGCCAGGAGCGCGAGCAAAGGGAAAATCAGCATGCATGGCGGCATAATCACCATCACCATAATGATGACGGCCACGACTATCATCGTTGAGCCGTCCCAAAGAGCGCTGAGATCACAGCGCTCTGACATTCCATGCGTTACAGTATGCCGCTTTAACGCTGGAGTCAGGCATGGCTTTAACCCTTACGGTGTTGCTTGAAAACAGGCGCGCCAGCGGTGCAGAAAAAGCCCTACGGGCAAAACCTGGATTAAGTCTGTTAGTTCAGGATGAAACCACCACAATATTATTCGATACCGGGCCTGATGACAGTTTTAGGCACAATGCCGCACTGATCGGCGTAGACCTGTCTCAGTTAACCGCTGTCGTGCTCTCACATGGCCACTATGATCACTGTGGCGGCGTGCCGTGGCTTCCCGATAACAGCCGCGTCATCTGTCATCCACACATTGCCTGCGAACGTTACGCAGCATTCACGTTTGCAGGATATACCCGTAAAATCAAGAAACTATCACGCGAGAATGATTACTCTCGTCTGCAGATGGCGTACTCCCGTGAGCCTTTGCCCCTTAGCGAACGCTTTCTGTGGTCAGGAGAAATATCCGTATCCGCACCGCAGGCCTACGGTGTCATCAATGAAAATCCTCCCCAACAGGACTACATCACTGACGAAGGGGTATTGATCTACAAGTCAGACCGCGGATTAGTCATCATTACCGGCTGCGGACATCGGGGTATTGCCAATATCGTCGCTCACTGCCAGAAAATAACGGGCATCAGCAAAATTCATGCCCTGGTCGGTGGCTTCCATTTACGCTGCGCATCGCCCTATACGTTATGGCAAACCCGACGATTTATTAAACAACGGCAGCCAGAAAAAATTCTCGGCTGTCACTGCACCGGCGCGTGGGGACGTTTATGGTTGCCAGGACAAGAAGCCCCCGCGACAGGAGATGTTATTGTGTTGGCCGAATAATAATCACCACTGTGGTTGTTGCATCTTCATCACATAACATTCATGAATATCAAAATGCGCGCACAACCTTGATCTGGTCACTTATTATACAGAAATAAAGTTCGCTACACTCAGGACAGAGGTAAACAAACAGGAGGTAGTGAATATGTATCGCTCTATTCTGGTGCCCATTGATATCTCTGAAGCCGATTTAACTCGCCATGTTATTCCGCAGGTTGAAGCGCATGCAAAAACCGCTAAGGTCCATTTTTTAGCGGTCATTCCTACCGTTCCGTTCTACGCATCACTCGGGCTTGCCTACTCCAACGAGTTCCCGGACAGAAGTGGTATACAGGCGAAAGCCACCGAAAAGCTCAACGACATTGTTAAGCAATTCAATATCCCCGCCGGCCGAACTCAGACCCATGTGGTTTATGGCCCACCGAAAGATCAGATCCTTAAACTGGCAGATGCCGTGGACGCCGAATTGATCGTCATTGCATCCCATAAACCGGGTTTCAGCACCTATCTATTGGGGTCAACCGCCGCTGCCGTAGTACGTCATGCTAAATGTCCCGTGCTTGTTGTGCGGTGATATTGGTTAGAAAAACAGGAAAACGGGAGCGATCAGGCTCCCGTTTTTATATCCCCAAAACGCTCCAGAAAAAGTTAAATGCAGAGCCGTTGATGTAGACGTTATGCCTACTGGAATAAAACCGTGCCGAGAGGATATTTTATCGAAATGGTACGCCCTGTAGGATTCGAACCTACGACCTACGGCTTAGAAGGCCGTTGCTCTATCCAACTGAGCTAAGGGCGCATAGAGAAGTGATGACTTCATGCAGATGAAACGCGTGAATTATACGGTCAGCGCTTGCTGAGTCAATGCCTTTTGTTCCGGTTGCTGACGAAGTGTACGAATGTTGTTTTTTTCTGGTCGTTCATGGGGTTCCAGGAAATCACCTGGTAACAACTCAGCCAGCATAATGCAGGATTTAAGGTTACAAGTATTTAGAAAATTAATGGTTTTGCTTAACATTCCCCAACCACTTCCCTGCTGTTCAGGACCTCGTCAATGTTAAGTATCGCTATCAAGGAAGAAAATAGTCATTTCGAACATGGGCTGAAAATCATCATCTCCCGCCTGGCAAATCAGTGGCATCAGGACATCTGCTTTTTACCTACCGAAGATATCGATCGCGCAGACATCGCCTTTATTTCGCTGGATGACGATTGGCTCAGTGCAGGATGTTATCAGGTTCCCGTCCACACCAGACGCCAGCATCGGGTTATCATCTGCAACGGAGGCGATACAGATAAGCTGATGTTTCGCCCCTGCCTGTATATGCTGCCGCTGATCTATCGGGAAGATAATGTGGAAGCGATAACCCAAAAATTGATCCTGATTCTGCAAAAACGCGCGCTCCGCCACAGTGTGCCAGCAACCATCTGCCATTACTGTACTACCCGCAACTTTTCGGTGGAGGAACGCCAGTTCTTAATGCTACTTGCCAGCGGTAACACGCTCGCTGAAACAGCACATCTTCTCTCCATCAGCGATATCCAGGCCAGAGCAACTCGCCGCCGTATTATGAAAAAGCTGGATGTGAAAAATGATCAGCAATTTTTAAGGTATATCAGGGCACACCTGAGTTTTCTGCAACAGTAGAGTGAGTCTTGCTGTCGGACATTTTATTGAGAAATGTCTCATCATCAATTAAGTATCGGCACCTACTGTACCTAACCGCATGCTGCCAGAATACCCTATGTATATTATTTCCGGGGAAACAAATAGACATACTCGGTAATATTTGCTCTGACGCCAGGGGGGATATCGTGGCACCGAGCCTGTTATTATGGAATGATAAATCTGAGTACTCTGTCTTTACCACCAAAAACAGCGATGCAGAACCCCTGCAATTCGCACTTAAATTCGAGCCCATTGTCGATTTGTCTACCGCGTTGAGATACGGTTGTGAGGTCCTCACACATCTTCCCGCAAATATAAACAGTGAACAATATTTTCACCAACTGTCGGTTCAGCATCGACAGCATCTGTTTTATCAGCAAATTGACAAAATTAAGTGCTACCAACAGGGGATGCGCTACTCATTGAATTTACCGATGCAAGCCTTTCTGAGTTGGCCGCTATTCCATTCCCTGATTACGCCCTCTCCGTCCAGCTTGATTATCGAAATACAAGATCCAAATACGTTTTATTCTTTAAGTACACCCCAGCGGGCAATCATCTACGGCGTAATTCAACATCTTGAAGACCATGGTATCCCAATATGGCTGGATGATGTCAATGAGCAACTGCTGGGCACATTCACCGCAGCCAACTGGCATTTGTCAGGGGTGAAGTTAGATAAAAATACGTTCTGGACACTCAGCCATGTGCCAGAAAGACTCCGCCAGGTTATTCAAATGGGGCGCGCAATCGCCAGCCTGGTGGTAGTTGAAGGAATTGAAACACAACAACAGCAGGAAATTGCCCTGCGCGCTGGCGCAAATTTGGGTCAGGGATATTTGTGGCCAGCCATTTATCCAGAGCAGGCGCTATAGATACGGACAGGGAAAAAGGAAGGATGCGCAGTGTAAAACGCCGGGAACGGCATCGCCGTTTACGAAACGCCCACTGTACCTGGCAATATGATCACTGTGCACCGCAGGAATTTGACAGAATTGAGTATCTGGCTCAAAAACTTGATTACACATTACCGGGCGACACAATATCTCAAGCGATTATCACAACCGACAGCTATCTCGGCTACACGCTAAATCGCTATTTATTTTCGGGTACACATACGGCCATCTTCCAGACGATTGAATCGGCCCTGCCGCTGTTGAAAGAGTCTGAAGCTAGTCAGTTAGTGATTGATATGGATGGTGCATCACGCTCATATTTCGATGTTCTGGAATATCTTCGCCGACTCATTAAAGAACAGGATAACATTCAAATTTTCATATTACTTCCCAGTCGCCACGAAGCGCTCAGGTACTTTATTGCGATGGCTGGGCCATTCTATATCCTGCCGCGCCGTCAGCGCCTCCCGGAGATGCGCCATGCTTTATTATCGATGAAGCCGGATCATATTCATTCCGGGCACATAAATCAGGCTGACTGGGAGATGATCTCATTACTGTCACAAGGTAAATCATTAAAGCAGATTGCTCTGCTGCAGGCTCAACCCTATCACCGCGTTATCTATCGCTTGAACCAACTGATCACGCAACTGGGGTTGCCACATCGCCAACGTTTTTTGCATCTGATACATCGCCTGAGCGTTACCTCTCCCCATTTAATTTAACACCCTAACCCTCTGTGATATAAGAATTTATAGGAAATTACTTATTTTCAACTGAGAAAACGAATGTGATTTTTACAAACATTTAATATTTACAACTATTCCTGGTATTATATGTCGCGCAGGTATCCTGCTTTAGCTGACAGATTCAGTACATTTCGACAAAAAAGAATTGCCTCGTCTCCTTAACAAAACCTAAACAATTAGCCCATTGTGTCGTTTTTACTATTTAAAAAATTTTTTCAATCTGCCATAATTCAAACAGCAGGAGATTAATATCAATAGTCATTACCATGCCCTGATCTTTCAGGATATCCTAACAGACATTATGAACTTACGTGCTGTAAGCCTTTTCCGAAAGTGCAGAGCAGGTATAATCCTCACTGTTTTCTGATTAATTGTAAGTTTTCCCTGGTGTGAAATGGATATTCCACAAACTCATTGTTCTGACGTAGAACAGCCGAATAAACAAGGATGACATAATATTTATTCGGCTCTTCTTCCAGAGCAATCCTTGGCTATTTGACAATATTATAACGCCTGATGTTTTATCAAAATCGCAAGATACACAAACAGTTTGAGGCATACAACAATGAAACCAGCATCCGTTATCATTATGGACGAACACCCTATTGTCAGAATGTCGATAGAAGTACTGCTCGAAAAGAATAGTAATATTCAGGTTGTTCTGGAAACCGATGACAGCCGTGCAGCAATAGATCATCTGCGGACCTATCCAGTCGATCTGGTCATTCTGGATATTGAACTACCTGGCTCCGATGGGTTTACATTACTCAAGAGAATAAAATCTCTGCAGGAAAAAACCCGGGTGCTGTTTCTATCCTCAAAGTCTGAATCGTTTTATGCCGGACGGGCAATCCGCGCCGGTGCCAATGGTTTCGTCAGCAAACGAAAGGATCTCAATGATATCTATAACGCGGTGAAAATGATTTTATCAGGATATTCATTTTTCCCTTCAGATACGCTTAATTTTATTAATAATATCAATATACGCAAAGGTGTGCTGAATGACATGCCGTTATCGAATCGCGAGGTTACAGTTTTACGTTATCTGGCAAATGGGTTATCTAATAAAGAGATTGCTGAGCAACTTTTATTGAGTAATAAAACAATCAGTGCTCACAAAGCTAACATCTATTCCAAGCTCGGACTACATACCATTGTTGAGCTAATCGATTATGCAAAGATGCATGAATTAATGTGATCGCCCTCCCGGCGCGGCGTCGTTCGGGAGGGCGTTATCAGCGCATGATGTCAATTGTAGTTAATCATAAAGATAGCATCTGCTTTCGCGATCCCCGGTTGAACGCCCTCTGCCAGCGCAATATAGTTGGCAAAAAAAGTCAGCATAGCATTGCCATTTTCATCAATGTTTACTGTCTGGCTGGCTTGTTCAAGCGGTAATCGCGTACGGTCACTATCGTGCAATTCAATCGCGACCTTTTGTGCCATCACGGCATCGTCCAGCGCCAATAACGTGGTACCCGCTGCCGGCGTGCCGGAAAAGGTTATCGAGGCCGACCCCGGCGGGCAGCCTTCAAGTTTCAAGGTGAAGGGAACCGGTTGGGTCGTATCCCCGGTAGTCTTTAATTGTTTTGTCGGCCAGGTACCTAGTTCAACCAACTTATTGTTGTCACTGGCAATAACCGCGCAGGTGAAGTCCACGATATTACCGTGCAGTTCGATATTAATCTCACCCAGCGAGGTATCCGCCTGACATAGCGAACTGGCTGACACTGCGGATATCAATACGAAAAGTGCACGACGTCTCATTGTTCTCGGCTTATTCATAATCAACTCGCAGATAGCCACGGGCGGTGAAAGGCCCTTCCGCTGGTTTATTGCCCGTCACGCTGACTGGCCATGCTCTAATGCCAACCCGTGCGGCAGCGTTATCATCCAACTGAAAGGGAATGGTGCTGGACAGATTGTTGGGGGTCAGCGGTTTACCGCTGCTGTCAGCCACGATAAAACCTAAATCGGGGTTGTCCGATATCATCATTTGCCCGGACGCTTTTTCGGCCTCGACCCGCATGGTCAGATAAGCTTGTGCCGCAACGTTAGTGCACTTTATGGCGACCGTTTTCGTTTGCGTATTGATACCTTCGGGCCGGTTACCGGCCCCCGCCTTACTGAACAACGAGGCACCAATATCGCCAAAATCAAACTCCACGATTTGCCCGGCATTCACCTCGCAGTTTTGTGGAACTTCCACCTTGCCGCTGTAGCTTATGGTGTAAACCGGCGTACTCAGCGCATCTCCCGTGCTGGTAGTGACATAGACACTGAACATCGTCTGTCGCGGGATCGGCACCATGTTGATAAATGAGCGAATCACTTTTAATTTAAACACCAGCTTCGAATCCATCACGCCAAAAGGCTGCTGTTTGGAAACGTTTGGGTGATTCCCCATGCGGATGTAATTACGTGGAGGATAAAACAACCCGGCGTAGCTGTCGGTGATACTCATGGCCCCCAACAGGTAATCATTGAGTTTCAGATACTGAAAGTTATTTTCCGTACTTTGCACGGGGAGTTCGGTCACATAACTTCGGTAGGTGTAATTCACCGTCGTCCCTGCCGGGCAGGTTGCATTCACCCCGACCCAGCCTGACTTTTCAGGCAATGTCACTACCTGTCCCGGTTGGTTATTGCTGCTGTTAAAAACATTCGACAGATCGTAATAAACGTCCGTTGGCGTTCCGTTCGAGTTATGGCAGACCTTCGCCCATGATGTATTAGCTATAAGCAGTAAAGCGCTTCCCAGTAGCAAACCGGTTTGTCGTTTCATCATATTATCCCTGTCGTGCCGACGGTCGTTGGCACGTCACGTTGGTGAGCGTTACGGCCTGTTTCAGGCTCTCTTCAGGCAAGGTGTAGTGCGCTTCACAGCGTGCATTTGCGCCTTCCCCCCATTGGATCAGCAAGTTGCCGTTGAGCGGCAGACCACTCAGATAAATTTGTCCATCTTCACCGACCATGCTGGTGACGCCGCTCGTGGTTTCGCGTACCACCGACCCAAATGGCACCGGTTTTCCATCCCGGTTAACCGTGATAAGCGCCCGCACGCCAATGCGTGTATCAAACGCCGCACGTACCAGTGCCCCCTGCGTTGGCACAACGCTGCTAACGTTATTTTCCACATCGGTGTTGTTATTCATTGAATTGGTATCCAGCGCGACGCGGTTGTAGCGATAAACGGTGGCATACGGCATGACCGCGTAGCCACGCCAGTCAGTCTGCACGCCGGTCTGGTTTTCTATCCGCACCCCCTGGGCACCTGGTGCTTTTATCAGTACGTTGGTATCGCCCAGTGGTTGGCTGAGCGTAATGCCGTCCGCATGTCCGATGACGCCACCGGAGAGTTGCCAGTTATAGTCATGCTGGTCACGGTCATAGTTGTAACCCACGCCCAGCGTGCCATAGGCCGCTTGCCAGTTCGCGTTGGCGCTCCCGCTGTACCCGTTGGAGCTGCTGCGCCCCTGATTAACGCTGTAGCTGAGATTGCGCCCCTCTAACAGCGTGCCGCCAATACCGCTTTGCCAGCTGTTTTGTCCATTGCTGTTACGGTTCGCATTAAACGTGGCATAGGTGCGATCGAGTGCGTTATCACGCGAGTAGCGCCGCCCGGTCAGCAGACTGAACGGTACGGACACATTGAAGGCCAGGATGCGGTCGGTATCGGCGATCCCGACCGATTCATTCCATGACCAGGAGAGTGAATAGCTAATCCCCTGCCAGCCGCTGGCATACCCCAACTGGTACCAGGTATTGGTATCTGAGGTGTTCCAGTACGTTTGCTGGCTACCCGAAACATACAGTGAACCGTAATCGCCAAGGTTCTGCGAAATGTTGATCTGAAAACGGCCCTTTTTGCTGTAGCTCAGATTGTGATAGCTCTTCACCTGTGGAACATCGTGGCGATTCCCTTCGCTGTCATATTCGTACTCGTAACCTTCCATACTGCGATACGCCACATCATCGAGGGTATAAAACCCGCGCGTCGAATAGCGGTACCCCAACAACTGGAAGTTGGTACCGAAGTTGTTCAGTGATTTTGCATACAGGAAACGCAGCGATTGCCCCTGATGCGTACTGTCATCCGCCAGTTGGCTACGGGCATGCGTTAAATCGACAGAGACGGCTCCCCAGTCACCCAGGTTGCGGCCGGTGCCTAACACCAGCGCGGTGTAGCGTGACGCTAACTGCGTGCCGCCATACGCGGTGTAACCTTCTGGTAGCCCGGCGATTAACGTTCCCTGGAAAAAGAATGGCGAAGACTGCTGGCTATTACCGCTACGAAAATCCCCGGCGACAACGTCATATTTGAAACGCCCTTCACGCTGCAGCAGAGGTACCGTGGAATACGGCACCGTATAGCGCTGTTGACTGCCGTCCTTCTCATCCACCGTTACGTCCAGGTCACCACTCGACGAGGTGGGGTTAAGATCGGTTATCGAAAAAGCGCCTGGCGAAACATAGCTTTGATAAATCACGTAGCCATTCTGGCGAATCGTCAGTTTCGCTGCGGTACGCGCAATCCCACGGACGGTTGGCGCGTAGCCCTGTAAACTGTCGGGATACATGCTGTCAGACGAATAGAGACGCGCACCACGAAAACCGATGCTGTCAAAAACGTCGTTGCCAGTGTTACTGTCACCCATCACCAGCTCACCCTTCAGCGGAATAATCGCACGCTGAAGCCATGTGCCAATATTTTTCCAGCTTTGCGAATGGTAGCCGTCACCTTTCGAGTAGTTCCATGCACCGTTATTCCTCAGCCGCCATGGGCCATAGTTCAGGCCGCTTAACATGCTTAAGAAATAGCTGTCGGTATCGCTGCCGCGGCTGCCGGTAAAGCTGTAGTTAACCAGCGCCGCCGGAATACCCTCATCCCACTCCTCTGGTGGAATATAACCACGTGCGCTGTTCAACATTGAGGCTTGCGGCAGGCTGACATTTAAGCGCAGCGTAGAAAAATCGAAGGCAATTTCGCTACCAGGAATCGCCTCTGGCAAATTAATACAGCTATTGTTCGCATCCTGACTGAGTGCCGGAAACGCAGTAATATTGACGCCGAGGCGTTTAACCCAGTCGAGATCAAAGCACGGCATCAGCCCGCCGGATTTTTCTCCGGCTTTCCCCGCGCTGGTGGCGAAAAGAATATCCTGGGTGGACACAAACTCGTCATTGCGCCAAATATCCACACGATAAACGCCTGCAGGCTGGTGATTTCCTTTTTCAAAACGAGACAAATCCGCCACGGTAGCGGTATCCGCAGATAAAAATGCCGGATTGAAATAGCTTTCACCGTGGCTAAAAGAGGGAAAGATCGCGGCCAGCGTGGACAACGCCACCCCCGCCAGCGGTGGCGTAACCCCCGGTAACAGGCCAGGAAAATACGTTGTCTTATTCATCGTTTTCTCAACGCACGCTAACCGTTTTAGCGGTGGTTACTGCGCCATAATCGTTCACCGTCTGGAATGTAACGTTTCCCTGAACACCCGTCGGCAACAGGACCTGCGTGTCATTTTTTGGCGCAACCATGACGTTATCAATCTTCGTATTTCCGACATTGAGATTGACCAGCGTGACGTAATACGCTGACGGGTTGGTGATTTTCAGGTGGTTGCCGGTACGGGAAAACTGCAGCATGCCTGGTGCATCTTCCGCGATTTGTGGCAGATTATTTGGGCGGACAAAAAGTTTGATACGCGACAAAATCGCCAGTTGCAGAACGTTTTTTCCCTCAAGACTGTTTTTATTGACCGACGGAATAGCCTTCACATTCATCCAGAACAGCGATTCACGGTCTTTGGGCAGCGGCTCGCCCGCGTAGATGATACGCAGCGTATTTTCGCTTTTAGGCTCACTGACAAACAGCGGCGGTGTGACCACAAACGATTTATCTTTGACGCCTGCGCTGTTCTCTATCCATGAATTAATCAGGAAACGTTCTTTGGTATCACTATTACTAATGGCGAGGGACGTTTGTTTAGCCTCGGCAGGATAAATAACACGAGTTGCACCTAATGCAATTCCTCCAGATGCCTGCACACTGGTGGCAGAAAATAAGGCCAGTAAAATGATAAAGCCTGATTTTAGATAATTAAACATAGCTACAAATACCTTTGGCGTGATTATCGTTAGGAAATAAATCAGGGATACACCAACGTAAACCACACATCTGAACGAAGCGTTCCCGGCGTTATATATTCCGAGACTGCCCGATAGCGCGCAGTGAAATGAAACGTCATCTCTTGCGTTAAAATCGGGGCATAATGAAGCGGCTGCGCGTTCGGAATTATTTGTCGCTGTCGCTCATCAAATAACGCCAAACCAATACCCGAAGCCGCAGACGCATCGCCGCTGGCAAGAAAGACCTGTGGATCTTCGGCTGGCGTAACGCCCGCAAAGGCAATCCCCACGTGGTCATAAACATCAGCACTGCACGACGTCAAGCGCAGCGAAAACGGTACGCTGGTAGAGGCAAAGCTTCCCGTCCCGGAGAACGCGTTAGTGCGGTACTGCCCCATTTGCACCCGTAAACTCTGGCTGTCCGTGGCAACCGTACAGGCACCATTAACCAGTTGCCCACGTAAATGAAGACAGCCACTTTCCAGTATCACGGTGTGTGCAAACGCCGGCATTACGCAGACCATTCCCGCCAGCGCTACGCCTTTCCCTATCATCTGCCACATCCTTCATCATCCCCGGATAGTGCCTCATCCCATGAGGCGGTAGTCTTCCCTGCGAGAATCAAACGGCTTATTCGTACTTCATGATGAAGGTCGCATCCGCATTTGCCTGACCCGGCGTGGCGCTGGTTGCTGTGGCTTTATAACGCGCGGAGAAACGCAGGGTGTTGGTACCTTCCACCAGCGCCTGAGCGGTTGAGAAGGTCGCGCCATCTGGCTTCAGTGCGGTGGAGGTGTTGTCCAGGATTTCGATCCCTACGCCGCCCGCTGTGGTGCTGTTATCCGAGGAGGAGAGAGCCAACAAGCTGTTGTTGGTAAGATCCGTCTGGCCCGAGAAAGCAACAGCAGCAGTCGCAGCAACTTTCGGGTCACAGTCGTTCAGCACGATGGAGAACGGAATTTGCGCCGTGGTGTCACCGACAGCGGTGAAGCTGGCAGTACGATATTGGCCTAATGTGACAACCTGGTCGGCTGACTGAGTGCTCACTGCACAGGCTGCATTGACCAGTTCACCTTCAAAGTGAACCGTACCGCCGCTCACGCTTACCGGATCTGCCGCCACCGCTGCGCCCGCCATTAACATCATGCTGGCAAAAACAGAAGAGGTCATTAATTTACGTTTCATGGATTTCCCTTGAATTACACACATCCGGCGCCAGCGTCCTGCGGGCTCCGTTTGAATCATTATCGACATTAAATGTCAGGCAAATTATCTCTGCATCCTGTAAAGATATATATCGAGAGAGAATTAGCGAAACGTGTACCCCCACTCTCCTGAGTATTTGATTCACTAATTAATCTTCACGAATATGACTATTCGTCACAGGGATAAATTAAACATTTCAATTAATGAAAAATACCTGTAATTCCTTTTAATACCCCTGGCTTATTCTTATTGGACTCTAAGAAAATTCCGGGTGGAAATGAGGCAAAAACATCCATATCAAGACGTAACAGTCTGGTTTCTGAGATATTACCCATGAAAACTTCAGGGTGATGAGTTGTTTCATTTAGGTTAAGTTTCATTAGCATGCTTATGAATCACGCGCCAACGTCCAACACCTGCTGCCGCGCTCACGGGCTACGCGAAACACGCCACCGCACGTAAAAACGCAAACGAAAACTGACAGCACGCCCCGCTTCTGACAAAATAGTCACATCCCCTTCGACTTAACGTAACAGACGGAATCCTCTCTCTGATGGCAGCAAAGATTATTGACGGTAAAACGATTGCGCAGCAGGTGCGCTCTGAGGTTGCTCAAAAAGTTCAGGCGCGTTTAGCGGCTGGATTACGCGCCCCAGGACTGGCTGTTGTGCTGGTAGGTAGCAACCCGGCTTCGCAGATTTACGTGGCAAGTAAACGCAAAGCCTGCGACGAAGTGGGGTTTGTCTCCCGCTCCTATGACCTGCCTGAAACCACCAGCGAGGCGGAGCTTCTTGAGCTGATCGATACGCTCAATGCAGATGCCACCATCGATGGTATCCTGGTACAACTGCCGTTGCCGGCGGGCATCGACAACGTCAAAGTTCTGGAGCGTATTGCGCCGGACAAAGACGTCGACGGTTTCCATCCGTATAACGTCGGCCGTCTGTGCCAACGCGCACCGCGCCTGCGTCCATGTACTCCACGCGGTATCGTGACCCTGCTTGAACGCTACAACATCGACACTTATGGCCTGAACGCCGTGGTGATTGGCGCTTCCAATATTGTCGGTCGCCCGATGAGCATGGAGTTGCTGCTGGCGGGTTGCACCACCACGGTCACCCACCGATTCACGAAGGATCTGCGTCGCCACGTCGAGCACGCCGACTTGCTGATTGTTGCCGTTGGCAAACCTGGTTTTATTCCGGGTGAGTGGATCAAAGAAGGTGCAATTGTGATTGATGTCGGCATCAACCGTCTGGAGAATGGTAAGGTTGTTGGTGATGTGGTCTTTGAGGATGCTGCCGCACGTGCGTCGTATATTACGCCGGTGCCGGGTGGCGTAGGCCCGATGACGGTCGCCACGCTTATCGAAAACACGCTGCAGGCGTGTGTTGAATATCATGATGTAAAGGACGTTTAAGATGGCCACATTTTCACTGGGTAAACACCCTCACGTTGAACTCTGCGATTTGCTGAAGCTGGAAGGCTGGAGCGAAAGCGGCGCCCAGGCAAAAATTGCTATTGGCGAAGGGTTAGTGAAGGTCGACGGTGTTGTTGAAACGCGCAAGCGCTGCAAAATCGTTGCCGGACAGACCGTTAGCTTTGAAGGACACAGCATTAACGTCATCGAGTGATCCCAGATGCCGGATGACGGTTTGCACCTTATCCGGCCACATCCCCCATTTTCAGATAATGACTTCATCCCCACTTCACCGTGGCCTGTTAGCATGCTGTTTTTTCACCCGAAGCGATCATCATGCCAACTATTGTTACCCACGCTGCCGTTCCACTCTGTTTAGGGTTAGGTCTCGGACTTAAAGTCATCCCCGCGCGATTACTGTTTACCGGCATCGCTCTGGCGATGCTGCCAGACGCTGACGTCTTATCATTTAAGCTCGGCGTTGCTTACGGTAACGTCTTCGGCCATCGCGGATTTACCCACTCGTTGCTGTTCGCCTTTGTCGTGCCGCTACTTTGCGTATTGATTGGCCGACGATGGTTTAAGGCTGGACTAATACGCTGCTGGTTATTTTTGACGGTGTCGTTGCTGTCGCACAGCCTGCTGGATTCGGTAACCACCGGAGGGAAAGGCGTTGGCTGGCTGTGGCCGTGGTCAGATGAACGCTTCTTTGCACCGTGGCAGGTGATTAAGGTCGCGCCGTTTGCGCTGTCGCGCTACGCCACGCCGTACGGGCACCAGGTGATACTTTCGGAATTGATGTGGGTATGGCTACCGGGAGCCGTCATGATGGGTGTGCTGTGGTGGTATCGAAAATATTAATCTGCCGGATGCGACGCGCTGCGTCTTATCCGGCCTACACTCGCTCTTTTGTGGGCCCGGTAAGCGTAGGCGCCACCGGGCATTACAGAGTTACTTACGGCGCCAGGTGGTGCCCTGCGGGCCGTCTTCCAGCACGATGCCCATCTCGTTGAGACGGTCACGCGCAGCGTCAGCTGCCGCCCAGTCTTTCGCCTTACGTGCATCCAGACGCTGTTGGATTAACGCTTCAATTTCAGCAACTTCACCGTCATCCGCTTGCGCACCGCTTTGCAGGAACGCTTCTGGATTCTGTTCCAGCAAGCCCAGTACGCTGGACAGCTTACGCAGATGCGCAGCCATGCCGTTAGCCGCCGCCATATCTTCACCCTTCAGGCGGTTAACTTCACGCGCCATATCAAACAGCACCGAGTAGGCTTCTGGGGTGTTGAAGTCATCGTCCATCGCTTCAATAAAGCGAGCTTCAAAGGCTTCGCCCCCCGCAGGAGCAACGGACTTGTCAGTGCCGCGCAGCGCGGTATACAAGCGCTCCAGCGCTGAGCGAGCCTGCTTCAGGTTCTCTTCGCTGTAGTTCAGTTGGCTACGATAATGGCCAGACATCAGGAAATAGCGAATGGTTTCGGCGTCATAATATTTCAGCACGTCGCGAACGGTGAAGAAGTTGCCCAGTGATTTGGACATTTTCTCACGGTCAACCATCACCATCCCGGAGTGCATCCAGTAATTGACGTACTCACCGTCATGCGCACAGGTGGACTGCGCGATTTCGTTTTCATGGTGCGGGAACATCAGGTCAGAGCCGCCGCCGTGAATATCGAAATGGTTACCCAGTTGCTTGCAGTTCATCGCAGAACATTCAATGTGCCAGCCCGGACGGCCTGCGCCCCACGGAGATGGCCAGCTCGGCTCCCCCTCTTTGGACATCTTCCACAGCACGAAGTCCATCGGGTTACGCTTCACATCAACCACATCAACACGCGCACCCGCCTGCAGCTGATCCAGGTCCTGACGTGACAACTGACCGTAATTCGGGTCGGTCGGTACGTCGAACATGACATCGCCGTTATCGGCAACGTAAGCGTGGCCTTTGGCAATCAGCTGTTCGGTGATTTCAATAATCTCAGGGATATGATGCGTAGCACGCGGTTCAAGATCCGGACGCAGAATATTCAGCGCATCGAAATCGTTATGCATTTCCGCAATCATGCGATCAACCAGCGCCACAAAGCTCTCGCCATTTTCATTAGCGCGCTTAATGATTTTGTCGTCGATATCGGTAATGTTGCGCACATACTTCAGCTTGTAGCCGAGGAAGCGCAGATAACGGGCAACAACGTCGAAAGAAACAAAGGTACGCCCGTGTCCAATATGACAGAGATCGTAAACGGTAATACCACACACGTACATGCCGACTTCCCCGGCATGAATGGGTTTGAATTCCTCTTTTTGGCGCGTCAGTGTATTAAAGATTTTTAACATCGAAGATTCCGTGTAGACGTGTGTGGATAACAAAGCCCTATAATACCTATAAATTGGCCCCGAAGCAGCACACTTTGCAAGGTGATCGAACCTTGCGGTTATGCTATAACAAGCCCCTATCATGTGACCCTGACCAGGGTCGAAGCACCACTCTATCGGAACAGGATGCAAAAATGGTTACTTTCCACACTAATCACGGCGATATCGTAATCAAAACGTTTGATGATAAAGCGCCTGAAACAGTTAAAAACTTCCTGGACTACTGCCGCGAAGGTTTTTACAACAACACCATTTTCCACCGTGTTATTAACGGTTTCATGATCCAGGGCGGCGGTTTTGAGCCGGGCATGAAGCAAAAAGCCACGAAAGAGGCTATCAAAAACGAAGCCAACAACGGTCTGAAAAACACCCGTGGAACGCTGGCAATGGCGCGTACTCAGGCTCCGCACTCAGCAACCGCACAGTTCTTCATCAACGTTGCTGACAACGACTTCCTGAACTTCTCCGGCGAAAGCATGCAGGGCTGGGGTTACTGTGTATTCGCTGAAGTTGTCGAAGGTATGGATGTCGTTGATAAAATCAAAGGCGTTTCCACCGGTCGCAGCGGTATGCATCAGGATGTACCAAAAGAAGACGTTATCATCGAAAACGTGACCGTCAGCGAGTAATCGTGACGACACTGTTTATTGCAGATCTCCATCTCTGCACGGAAGAACCGGCGATCACCGCCGGTTTTCTGCGTTTTTTAGCCGGCGATGCACGCAAGGTCGATGCGCTGTACATTCTTGGCGATCTGTTTGAAGCCTGGATAGGCGATGACGATCCCAATCCCCTACATCGTAAAATGGCCGCAGCGATAAAAGCGCTGACGGATTCCGGTGTTCCCTGCTTTTTCATTCATGGCAATCGCGATTTTCTGATCGGCAAGCGTTTTGCCCGTGAGAGCGGCATGACCCTGTTACCCGAAGAAAAAGTGCTCGACCTGTATGGCCGTAAGGTACTGATCATGCATGGCGACACCTTATGCACCGACGACGCAGGCTATCAGGCGTTTCGCGCCAAAGTGCATCAACCCTGGTTACAGAAGCTGTTCCTCGCCCTGCCGTTATTCATTCGCCAACGTATTGCCGCGAAGATGCGCGCCAACAGCAAAGCTGCCAATAGCAGTAAATCGCTGGAGATCATGGATGTGAATCCACAGGCCGTCATTGCCGAAATGGAGAAACATCAGGTCCAGTGGTTAATTCACGGTCATACCCATCGCCCGGCAGTCCACGAACTCACGGCCAATGCGCAACCCGCTTTCCGCGTGGTGTTAGGTGCCTGGCACACCGAAGGTTCGATGATTAAAGTCACACCTGACGACGTTGAACTGATCGCTTTTCCGTTTTAATTCTGCAGATACAGCCAACAAAGAGGCAGCTTGAAGAGTGAAGTGTAAAGCAACGCAATCGTTTTCCTTGTTTTTAAAACGTGCTATTCTCTCTCGCCTCTAAAGCAGTGTGAAGCACACCCACAGGAGTTTTTAGACGCATGTCTTCCCGCAATAATCCGGCGCGTGTCGCCATCGTGATGGGGTCCAAAAGCGACTGGGCTACCATGCAGTTCGCCGCCGAAATCTTCGAAATGCTGGACGTTCCACACCATGTTGAAGTCGTCTCAGCCCACCGTACCCCTGACAAACTGTTCAGCTTCGCCGAAAGTGCTGAAGAGAACGGTTATCAGGTCATTATTGCGGGTGCTGGCGGTGCAGCGCATCTGCCGGGCATGATTGCCGCGAAAACGCTGGTCCCCGTGTTAGGCGTTCCGGTACAAAGCGCAGCGTTGAGCGGCGTAGATAGCCTCTATTCGATCGTGCAGATGCCACGCGGCATCCCTGTGGGTACGCTGGCGATTGGCAAAGCGGGTGCGGCCAATGCGGCCCTGCTGGCAGCACAAATTCTGGCAACACACGACAAAGCATTACATCAGCGTCTAAGCGACTGGCGCAAAGCACAAACCGATGAGGTACTGGAGAACCCAGACCCGCGAGGTGCGGCATGAAGCAGGTCTGCGTACTCGGTAACGGCCAGTTAGGGCGCATGCTGCGTCAGGCCGGCGAGCCGCTGGGCATTGCGGTCTGGCCAGTCGGGCTGGATGCCGAACCCACCGCCGTTCCCTTTCAGCAAAGCGTCATTACCGCTGAGATCGAGCGCTGGCCGGAAACCGCGTTAACCCGCGAGCTGGCACGCCATCCGGCGTTCGTGAATCGTGATGTCTTCCCGATTATTGCCGACCGCCTGACGCAAAAGCAGCTTTTTGACAAACTCAACCTGGCAACCGCGCCGTGGCAACTGCTGGCAGAGAAAAGCGAATGGTCTGCAGTATTCGACAAACTCGGCGAGCTGGCGATTGTGAAACGTCGCGTTGGCGGCTATGACGGTCGCGGACAGTGGCGTTTACGCGCAAATGAAACGGAACAATTGCCGGATGATTGCTACGGCGAGTGTATCGTCGAGCAGGGCATTAACTTCTCGGGTGAAGTGTCGCTGGTAGGCGCTCGCGCACACGACGGCAGCACGGTTTTCTATCCGCTGACCCACAACCTGCATCAGGACGGCATTCTGCGTACCAGCGTGGTCTTCCCGCAGGCTAACGCCAGACAGCAGGAGCAGGCCGAAGCGATGCTTTCCGCTATCATGCAGGCGCTGGGTTATGTCGGCGTGATGGCGATGGAATGTTTCATTACCCCGGAAGGTCTGCTGATTAACGAACTGGCGCCTCGCGTGCACAACAGCGGGCACTGGACGCAAAACGGCGCCAGCATCAGTCAGTTCGAGTTGCACCTGCGCGCCATTACCAACCTTCCGTTACCGACGCCGGTGGTGAACAATCCTTCGGTGATGGTAAACCTGATTGGTAGCGACCTGAACTACGACTGGCTGAAACTGCCGCTGGTCCATCTGCACTGGTACGACAAAGAAGTGCGCGAAGGGCGTAAAGTCGGCCACCTGAACCTGAGCGACAGCGATACTGCACGTCTAAATGCCACGCTCGAAGCATTAATTCCCCTACTGCCGCCGGAATATGCCAGCGGAATTATCTGGGCGCAATCAAAGCTGAAATAAGCCATTAATGCCGGGGAGTTGATTTTATACTTCCCCGGCCCCTCTTCAGGCGCGTAAAATCCCCTCCATTGCTGTTTTGTATTTTCAGGACTGAACATGAACGATGGAACGGACTATCGCGCGATCCTGCTCGCCGGTACGCCTTTAATCGATGTACGCGCCCCCGTCGAATTTCAACAGGGTGTGATGCCGGGTGCGATCAATCTCCCCCTAATGAACGATGACGAACGCGCCGCGGTCGGGACCTGCTATAAACGTCAGGGACCGGAGGCGGCGCTCGCATTGGGCCACCAACTGGTCTCGGGTGAAACCCGTCAGCAGCGAATGAACGCCTGGCTGGACGCCTGTCGCCAGCATCCAGAGGGATACTTGTGCTGTGCCCGCGGCGGCCAGCGCTCGCACATCGTGCAACACTGGTTGCAGGAGTCTGGTATCAACTATCCGCTGATAAAAGGTGGTTACAAGGCGCTGCGCCAGGCGACAATACAGCTGACGGAAACGCTGGTGCAAAAACCTATCGTCCTGATTGGCGGCTGTACCGGTAGCGGAAAAACGCTGTTGGTACAACAGCAGCCAAACGGCGTGGATCTCGAAGGTCTGGCACATCATCGCGGTTCCTCTTTTGGCCGCACCGTTGAACCACAGCTGAGCCAGGCGAGCTTCGAAAACCTGCTGGCGGTCGAAATGCTGAAAACCGACAGCCGCCAGGATCTGCGTTTGTGGGTACTGGAAGATGAAGGCCGCATGATTGGTGCCAACCATTTGCCCGAATGTTTACGTGATCGTATGGCCCAGGCATCCATTGCGGTGGTGGAAGATCCCTTTGAGTTACGCCTGGAGCGACTGCGCGAAGAGTATTTTGTCCGTATGCACCACGATTTCACCCGCGTTTACGGGGAAACTCAGGGCTGGCAGGAGTACAGTGACTATCTGCATCACGGCCTGTTCGCCATCCGCCGCCGTCTGGGGTTACAACGCTTTGCCGAGCTGACCACCCTGCTCGACGTGGCTCTGCGCGAACAGCAGGCAACGGGCAGCACCGACGCCCATATGGGCTGGCTGGTGCCGTTGCTCAACGAGTATTACGACCCGATGTATCGCTATCAGCTGGAAAAGAAAGCCGCGAAAATCGTCTTTCGCGGCACATGGCAGGACGTTGCCGACTGGCTTAACGCACGGTGATCAGTGTCTGTCGCGCTTATCCGCGCGTTTCGCCAACCAGTCGCCCAGCACCTGAACCACCTGCACCAGAATAATCAGCGCCACCACGGTGACAATCATGACCTGGGTTTCGTAGCGGTAATAACCAAAGCGAATGGCCAGGTCACCTACCCCACCACCGCCAACGATCCCGGCCATCGCCGAGTAACCGATTAAACTCACCAGCGTTATCGTCAACCCACGCAGCAGACCTGCGCTGGCTTCCGGTAACAGCACGGTGCAGATAATACGCATCGGGCTGGCGCCAAACGCTTCCGCGGCTTCGATAATGCCTTTGTCAACCTCACGTAACGCGCTGTCCACCAGTCGGGCATAAAACGCAATCGCCGCTACCGAGAGCGGAACAGACGCCGCAATCGGTCCGATGGTGTTCCCGAGCAGAAACTGGGTTAACGGCAGCAACAGCACCAGCAGGATCACAAACGGCACCGAACGGATAATGTTCACCAGCACAGAACTGAGCAGATACACGAAACGGTTCTGCCAGAATAAATGTCGGTCGGTGACAAAAATAAGAAACCCTAACGGCAGGCCGCCAACGATCGCCAGCACCGTAGAGATGCTCAGCATCTGGAAGGTTTCATTAAACGCCAGCGTTAAATCAGGCAATAAATCATCCACGAATCACCTCCACCTGTGCGGTACGTTGACGAATATGTTCCACAGCGGCATCGACCGCAGAAGGATTATGTGGGGCGGTCAGTTGCACGACCAAAATACCCAGCGCACGCTCACCGATATACTCAATTTTGCCGTGCAGAATATTTACCGCCACGCCAAATTTAACCGCCACTTCAGACAGCACTGGCTGTTCCGCTGAGTCGCCGATAAATAAAATTTTCAGCAGTTGTCCTGGCAGATGTTGGCGCAGTCGCTCGGGCAGCGTCAAATTGAGGGTATGCGACACCAGTTGCTGCGTGAACGCGTGCTGCGGGTGGGCAAAGACATCAAACACCTCACCGGACTCCACCACCTTGCCGCCGGACATCACCGCCACGCGATCGCAAATTGATTTGATCACATTCATCTCGTGAGTGATCAGCACGATCGTGATCCCCAGTTGTTGGTTGATCTGTTTGAGCAGAGCCAGAATGGTGGCCGATGTTTCCAGATCTAACGCGGAAGTGGGTTCATCGCAAAGCAGTACATCCGGGTGGTTGGCAATGGCGCGGGCAATACCAACACGCTGTTTTTGCCCACCACTGAGCTGCACCGGAAAACGGTTTGCTTTATCCGCTAACCCGACCAGCGCCAGAATCTCCGCCACGCGTGGCGCGATTTTGCTGCGCTCCCATCCGGCAGCCTTCAGGCTGAAAGCAACGTTTTGCGCCACCGTGCGGGTATGCATCAAATTAAAATGCTGAAAAATCATCCCAATACGCTGACGGGCCTTACGTAAGTGCGTTCCTTCCAGCGCTGAAATTTCAACACCGTTCACCTTCACGCTTCCCTGGCTTGGGCGCGTTAAGGCGTTCAGGGTGCGCAGCAACGTACTTTTCCCCGCCCCGCTGGTCCCGACAATGCCAAATATCTCACCTGCGCCGATGCGCAGGCTGACCTCATCAACCGCCCGGGTTGACGGTCCACGGCCTGCGCTGAAATCCACGCAAACCTTATCTATCTCAATCATACCGACCTCAGAAATGCGAAAAGGGCAGTCGTTGCTGCCCTGTTAAACTTTAAGCGCAGCGATTATTGGGCTGCCGTCATCCATTCCGGTTTCTGGAAGGCACTGTAGATGTTTTTCGGATCGTCTATCACCGCACGATACGCCGGAGATTTCACCGCTGCAACAATGTCTTTGGCGAACGGTTTATCTGCATCTTCACTGCGTACCGCAATGATATTTTTCAGGTTTTCATCCAGCTGCTCTTGCTTGATCGCACTGGCGAGATCCAGTTTTGCCGCAACCGCAAAGTTACCGTTAACCAGTGCCCCGGTCACACCATCCAGCGTACGCGGCAACTGCGCAGCTTCCAGCGGTTTAAACACCAGTCCTTTCGGGTTACTGGCGATATCACGTTCAGAAGCTTTAGTGGGATCAATATTGTCTTTGATGGTGATAAGGTCGATAGATTGCAGGAAGCGCAGACCACGAGCCAGGTTAGTCGGATCGTTAGAAAGCGTGATGACATCACCTTTCTTCAGTTCATCCAGGCTCTTGATTTTATGCGAATAAAACCCCATCCCCGCCGTTGGCACAACGATGAGCTTACTCAATTTCAACCCTTTGTCGGCGGTGAATTTGTCAAAATAAAGCGAGTGCTGAAACAGGTTTGCGTCAATGCTGCCGTTGGAGAGCGCCATGTTTGGCTGAACATAATCACTAAATTCGCGCACCACTACCTTATAGCCTTTCTCTTTCAGCGTCGGAGCAATGGCCTGTTTCACCATATCTCCGTATGGCCCAGGCGCGACGCCAAACACGATTGTGTGCGGGTCACTGTTCGCATGAGCAAACTGTAATCCACAGGCCAGTAACAGCGCCCCGGTCGCGACGCGTAAACTCTGACGCAATCCCATATTCTCTCCATTTTAACGTTGTGGTGTCATGTCTCACGCCGTTCTTGCGGCGTTGTTCTTGTTGGCCCGTTAACAGGCTGATTGTTAACATGACACAGATCACAACCTGCTGTCCTTGAAATTATTTCATGATGTTGCAGAGTATGTTTTTAAATGTGAGAAGGCATGAAAAAGCCGGATGTCGGCACACGTGCCTTATCCGGCCTACAACAACTCTCTTAGGCCCGATAAACGCAAGCGTATCGGGCGGCAGGCGTTCGATTAGAAGTCGTAACGCAGACGAACCAGGTTCATATCACCCAGATTGTCGGTGCTGGAAGTGAATACGTGTTCGTAATCAACACGGAAACCGTAATCCAGCTGGAAGCTGATACCCACGCCGTTGTCGGTACGCAGGTAGTTACGGCCATTCACGTACTCAATACGGTCGCCCATAAAGTAAGGCTGAACGGATTTCAGCGCATACTGACCCACCGGGAAGGTGTAACCCGCGAAGTATTCCAGACCCCACGCATCACCGGCAAAGTAGTCGTTAACAGACACTTTTTTGGTGGTCATGAAGTTTTGATACCAACCGCCGCCCAGCGAGAAGGTCCAGTTGTCCGGTTTCCAGCTCAGCGCAGTACCGACGATGTTTTGATCGTAGGTTTTGCTGGTGTTGCCACGCATCTCCGCACGGGTGTAGTTCCACGCTGTACCCCAGGTCAGGTCATCCGTAATATGATAATCCACACCCAGTGAACCGCCGCCTTTACGTTTGTAACGCAGGCCGTTATTCGGGTTATAGTCATCGCTGAACAGATAAGAAGCGTAGAGATCAACATCGCCTACCGTATTTTTATACTTCAGTGACTTACGTGTACGATACGAACCGTCATAGTCGCCGTTGATCCCGTTACCTGGTGCCTGACCGATCATGTCGTAGTCCCAGATATCCGTTTTCGCGCCAACCACATCATAGTAAATGCTGTTCTGTTGACCGAAGGTCAGCGTACCCCAGGTCGCGCTCTTCAGACCGGTGTACAGCATACGGCGCGTGGTATCGTTGGCGCCGTCAGCATAGTGATTATCCCAGTTGAACATAGCCGGGAAGTTAACGCCCAGCTCGTAGTAACTCACCCAACTGATGTCGTCAAACAGATAGTAATCAGCAGCGAAACGGAAACGAGTACCGCCGTCGAAACCATTACGTTTGTAACCATTCTTACCATCATCGCCAGCCATATTCTGGAACTGCGGACGAATACTCCCGCCGACGGTGAAGTTAAGACGGCTCAGCGGATTGCCCGCCTGCGGATCTTGTTTCAGGACCGTGATTTCCGCCTGGGAGGCGAAAGTCGTTAATGCCACTGCTGCGCCGATCGATACTGCCAGCGCTGTTTTTTTTATAGTCATTATTTGTACCTTGATAGATAGCCTGCCAATTATTCAGCGTACAAATATTAACGTTTATTAATACACTCGTGTTGTCGGGTTTTTATTGTTCTGTGCTGTTAAATATCAACGAGTTATCAATTTGTGCTACATAGATAAAAAAACGCACCGATTTAAAAAACCGGTGCGTAATCATCACTAATATGAATTAACTACTGAACTGACGGAAAAGTGCTTTGCCTTTTAACAGACGCGAGCCAAGCCATCCACCGCATAGGGAGAGTAGCAACGCCCCGCAGAAGGGTAAGACTACCCACAGTCGCCAGTCAGGTTCCCAAGGGAAATCAAAGACTTTTGTTTGCAGAACCGCCAGCGCCGTTTCCGCACCGATGGCCGCCACCAGGCCGGAGACCATCCCCAACATGGCAAACTCGCACCACAGCGTGGTACGCAGTAGTTTCTTGCCCGCGCCCAGCGTTCGCCAGACCACCAGTTCCTGATGACGCTGACGCATCCCCACCTGAACCTGCGCCAGCAGCAATAACATGCCGCAAGCGGTGACCAGAACCACCATCACTTCCAGCGCACGACTCACCTGCTCCAGTACCTGGCTGACCTGTTTGAGGATGGCGCCAATATCCAGCAGGCTGATGGTCGGAAACTCCCGATTAAGCTGCGTCAACATGCCGTTGCCGTTCTCCCAACGAAAGCTGGTTAACCAGCTCTGGGGCTGATCGTCGAGCGCACCGGAAGGGAAGATAAAGAAGAAATTCGGTCGCAGGCTTTCCCAATCCACTTTGCGCAGGCTGCTTACCGTGGCACTGAAATCCTGGGTATCGCCCATAAAGGTCACACGATCGCCAAGCTTCACGTTTAAGCGCTTCGCCAGCCCCTCTTCCATCGACACTTCACCCGCTTTTGGCGGCCAGCTTCCGGCGGTAATCGGGTTATGATCCGGCCGGGTATCCTGCCAGGTCAGATTAAGCTCGCGGTTCAACGCCTCATCCTGATTGCCTTCGGTCGGCTTGTCATTGATAGCCGTCAGACGCGCCCGCACAATCGGATAGAACGATTCCGGGATCACCTGATGTTCAGACAGGAAAGCCTTCAGCGGAACCACCTGCTCGGTGGCAATGTTGATCAGAAAATAGTTCGGACTTTCTGGCGGCATTTGCTGCTGCCAGCGATCGAGCAGATCGCCGCGCAGCACCAGTAACAACGCCAGCAGCATAAAGGAAAGCGAAAAGGCCGATAGCTGGCTCAGCGTCGACCACGGCTGGCGCAACAGTCGACTGACCGCTAAACGTAGCGGTAGCGACGTTAACGTCAGGCCACGTAGTACGTTGAGCAGCATCCAGCCCAGCACGCCGCACAAGAGCGCCAGTACAACCGCGCCGGCCAGCACCGCCCACAGCAGCATGCTCCCCCCCATCAGTCCGGCAAGCAGCGCGACCACAACGATCAATACCACAGGCAAATAGAACTTCAGCGGCCAGACGTTGGCGACGACATCACGACGCAGTACCCGCAATGGCTGTGTCGCCAGCAGCAGCCGATAAGGACGTAGCCCCACCAATAGGGAAATGACAGTCATGGTGCCTAATGCCCATAGCCACGGCCAGGGGCTGGCAGGCGGCAACTCGCCGGGCAGAACCGGTTTGAGCAACACCACCAGCACGCGCTCAAATAACAGGCCAAACAGCCCCCCGGTTGCACCAGACAGCACCAGCACCATCAGCCACTGTCCAATAATCAGCTTACGCAGCTGCGCCCTGCCCGCGCCGAGCGTTTTCAGAATCGCCACCAGGTCGTAACGACTACGGCAATAGTGGCTCATCGCTACAGCAACTGCGGCCACCGCCAGCAGCAGCGTTAACAATGCAGAAAGCAGCAGGAATTGTTGCGAACGCTCAAGCGATTTCCCCAGTGCCCCCTCATCCTGTTCCAGCCCATACCAGCGCTGTTCTGGCTTCAGCTGTGGCAGCAACCACTTTTCATAGCCTTCTAATTGCTGCGGTGTCCCGCCAAATTTATAGCGCCAGGTCACCCGGCTTCCCGGCTGGACCGCTCCCGTTTTTTCAACATCCGCCATGTTCATCATCAGACGCGGCGCTATCTGGAACGGATTAAAGCCAGAGTCAGGTTCCTGCACCACTTCACCCGCAATGCGCAACGTGGCATCGCCAACGTCGATGGCGTCGCCGATTTTTAAGTTGAGCAGCGCCATCAAACGCGGCGCCAGCAGCACCGAGCCAGGCTGCGGTTTCAGCCCCGGCGGATGGGTCTGCAACGAGCCGTACATCGGATACACATCATCCACCGCTTTGACGTTCGCCAGTTGCGGCGTATCGCGGGCAAAAGTCATGGTGGCAAAGGTGAGCTGTTCCCCCACCTTCAGGCCACGCTGTCGCGCCTCGTCAATCCACGCTTTCGGCACGGTACGCGAACTTTGTAGCGACCGATCGCCCGCCATAAACTCACGGCTTTGCTGGCTCAGCCCTTTTTCCATACGATCGCTGATATTGCCCAGCGCCAGCACACAAGCTACCGCCAGGCTCAGCGCCAGCCAGACAATCAGTAATGAAGGCGAGCGCCATTCGCGCCAGAACCAGCGTGCAATCATGCCTCCTCCTGCAACTGTCCATTCACCAGGCGTAAACGCCGATCGCAACGCGCCGCCAGCTGCGGGTCATGGGTCACCAGAATCAGGGTGGTACCGTGTTCCCGGTTCAAAGAAAACAGCAGGTCGGCGATTTTGTCTCCGGTCTGGCGGTCCAGATTGCCCGTTGGTTCATCGGCAAACAGCACGTCAGGGCGACCGTTAAAGGCCCGCGCCAACGCCACGCGCTGCTGCTCACCGCCAGAAAGCTGAGCCGGAAGATGGTCGAGCCGTTTCCCCAACCCCAATTGTTCAAGCAGCGTTTTCGCACCATCGCGGCTTTTCCCACTGTGTTCTCCCCGCAACAGTGCAGGAAGCTCAACGTTCTCCAGTGCGTTCAGCGTTGGAATTAACATGAATGACTGGAAGACAAAGCCAACATGTCGCGCCCGTAACTGCGCCCGGGCTTCTTCGTCCATGGTATGCAGCGCCTGCCCCACCAGGCTGACTTCACCGCTGGAGCCATCGTCCAGCCCGGCAAGGATCGCCAGCAGCGTGGATTTCCCCGATCCCGACTCGCCAATCAACGCAATGGTCTCGGTGCGTTTGACAACCAGTTCAACTCCGGTAAGGATGGATAGCTCGTGATCACCCTGACCGACGGATTTCTTAAGATGATGAACTTCAACAATGTTTTCCGCTGGCATTTGCCTTTCCTGTTCCTGGTTCTGTTAACTTTCCGCGTCGCCGCGGCGGACACGTTACTTATTCTGGGTGACAGCCTGAGCTCCGGATACCGTATGCCAGCCAGTGCGGCGTGGCCTGCACTGCTTAATGATAAATGGCATAGCAAAACACCGGTGGTAAATGCCAGTATTAGCGGCGATACCTCGCAGCAGGGTCTGGCCCGTCTGCCCGCATTACTGAAACAACATCAGCCGCGCTGGGTGCTGGTAGAACTGGGTGGCAATGATGGCCTGCGCGGGTTTGCACCTGCCCAAACTGAACAAACCCTGCGTACCATTTTGCAGGACGTAAAAGCGGCGAATGCCGAACCGCTGCTGATGCAAATTCGTCTGCCAGCAAACTACGGTCGCCGTTATAATGAAACCTTTAGCGCGATGTATCCCAAGCTTGCCAAAGAGTTTGATATTCCTCTGCTGCCCTTTTTTATGGAAGAGGTCTATCTGAAACCCCAATGGATGCAGGATGATGGTATCCATCCTAATCGTGACGCCCAGCCGTTTATTGCCGACTGGATGGCGAAACAATTGACTCCTTTTCTATCCTAAATAATTCGAGTTGTATGAAGGCGGCAAGTGAGAGAGTCTCCAGGAGCATAGATAACTATGTGACTGGAGTGAGCGAGCGTAGCCAACGCACAGACAACTTGAAGTATGACGGATATAGTAAATCACGACTCGTAAATCAACGGAGATCCTGACAGGTAAAGTTATGCAAAAATCGGTCTTAATAACAGGATGTTCCAGTGGTATTGGCCTGGAAAGTGCGCTTGAGCTTAAACGCCAGGGTTTTCGAATTCTGGCTGGCTGCCGCAAACCTGAGGATGTCGCGCGCATGAACGGCATGGGATTCACCGGCATATTGCTGGATCTCGACTCACCAGAAAGCGTGGATCGCGCCGCCGATGAGGCGATCGCCCTGACCGATAACCGTTTGTATGGGATCTTTAACAACGCCGGATTCGGCGTTTACGGCCCACTGTCCACCATCAGCCGCGAGCAAATGGAACAGCAGTTTTCCGCCAACTTTTTTGGCGCACATCAGCTCACCATGCGCCTGCTACCTGCTATGTTACCTCATGGCGAAGGGCGTATTGTGATGACCTCTTCAGTCATGGGATTAATTTCCACGCCAGGGCGCGGCGCGTATGCCGCCAGCAAATATGCGCTGGAAGCCTGGTCCGATGCGCTACGGATGGAACTTCGCCATAGCGGAATTAAGGTCAGCCTGATTGAACCCGGCCCCATTCGCACCCGCTTTACTGAAAACGTCAACCAGACCCAGAGTGATAAGCCCGTCGAGAACCCCGGTATTGCTGCACGGTTTACATTGGGTCCGGAGACCGTTGTCGCCAAAGTGCGCCATGCTTTTGAGAGCGACAAACCCAAATTGCGTTATCCCGTTACGCTGGTGACCTGGGCTGTGACGTTGCTTAAACGTCTGCTGCCGGGCCGCGCAATGGACAAAATTTTACACGGCTGAGTTGAAGCCTGCTCGTCAGCCCCCATGTAGAAACAAATAGACGAATAGAGAGTGACTCCATGTCCGCACAAAATATTGTCAATATTAACGAATCAAATCTGCAGCAGACCCTTGAATTGTCGATGACCACCCCGGTCCTGTTCTATTTCTGGTCTGAACGTAGCCAACATTGTCTGCAATTAACGCCGGTACTGGAGAGCCTTGCTGCACAGTACAACGGCCAGTTTATTCTTGCCAAGCTGGACTGCGACGCCGAACAGATGATCGCGTCTCAGTTTGGTCTGCGTGCAATCCCAACGGTTTATCTGTTCCAGAACGGTCAGCCGGTCGATGGCTTCCAGGGACCGCAGCCGGAAGAAGTTATCCGCGCACTGCTGGAAAAAGTATTGCCTAGCGAAGAAGAGCTGAAGGCACGCCAGGCAATTGAGTTTATTGAAGCGGGTAACCACGCCGACGCCCTGCCGCTGTTGAAAGAAGCGTGGCAAATCTCCAATCAGAGCAGTGAAATTGGTCTGCTGCTGGCGGAAACGCAAATCGCGCTGAATCGTTCTGAAGATGCCGAAGCTGTACTCAAAACCATTCCATTGCAGGATCAGGATACCCGTTATCAGGGGCTGGTCGCGCAAATTGAACTGCTGAAGCAGGCCGCAGATACGCCGGAAATCCAACAGCTGCAGCAGCAGGTCGCCAGCAATCCGCAGGATGCGGCACTGGCAACGCAGTTGGCTATTCAATTGCACCAGGTTGGACGTAACGAAGAAGCGCTGGAACTCCTGTTCGGCCATTTGAAGAAAGATCTCGCGGCGGCTGATGGTCAGGCACGTAAGACCTTCCAGGAGATCCTCGCGGCGCTGGGTACCGGTGATGCGCTGGCGTCAAAATATCGTCGTCAGCTGTACGCACTGTTGTACTAATCCGTTTCATTTTGCCCGATGGCGCAGTGCTTATCGGGCCGACAAATACCACTCTCGTCGGCCGGATAAGCGGTAGCCGCTATCCGGCATCACATCACGGTTTCTTTAATGGCGTCACCACCAACTGGTGGCGTGAATTATAGAACTTCCGATAGGTTAAATAGCAGGCGATAATGGTCGACAGGCTGGCGGTAGAGAGCAGCATAAACGTCACCATAATCTGATACTTAATCGCTTTTACCGGATCGATACCGGCAAAGATCAATCCTGACATCATCCCCGGCAAACTCACCAATCCGACGGTTTTCGCGGAGTCGATCGTTGGGATCAGCGATGCGCGAATACTGTCCCGAATAAGCGGTGCGGACGCGACTTTCGGCGTCGCGCCGAGGCTTAATTTCTCCTGAATTTGCTGCTGCTCGCTGCTAAAACGCTGCCCCAGGTTGTTGTAACATAACCCGACGGCCACCATCGCATTCCCGGCGATCATGCCGGAAATCGGGATCACCTGCATCGGTGCAAACTCGATGGAGCCTGACAGTACCAAAACGGCCAGCGTGACTCCCGCCCCCGAAGTAATGGCGATAAATGAGGAGATAAAAGCCTTATCAATATATTTACTGCGTTTTTGCGCGTTATATGCGGCGTTAAAGCAGATAAACAGCACCATCACTAAGGTCAGAATGCTGTGGTTGACGCCGAAAATATATTTCAGCACATAGCCTACGATAATAAGCTGAACCACTGCCCGGCAAACGCTCCAGAGAATATCTTTTTCCAGTGCCAGTTTTTCTTTGTGGCTGATCAGCATCGCCACCACTACCAGCATCATCGCTAACGCCAGTGATTCGTTGGTAATATTATGCTCATTCATTGCTTACTTCCTGCATTTCTCCGGCATGCGGCTGAAGGATAATGACATTATCCGCATGATTAATTTCATCTTTGTCGTGCGTCACCCACAGCACAGCAATATTCTTATCGCGCACATAGCGGTGAATTAGCTCATTCACATTCCGTTTGTTGGCTTCATCCAGCGCGCTGGTGATTTCATCGAGCAGCAGGATTTTCGGCAGAAACTGCAAATTACGCATTAACGAGACGCGCTGCTTTTCGCCGCCGGACAGCTCATTGATGTTTTTTTTGAGGATTGCCTCGGGCAACTCAAATCGGGCCAGATCGGCCAGAAACACATCCGGTTCCGGACGTTTGTCGCGGATTTGCCAGGGGAAAATGAGGTTGTCGTAGACGGTATCACCAAACAAAGCGGGCGTTTGTGCGCAATAGGAGACCTGCTGACGATACGCTTCCGGCTTGAGGGTCGTTATCTCCTTCCCCTCAAAGATAATCTCACCCGCACTCGGGCTAATTAACGACGCAACAATTTTCAACAACGTGCTTTTACCGCAACCGGACTGGCCGGTAATCAGCTTAAATTCTCCGGCATTAAGATTAAAACTGATGTTATTAAGAATTTTCGTTGTTCCCGCCTGCCAGGCGACATTCTTTAACTGAAGCAGCATTCTGCTTTCTTCCATTACCAATCCCTTTTTTACCTCTTTCGTGCAGACAGTCTATCCCTGTAATTTATTATAGGGGAGCCCACCTTGATAAATCGGGTATAATTTGATTAATGAGGCAGTAAAGGACATCACAACAGGAGGTTTCATCAATGCTCATTTTTATTCCTATTCTTATTTTTGTCGCGCTGGTGATCGTCGGCGCGGGCGTCAAAATCGTCCCGCAGGGATATCAGTGGACGGTAGAGCGTTTTGGCCGTTACACCAAAACCCTGCAACCGGGTTTAAGCCTTGTTGTACCGTTCATGGACCGCATTGGTCGTAAGATCAACATGATGGAACAGGTGCTTGATATCCCCTCTCAGGAAGTCATCTCCAAAGATAACGCCAACGTCTCGATTGATGCTGTGTGCTTTATTCAGGTCATCGACGCGCCGAAAGCCGCGTATGAAGTCAGCAACCTGGAACTGGCGATCATCAACCTGACCATGACCAACATTCGTACGGTTCTCGGCTCGATGGAACTCGATGAGATGCTCTCCCAGCGCGACAACATCAATACGCGCTTGCTGCATATCGTTGATGAAGCCACCAATCCCTGGGGCATCAAAATTACCCGTATTGAGATCCGCGATGTTCGTCCACCGGCAGAGCTTATCGATGCGATGAACGCGCAGATGAAAGCAGAGCGTACCAAGCGTGCCTACATTCTTGAAGCCGAGGGTATCCGTCAGGCGGAGATCGTCAAGGCCGAAGGTGAGAAACAGTCGAAAATCCTGAAAGCAGAAGGTGAACGCCAGTCCGCTTTCTTACAGGCCGAGGCACGTGAACGTTCAGCGGAAGCGGAAGCTCGTGCAACGCAGATGGTATCTGAAGCCATTGCCGCTGGGGACATCCAGGCTGTGAACTACTTTGTGGCACAGAAATACACCGAAGCGCTGCAACATATCGGTTCGTCGAATAACAGCAAAGTGGTGATGATGCCGCTGGATGCCAGTAGCCTGATGGGCTCCATTGCCGGGATCGCCGAACTGGTTAAGGACAGCGCCAGCGAGCGGAAAAAATCATGATAGCGATGATTCTGGTTCACCCACATATCTTCTGGCTTAGCCTCGGGGGTTTGTTATTGGCCGCCGAGATGCTGGGCGGTAACGGTTATCTGCTATGGAGCGGTGTAGCGGCGGTGATAACCGGGCTGGTTATCTGGCTCGTACCGCTCGACTGGGCGTGGCAGGGAGCAATGTTCGCCGTATTAACACTGCTGGCGGCCTGGTTGTGGTGGAAATGGCTGGCAAAGCGCGTGCAAGAGCAGAAACCGGCCGACAGTCATCTTAATCAGCGCGGACAACAGTTGGTTGGCCGTCGGTTTACACTGGAAACCGCCCTGGTCAATGGTCGCGGGCATATGCGCGTCGGCGACAGCTCGTGGCCCGTCAGCGCCAATGATGACTTAAGCGCCGGAACACACGTTGAAGTGGTTGCCGTTGAAGGCATAACTCTGGTAATCAAAGCCGTATCACCATAAAACAGACAGGAAATAAGACTATGGTCAGGAAGACACCCCTCGCCTTTGCCCTTTTCACCCTACTGGCAACTGCTCCTCAGGCGTTTGCCTCATCAGATATAGAAGATTGCAAATGGAGCGATGACCACTGTCTGCTGAAAGGCACGCCGACCTTCAGCCCCGGAAACGACAGCCGTGATAACCTGCTACGACTGCTGAGTCAGGAGAAATCGTTCGCCCTGCCGATACAGGCGATGCCTGAGGATATCACCCGCTCCCGTGATTTCTATTTCGCTTATCACCCGCAGTGGGATGACATCACGTCGCCCGCAGCCGCAGTCCCGGAGCAAAACGCTGATGACACGCTAACCCGGCAAATGGCCGAACTGCACATCAGCGCGGATGAGGTAATCAGCAATAATGATGATCTCGAAAACCGACATGTTTCGAATAATATGGGCAGCGCCAGTCAATTCTTTGGCGCACTGCTCACCGATACCTCGTTGACGGTGGAACAACGCCAGGCTCTGGCGCAAGCGCGGATGGGGCTGTTGTCCGGCGCAACCCGCGAACAGATTGATGCCTCATTGACCACTCTGCCTGAGGATTCCGGTGCTCAACGCTATAAAACGTACCTGATTGCCGCCGCCAATTTCTATGCCGGTGATTATGTGAATGCCGAACAAGCGTTTGCTCAGCTAGCGAAAAGCGATCGCCCATGGCTGGCAGAAACGGCGCAGTACATGCTAATGCGCACAGCACTGAATAAAAGTAGTCAGAACAGCGTCGGTGAATACGGTGATTTTGATATCGCCAGGATTAACCACCAGGATGCCGCTCAGGCACAGACACAGGCGCAAGCCTATCTGCAACGCTGGCCGCAAGGCCAGTACGCCGATTCGACGCGCGGTATGCTGCGTCGTATCAACTGGTATTTACAAGCCTGGCCGCAGCTGGCCGGACTGTATGAGCAGGCCTTCGAGACGTCGGCCAATGCGCAGCAGTTGCGTGAGACCGTGACAGAATACGATAACGTCTACGGTATGCAATTCTATGAACAATCCGTGATTGAAGCCTTTCCTGATGCGCCCCGCGTAAGCTATATCGAACTGTTACGCGCACTGCGTCTGAATAGCGATAAAAAACCCACGCTGACCCAGGCGCAACTTGATGCGAGCAAGCCGGTATTTGAACAAAGCCAACACATGCCGCTGTGGCGCAATTTGCAGCTGAATTTATGGATGGAGGCGGGCAACTACGCGGCTATTGTTCAGGCAGTAACCCCGGCACAACAACTTTCCGCACACGATACGCTCGCGTTTAGCGAACAGGTGCTGTACGGCGAAGCGTTGATGGGCCAGAAGAATTGGACCGCGGCACGTGATTTCTGGCAGCAGTTGCTGAACGTGAGCAAAGATAACGAGCAGCAGCAATATGTACAGGCCAAGCTGGCGGCTACGCTGGTTTACAGTGGTGACAGCGCGGCGATATTCGCCCCGGACAGTGCGGTAACCAATCTGCGTTTCCGCTCTCAGGTGCTGAAAACACAGGCAACGCCAGAACTGTTGCGCCAGCAGGCTACCCATGGGCCTAACAATGAAGAGCGCACGATAGCTCTGCATACGTTGCTGGTTCGGGATCTTACCGAGAACCGTTTTGCAGACTGGTTGAATGACCGAAAACTGGCCCGAGCCATTAGCCAACCGGTTGTTGGCACCGCATTTGATGACGTCAATCTGAGCGTGTTTGACTGGAACGGTGATGCCGCTCAGGCCGGCTATACCTGCCGCAGCCTCAATGAAACGGTCACGGTATTAAGCCGCAAAGCCGATGATGCCCACGCGCTGAACTGTCTGGGTGAGTTCTTCCGTACCACACAAACCCATGTCGATCTGTGGAAAAACAGTAGCGGTAACGATGTGCTGGAAGTGGCCATTACGCGACAGGTGCCGTTCGGTCAGTTCGACAGGCAGCGCTATTATCAACAGGTTATCGCGTCCCCAACAGCGGAAGTCGAGGATAAAAGCTTTGCGCTGTATCGGGCCATCATGTGCTACTCCCCGTCAGGTTATAACGAATGCGGCGGCGAAGAGGTGGATAAATCACAGCGAAAAGACTGGTTCACGCAGTTAAAGACGCAGTATCCGGGAAGTCCGTGGGCGCAAAAACTCAAATACTACTGGTAATCGCGCTGCTGGCCGGTCAGGCACAGGCGGCAGATATCGTCGCCGCCCGTGACCATTCGGCCTTCTGGCTGTGGTCCGGGGTGAAAGCCAGTGCTGAACTGCAAAATGCGCAAGCGGTCTATCTGCATCAGGGCGAGGTGCTGGTTCGATCGGGTAACGTGGTTTTCCAGCGTCTGGGACTGCCGGTCAGTCGTCTGACTTTTCCCTCAATCTGGCTGACGGTCCGCTTTACCACGCTCGACGTACCGGAGGAGATTCCTGCCCGAATCATACGGCTGATGCAACGCTGGCAGAGCGCCGGCAACCACGTCGTCGGCCTGCAGGTCGATTTCGACGCGGCAACCCACCAGCTTACCGATTACGCCCGTTTTCTACAGCAGCTACGCCAACAGCTACCGGCCGAGTTTGCGCTTGGCGTGACTGGTCTGCTGGACTGGGCAAAAACCGGGGATGTCACCACGCTAAACGCACTGCCGGTCGATGAACTGGTGGTGCAGAGCTATCAGGGGCGTCAGACGGTGGCAAATTATCAGGCGTATCTGCCTGCACTCGCCCGTCTGCGCATTCCGTTTAAGCTGGGGCTGGTGCAAAACGGTAACCGGGATCTGCAGGCTGAGGCTCAGCTTGAAAAATCCCCGTGGTACCGTGGCACAGTGGTGTTTATGCTCAATCCCCCTCGCCATTAAGTCTTTGCTTTGTGATGGCAACAGCCGGAGAGGTTATCCATGATCGGGCATTCGGCGCTATCATCACCAGGGCAACTGTCCGCCAGCGCCAGCAAATGCAAGCGCATGGCCTGCAGCTCGCTGATATGCCGCTCGATGTCCGCCACTTTTTCTAACGTGCGCTTTTTGACATCCGCGCTGTGACGCGCCGGATCGTTAAACAAGTTGACCAGCTCACCGCACTCTTCCAGGTTAAAGCCAACCTGCCGCGCCTGACGCAGCAGCGTCAGTTCATTCAGATGCTGCTGGTTGTATGTGCGATAACCGTTTTCGCTACGTAGTGGCGGCGTCACTAAACCTTTTTCTTCATAAAAGCGTATCGCTTTACTGGTTAAACCGGTTTTTTTAGCAACATCGGATATATTCACATTTTCCCCCTTGACCTTCCCCTTGATGGAAGGTTTAACCTTTATAACAGTTAGTCAAAACGACTGCTAAGGTCAACGTTTGCCGACCAATCATAGAGGAAATTTGTTATGTCTCAAACTATCGATCTGACTCTGGACGGTCTGTCCTGTGGTCACTGCGTAAAACGCGTTAAAGAAAGCCTCGAACAACGCCCGGACGTGGAACTCGCGGATGTCACTGTGACAGAAGCCCATGTCACCGGTAGCGCCAGTGCCGAGGCGCTGATCGAAACCATCAAACAAGCCGGTTATGGCGCGGAGTTAAGCCACCCAAAGGCTAAACCGCTGGCGGAGTCATCAATCCCGTCGGAAGCACTGGCAGCGGTCCCCCCTGAGCTTCCGGCAGCTACGGCTGAAGAAGATGATAGCCAACAGTTGCTGTTAAACGGCATGAGCTGCGCCAGCTGTGTCTCCCGCGTACAAAATGCGCTGCAAAGCGTACCGGGCGTCACGCAGGCACGGGTAAACCTGGCGGAGCGCACTGCGCTGGTAATGGGCAGTGCATCCGCCGCAGATTTAGTGCAAGCGGTGGAAAAAGCCGGCTATGGCGCGGAAGCGATCGAAGACGACGCGAAGCGTCGCGAACGCCAGCAGGAAACCGCCGTGGCGACCATGAAACGTTTTCGCTGGCAGGCGGCGGTTGCGCTGTTGCTGGGTGTCCCGGTCATGGTATGGGGCATGATTGGCGATAACATGATGGTAAGTGCCGACAACCGCAGTCTGTGGCTGGTAATTGGTCTGGCAACACTCGCCGTGATGGTCTTCGCAGGCGGTCACTTCTACCGCAGCGCATGGAAAAGCCTGATGAACGGCACCGCGACCATGGATACACTGGTCGCGCTGGGCACGGGGGTCGCCTGGCTCTATTCCATGAGCGTAAACCTCTGGCCGCAATGGTTCCCAATGGAAGCGCGGCATCTCTATTATGAAGCCAGTGCCATGATTATCGGTCTGATTAACCTTGGCCATATGCTGGAAGCACGCGCCCGCCAACGCTCTTCCAAAGCGCTGGAAAAACTACTCGATTTAACACCGCCAACCGCACGTGTCGTGACCGATGACGGTGAAAAAAACGTGCCGCTGGCCGATGTACAGGCAGGTATGTTGCTACGTCTGACTACCGGCGATCGCGTTCCGGTAGATGGCGAAATCACACAGGGCGAGGCCTGGCTGGATGAAGCGATGCTCACCGGCGAACCGATCCCGCAACAAAAAGGCGAAGGTGATAGCGTCCACGCCGGTACTGTAGTTCAGGATGGTAGCGTACTGTTCCGCGCCAGTGCCGTCGGCAGTCACACGACGTTATCGCGTATTATTCGCATGGTGCGTCAGGCACAAAGCAGTAAGCCCGAGATTGGTAAGCTGGCCGACCGTATTTCCTCGGTATTCGTTCCGGTGGTAGTGGTGATTGCGCTGGTGAGTGCCGCAATTTGGTACTTTTTCGGCCCGGCGCCACAAATTGTTTATACGCTGGTGATTGCCACCACCGTACTGATTATTGCCTGTCCTTGTGCGCTGGGTCTGGCCACCCCCATGTCGATTATTTCCGGGGTTGGTCGTGCCGCTGAGTTTGGTGTGCTGGTACGTGATGCTGATGCGCTGCAACGCGCCAGCACGCTTGATACCGTCGTCTTTGACAAGACCGGTACGCTGACTGAGGGTAAACCGCAGGTTGTCGCCATCAAAACGTTCGGCAATACCGACGAAGCGCTGGCTGTTCGCCTGGCAGCCGCCCTTGAACAGGGCTCCAGCCATCCGCTGGCCCGGGCGATTCTGGATAAAGCGGGCGATGTTACGTTGCCGCAAGTCAATGGTTTCCTTACGCTGCGCGGTTTAGGCGTCAGCGGGGAAGCTGAAGGCCATACGTTATTACTGGGTAACCAGGCGCTGCTCAACGAACAGCACGTTGTTACCACCGAAATGGAAGGCGAGATCACGGCTCAGGCTTCCCAGGGGACAACCCCGGTGCTGTTAGCCATTGACGGGCAAGCGGCAGCCTTGTTAGCGGTACGTGATCCATTGCGCAGCGACAGCGTGGCAGCGCTTCAGCGTCTGCACCGCGCCGGCTATCGTCTGGTGATGCTCACCGGTGATAACCCCACGACGGCCAATGCCATTGCCAAAGAAGCAGGTATTGATGAGGTGATAGCCGGCGTACTGCCAGACGGTAAAGCGGAAGCCATTAAACGTCTGCAGAGCCAGGGACGTCAGGTCGCCATGGTCGGTGACGGCATTAACGATGCTCCTGCCCTGGCCCAGGCCGATGTGGGTATTGCAATGGGCGGAGGCAGCGATGTGGCGATTGAGACCGCTGCGATCACGCTGATGCGTCATAGCCTGATGGGCGTTGCGGATGCGCTGTCTATCTCGCGGGCAACGCTGCGTAATATGAAGCAGAACCTGCTCGGCGCATTTATCTACAACAGCATCGGTATCCCCGTTGCCGCCGGGATTCTGTGGCCGTTCACCGGAACCCTGCTGAACCCGGTCGTTGCCGGAGCGGCGATGGCGCTCTCTTCTATTACCGTGGTGAGCAACGCCAACCGACTGCTGCGCTTTAAACCGAAAGAGTAACCCTTTGCCAAATGGCACTTTCGTTTATCCGGCCTACAAAAAGTAGGTGATAATGTAGGCCGGATAAGACGATTTCGCATCACCATCCGGCGATTCACGGATTGCACCTTCCTGGACCACGCGCTAGCATGGAAGTCTACTCAAGGGAGGCCGTATGGATTTGTTATACCGGGTAAAAGCATTATGGTCTGCACTGCGCGGTAACCATTATACCTGGCCGGCCATCGATATCTCTTTGCCTGGCAACCGCCATTTTCATCTGATTGGCAGTATTCATATGGGTAGCCGGGGTATGGCCCCTCTGCCTGCCAGGTTACTGAAAAAACTCAGCCGCGCTGACGCACTGATTGTCGAAGCCGATGTCTCCGGTGACGATGCACCGTTTGCCAATCTTCCGGTTTTTGCCGCGCTGGAAGAACGCATCAGCGAAGAGCAGTTGCGCAATCTGCAAAAAGTTTCTGCCGATCTTGGTATTTCCCCCTCCCTGTTTTCGACTCAACCCCTGTGGCAAATAGCCATGATCTTACAAGCCACGCAGGCGCAACAGCTGGGATTACGGGCGGAATATGGCATTGACTACCAACTGCTCAAAGCGGCTAAACAGGCGCAAAAACCCATTATTGAACTGGAAGGCGCCTCCAGCCAAATCGACCTGTTATGCCAATTGCCTGATAACGGTTTGGCTTTGCTCGACGACACCCTGACGCACTGGCATACCAACGCCAGGTTGCTGCAACAAATGATGGGCTGGTGGCTTGAATCACCACCACAAAATGGCGAACTCACATTACCCAACACATTCAGCCAGTCGTTATATGACGTACTCATGCACCAGCGTAATGAGGCCTGGCGGGACAAACTCAAGGCAATGCCTGCGGGCCACTATGTGGTCGCTGTGGGCGCACTGCATCTGTATGGAGAGGGAAACTTACCGGAGATGATGCGATAAAAAAATGGCCAATATTTCTATTGGCCCGTCAAAGAGGAATTTCATCATTATTATTATGCCGACGCTTAAAGCATCGGTGTAGGTCGATTGTCGCTCAAAGTCGTCATCCTGCCAATACTATTGCGCAAGATGGTACTATTTTTTCCACCGCCATCAGGCGTATGCTTATGGTGTATTTTGTCTGGGCCAGGAAAAATTGCTATGACACCCGCCGTTAAACTACTCGAAAAAAACAAAATTTCTTTTCAGATCCACACCTACGATCACGATCCGTCCGAGACCAACTTTGGCGACGAAGTGGTCCGTAAATTAGGGCTGAATGCGGATCAGGTCTACAAAACGCTGCTGGTTGCCGTAAATGGCGATATGAAACATCTGGCGGTTGCCGTCACCCCGGTAGCCGGACAGCTGGATCTTAAAAAGGTCGCGAAGGCGCTGGGCGCCAAAAAGGTCGATATGGCCGACCCAATGGTTGCGCAACGCACAACGGGATATCTTGTCGGTGGTATTAGCCCACTTGGGCAGAAAAAACGTTTGCCAACGCTGATTGATGCCCCCGCCCAGACATTCGACACTATTTATGTTTCCGGCGGCAAACGCGGGCTGGATATTGAACTGGCGGCGAACGATCTGGCGAAAATTCTGGATGCGAAATTCGCCGACATCGCACGCCGTGATTAAGCGATTTTATAATGATTGCCTGATGGCGCGCAGCTTAAAGGCCTACAAACCGAATACGCTTACAGCCTGTAGGCCGGATAAGGTGCCAGCACCGCCATCCGGCACTCCCCCTGTTACTGCCAGGTAACTTCACCCTTCGGCTCATACATACTGGCATCCAGCGGTGAGTTTTTCTGCACGTACTCTTTCAGCACTTCCGCATCAATAAACCCGGTATTCACATAGCCTGGTTTGTTATCAATGCGCGGATAGCCGTCGCCGCCGGTGGCATTGAAGCTCAGCGTTGCCATGCGATACGTTTTAGCCGGGTCAACAGCTTCGCCCTTGATTTTCAAATCGTTGAGCTTGCCGTCTTTCGCCGCAAAGCTGACGTTGGCAAACTGTGGGTACGCCCCCGAGTCTGGCTTCATCTGAGCCACGGCGGTCAGATAGTCAATAACCTCCTTCCCGCTCATATCGGCATACACTACGATGTTGCCGAACGGTTGTACCTTCAGCACACTCTTATAGGTGATATCACCGCCTTCGATGGAATCACGAATGCCCCCACCGCTCATCACGCCAAAATCAGCGCCGGTGCGTGCCATTTGCGCAGCGAGCAGCAGATGCCCCATGTTGGTCTGCACAAAACGCACCTTGCTACGGTCACCTTCCAGACGCGCATTTACACTGCCAATTTTGACATCCAACTGCGCTTTGCCTTTATTCTGGAATGGCGTCAGTAACGACAGCATTTGCTGATTTTCAGCGATTTCCGGGGTGTAGAGTACGCGCTCACTTTTACCGTTATCCCAGGTCACTTTTTTCTTCAGGTTTACCGGAATGAGTTGGTAGTTGACCATTTTCATTTCGCCATTGCGGAATTCAAAGTCCGCCCGGCCAACGTATTTACCCCACTCATGCGCCTGCACAATCCAGATACCGTTTTGCTTATCCGGCGCACATGGCGTACCCGGTACGTAATCAACCTGCTTTTTGTTTTCCGATGCCATGCACACCGGATCTTGTGAGTGACCACCCACAATCATCGCCAGCGCCCCGGTGGGCAGGCTACGCGCCATTTCCACATCACCCGGTGCGTTCGAACCGTGATTGCCGTTGTCATAATGCCCCATATGTGTGGTAGCAATGATGATGTCTGGCTTTTCGTTCATATTGAGTTCCTGGATAACCAGCTTTGCTTCTTCCGCAGGTTGGCGAAATTCAATATCGGTGAAGAACTCGGGGTTGCCTATTTTTGCCGTATCGTCAGTGGTTAAACCGAGTACGGCAATTTTTAAATCCTGGCGCTTAAAGATGGCCCACGGTTTAAATAAACGCTCGCCGGTGCTTTTCTGATAGATATTGGCCGAGAGAAACGGGAATTTGGACCATTTTTCCTGCTGGCGCAGTACGGTCATGGGATTATCAAACTCGTGGTTTCCGACCGCCATCGCGTCATAGCCAATCAGGTTCATCCCGCGAAAATCAGGTTCCGCATCCTGCAGATCGGACTCCGGTACGCCGGTATTAATGTCGCCACCGGAAAGCAACAGTACGCTGCCCCCTTCCTCTGCCACCTCTTTACGAATACCGTCCACCAGCGTTTTTTGCGCCGCCAGTCCGTATTCTCCGTATTCGCTGCGCCAGAAGTGACCGTGATGATCGTTGGTATGCAGAATGGTAATTTTGTAGGTTTTATCTTTTTCGTACGCCTGTGCAGGCTGACCTGCCAGCGTAAATGCGGCGAATAACGCCAGCGCCACGCCCCGTTTTAAAAACTTCATATTTCTCTCCCTGAGCCAAAATCAACGACTGAAATTACAATGATATGAAATAATAGTCGAAAATGTTTTCAGAAATGAGACTTCCTTCAAACACCTTCCGCAGGTATGTTAGTCAGGTAATAATAACAAAATAGATTACCCTCATAATCGCAACCCAAACAGAAGTGACTTTCTATGGCAATAAGTGAACCAACCCAGCCTGTGGCTGGCGCGTCAGCGTCGGTTGCTAAAGCACGCACCTCATTTGGCATTTTAGGAGCGATCAGCCTCTCCCATTTGCTAAACGATATGATTCAGTCGCTGATCCTGGCGATTTATCCGCTATTGCAGTCAGAGTTCTCGCTGACGTTTATGCAGATCGGGATGATTACGCTAACCTTCCAGCTCGCCTCTTCGCTGCTGCAACCGGTTGTCGGCTACTGGACGGACAAATACCCAATGCCATGGTCGCTACCGATTGGAATGTGCTTCACGCTGAGTGGGCTTGTGCTACTGGCGATGGCAGGCAGTTTCCATATGGTCTTGCTCGCCGCAGCGCTGGTCGGTACCGGGTCTTCAGTATTCCATCCGGAATCCTCTCGCGTGGCGCGTATGGCCTCCGGTGGCCGTCATGGGCTGGCTCAATCTATTTTCCAGGTCGGTGGTAACTTCGGTAGTTCTCTGGGGCCGCTACTGGCCGCTGTCATCATCGCGCCATACGGTAAGGGTAATGTGGCCTGGTTCGTACTGGCGGCCCTGCTGGCGATTGTGGTACTGGCACAGATTAGCCGTTGGTACGCCGCACAACATCGGATGAGTAAAGGAAAGCCAAAGGTCGCCATCGTCAATCCGCTACCACGAAATAAAGTGGTACTGGCGGTGGGGATTCTGCTGGTGCTGATTTTCTCCAAATACTTCTATATGGCGAGCATCAGTAGCTATTACACCTTTTATCTGATGCAAAAATTCGGATTATCGGTACAAAATGCTCAGTTCCACCTGTTTGCCTTCCTGTTTGCCGTTGCGGCCGGGACGGTAATTGGTGGGCCATTAGGTGATAAGATTGGCAGAAAATACGTTATTTGGGGCTCTATCCTCGGCGTAGCGCCGTTTACCCTCATTTTGCCCTATGCAACCCTTGAATGGACTGGGATTTTAACCGTGATCATTGGTTTTATCCTCGCATCGGCCTTTTCTGCCATTCTGGTCTACGCGCAGGAGCTACTTCCGGGCCGTATCGGTATGGTTTCTGGGCTATTTTTCGGTTTTGCCTTCGGCATGGGCGGCTTGGGTGCCGCGGTGTTAGGGCTGATTGCCGACCATACCAGTATCGATTTGGTCTATAAAATATGTGCTTTCCTGCCTCTTCTGGGGATACTGACCATATTCTTACCTGATAACCGACATAAAGCCTGATTTTCTGACGGCCAAAAGTAAACTTTGGCCGTCATCACTTACAGTGACCATCAGCCTTTGCCTCATACATCCCCCCGTAGTTTTCCGATCCGTGCTTTTTTACGCTTAAAATCCTATTTTCATCAAAATTCAATAATTATTCATAAACATAAACATTAAAATTGTCATAAACTATTACTCGGAATTTGGGTTTTCAGGATCAACACAGCAACCAAAGGAGACGGAATGCATCACGCCACCCCGCTTATCACCACCATTGTCGGCGGCCTTGTGCTCGCTTTTATATTAGGCATGATTGCCAATAAACTACGTATTTCTCCTCTGGTGGGATATCTGTTAGCGGGCGTTCTGGCCGGTCCATTTACACCTGGTTTTGTTGCTGATACCAAGCTTGCCCCTGAACTGGCGGAGCTTGGCGTTATCCTGCTGATGTTCGGCGTGGGGCTGCACTTCTCCTTGAAGGATTTAATGGCGGTAAAGTCCATCGCCATTCCCGGCGCTATCGCCCAAATCGCCGTGGCGACGCTGCTGGGTATGGCGCTTTCAGCGGTGATGGGCTGGTCGCTGATGGTCGGTATCGTCTTTGGGCTGTGTCTTTCAACCGCCAGTACCGTGGTGCTGTTACGTGCGCTTGAAGAACGGCAGCTCATTGATAGCCAGCGCGGGCAAATCGCGATTGGCTGGCTGATTGTCGAAGATTTGATGATGGTGCTGACGCTGGTTCTCCTGCCTGCTGTCGCCGGAATGCTGGAAAAAGAAAACGTCGGCTTTACTTCGCTGGCCGTCGATATGGGCATTACCATCGGCAAGGTCGTGGCATTTATCGCCATTATGATGCTGGTGGGTCGCCGGCTGGTGCCGTGGATTATGGCCCGCAGCGCCGCTACAGGTTCCCGCGAACTGTTTACCCTGTCAGTCCTCGCCCTCGCATTAGGTATCGCCTTTGGCGCAGTAGAGCTGTTCGATGTCTCCTTTGCACTGGGCGCCTTCTTTGCCGGTATGGTGCTGAATGAATCAGAACTGAGCCACCGTGCGGCGCACGATACCCTGCCGCTACGCGATGCTTTCGCCGTACTGTTCTTTGTTTCCGTCGGTATGCTGTTCGATCCGTTAGTCCTGATCCAGCAGCCTCTGGCCGTGCTGGGCACGCTGGCGATTATTATCTTCGGTAAATCCGTCGCCGCCTACTTCCTGGTACGCCTGTTTGGGCACTCTCAGCGTACAGCGCTCACCATTGCTACCAGCCTGGCGCAGATTGGTGAATTTGCCTTTATCCTGGCGGGCCTCGGTATGGCGCTGAACCTGTTACCCCAAGCCGGGCAAAACCTGGTGCTGGCAGGGGCGATTCTCTCCATTATGCTCAACCCGGTACTGTTTGCTGTATTAGAGAAATACCTCGCCAAAACCGAAACGCTGGAAGAGCAGACGCTGGAAGAGGCTATCGAAGAAGAGAAGCAGATCCCGGTTGATATTTGTAATCATGCACTGCTGGTCGGTTTTGGTCGTGTCGGCAGCCTGTTAGGTGAAAAGCTGATGGCGGCGGGTATCCCGCTGGTCGTTATTGAAACATCGCGCACCCGCGTGGATGAACTGCGTGAACGTGGGATCCGCGCAGTACTCGGTAACGCGGCTAACGAAGAAATTATGAATCTGGCGCATCTGGATTGCGCACGCTGGCTGCTGCTGACCATTCCAAATGGTTACGAAGCGGGTGAGATTGTCGCGTGTGCACGTCAGAAGTGCCCGTCGATTGAGATTATCGCCCGCGCGCATTATGACGATGAAGTGGAATATATCACCGAGCGTGGGGCTAATCAGGTCGTCATGGGCGAGCGTGAAATCGCCCGCACTATGCTGGAACTGATTGAAACGCCGCCTGCCGGTGACGTTGCTACGGCCAGTTAATGTTACGTGCCGGATGGCGCTTACGCTTATCCGGCCTACGTATTCCCACACTGGTGTAAGCCCGATAAGCGCAGCGCTATCGGGCAAGAACTCAGCGGTCCCAGTACGACTCTTCGAGACTGTCTTCACGTTCCGGCAAACCGCGCGTCAGGCGCGGTGAATGCTGGTTCAGCACCTGATAACTCACGCGGTTGGCATATTTACACACCTGGGCTAAAGATGAATAAGTCAGCCAGGTATATTTGTGCTTGCTGGAGTTGGGCACATTGCCGCGGTGATAGCTGTTCGCGGTAATATCATGCAGCAATGCAGCCAATGCGCCGTCGCCGGCACCGTTGGTGTTCATGATTTTTTCCGGCCCCCCCATATATGGCGCGATATGTGAATATACACGCAGCGGATTCGTACAATCTTTATGGCGCATTGCGCGGCTGAATTCGTACTGGTTGAATTCAGCAATAGCGCCTGGCAGCAACGGATGCTGAGTTTTGCGTTTCGCCTCTTCTTCAGTAAAGCCAGCCATATACAGCCCCACCGGTCCGGCAGTACACAAGACTAAATCCACCCAATCCAGCGCTTTATCTGACGCCAGCAGCGGATCGTTTTCACCGGTCAACGCTTCGGCTTCTTCTTCGTTCATCGCCAGAATAGAGACGTTCTCTTTCAGAAATTCCTGCCACCACTGAGGGTTATCCGCAATAACGAATTTGGTCCCCAATGTCAGTACCACCGGCACGTTGTGCTTTTTGGCAAATTCAATCGCCTTCATGGTCGCTTCCGGCATCGGTTCGCCCGGCTTACAGCGTACCAGATAGGAGGTCAGCACCAGCGCGGAAGCCCCGGCAATCACCGATTCAGGGATGCTCTCCGCACGCAACTGGTTCATGTGACCGGGGCTGATGGCAAATGTGCGCTCGCCGGATGCACCAATCAGCGTAAAGCAGCGGCCAATCGGGCCATCTACACCCTGTAGATAGTTCAAATCGGTGCGGCTGGAGGTGTTGCATAAATAGCGATACGCGTAGCTACCAATTTCGATGTTGCTGCACATCACACCCAACAGTACCGAGCGGTCATCAGCCAGCACGGAGTAGTTATGCATGGTGTTACCGATAGTGCCACCTGCAAACTGATGGGTGATCAGGTTTTCGCGTACCAGCTCCTGGTAGAGCGCTTCCGCAACATCATCTTCAATCACCAGAGAGTGCCCGGCGCTTAATCCATAACGTTTTACAAAATCATCATCCACTTTGGCTTCAATATCCACCAGCGTCTGGTCGATACCGACTACCCAGGCTGCGCTGGTCTCATTTTCAGGCTGAATTTGTTGCAGCAACGGATCGCGCGCGCTGACGGGGAAATAGTGTTTGGATTTACGTTTACCGGGAAATTTCATGGTCGATTATATGGGTGGTTAACTGAGCGATGCATGGTAGCACATTACCTGATATGCATGCGATGCGGCGCTAAGTTTCAATATCGGACGACGGGATCGCAGTTTATCCGGTCTTAGTTTCTACAATAAATCATCGTCCACAAGGAGCGTTTTATGAAGCCGGATAACAAGATCCCCGTACTCGAAAAAATTTCGGATGAAATGAAAAGCGTGGTGAATTTTCATCGCGATGACCTACCACCCTGGCCCGCTGCCGATGATATCGTGGCCCAACGAAAGTACTACATACATGAACGGCAATTCTGGAATGCTGATGCACCGCAAATGAGTACTCATGCGTGCGCGGTTTCCACCCGCTATGGTTCTGTTAACACACGTATTTATTCACCGCAGCCCCATAGCCAGGCCACGCTATATTATTTACACGGCGGCGGTTTTATTCTCGGTAATCTGGATACCCACGACCGTATTATGCGCTTGCTGGCGCGCTATACGCAGTGCACGGTAATTGGCATCGACTACTCGCTGTCGCCAGAAGCGCGCTTCCCGCAGGCCATCGAAGAGACTGTCGCCGTCTGCCAGTATTTTCATCACCACGCCGACGACTATTCTCTCAATGTGAAATATATTGGTTTTGCCGGCGATTCTGCAGGCGCCATGCTGGCGCTCGCCAGTGCGTTGTGGTTGCGTGATAAACAGATCCCCTGCGGCAAGGTCATTGGCGTACTGTTATGGTACGGGCTGTACGGTCTGCAGGATTCGCTTAGCCGCCGACTGATGGGCGGAGCGTGGGATGGCTTAGGACGAGAGGATCTGCAGATGTACGAAAACGCCTATCTGCCTAGCGCCGACGATCGTGAGTCGCCGTATTATTGCCTGTTTAATAACGATCTTACACACGATGTGCCGCCCTGCTTTATCGCCAGCGCCGAGTTCGATCCGTTGATTGATGACAGCCGGTTACTTTTCCAGACGCTGCAGGCGCATCAGCAGACCTGCCTGTATCAAATGTACCCCGGCATGCTGCACGCCTTCCTGCATTATTCGCGGATGATGAAAACCGCCAATAAGGCTCTGCAGGATGGCGCTCGTTTCTTTAAGCAACAGCTTTAGCGGTAGGCTTCGGTCAGTTTCACCATCATTTCGATATGCTCCGGCGCGGCATTCAGCGCCGGAATATACTCATATTGCTTACCGCCAGCCTCGAGGAAAATCTCCCGGTTTTGCACCGCAATCTCTTCCAGCGTTTCGAGGCAATCTGCCGCAAAACCTGGGCACATCACCTGGATATGCCCGGTTCCTTTCTCCGCCAGCATTTTTAACGTTTCGTCAGTATATGGCGTCAGCCACGGCTCACGGCCAAAGCGTGACTGAAAGGTCATCATCACTTTTTCCGGCGGCAGACCAAGCGCTGAAACCAGCTCACGAGTCGTATCGCGACAGCGCTGCGGGTAGTCATCGCCTTCATCGGCGTAACGCTGCGGAATGCCGTGGTAAGAGAGCAGCAGCAAATCAGGTTCACCGTGTTGAGCAAATGAATCCCGTGCACTCTTCGCCAGCGCATCGATGTAGCTGTTGTCATCCGCGTAATCACGGATAAAGGAAACCCCAGGAATACCGCGCTTACGCGCCAGGATACGCGCCAGCTCGTCCCAGACTGCCGCTACCGTCGAACAGGAGTATTGCGGATACAGCGGTAACACCACCATGTGGTCAACGCCGCTTGCCAGCAATTCATCAACCGCACTTTCCAGCGAAGGTGAACCGTAGCTCATTCCCAGTGCGACAGGCGTATCGGGTAAACGCTCCGCCAGTGCCTGCTGCTGCGCACGACTGTAAACCATCAGTGGAGAACCCTCCTCCATCCAGATTGACTGGTACAGCTTTGCCACACGCGGCGCTCGCAACGGCAGGATCACACCACGCAGCAACGGCCACCACAGTAGACGGGACGTATCAACTACGCGGGTATCGCTTAAAAACTGGCGCAGGTAACGTTTAACAGCTTCGGGGGTTGGGGCATCGGGAGTGCCGAGGTTTGCCAGCAGGATACCGGTTTTCGTCTGACGCATTACCGCCTCTTATCGATTCAAATTGTTGATAATTGTAGCGGAAAAGCGGGGAAGAAGAACTAATTGCTGTGAGAGGTAAAGTAAGAATATGCCTGATGGCGCTGCGCTTATCAGGCCTACAAGATAATGGCAGGCCTGATAAGAGGTTTATTACGCGAAAAAATTAACCGAGGATTTTTTCCAGCGCTGCGCGCACGTCAGCCACGGCCTGGGTGCCGTCAACTTTCGCGTATTTGGTGTTACCCGCCTGCGCTTCTTTAGAGTAGTAGCCGATCAGCGGAGCAGTCATCTGATGGTATTCCACCAGGCGCTTACGTACGGTCTCTTCCTGATCGTCTTTACGGGTGGTCAGCTCTTCGCCAGTCACGTCGTCTTTACCTTCAACCTTAGGCGGGTTGAATTTGATGTGGTAAACGCGGCCAGAAGCAGCGTGTACGCGACGACCCACGATACGGTCAACGATCAGTTCGTCAGGTACGTCAAACTCCAGAACGTAGTCCACGTTGATGCCCGCTTCTTTCATGGCGTCTGCCTGCGGAATAGTACGCGGGAAGCCATCAAGCAGGAAACCATTGCGGCAGTCTTCCTGAGCAATACGCTCTTTTACCAGCGCGATCACCAGCTCATCAGTCACCAGCTTACCGGCGTCCATGATGTCTTTCGCTTGTTTGCCCAGCTCGGAGCCAGATTTCACGGCGGCACGCAGCATATCACCGGTGGAGATTTGCGGAATACCATACTTCTCCATGATGAACTGAGCCTGAGTTCCTTTACCCGCGCCCGGAGCGCCAAGCAGAATGATACGCATTACGAAAATCCCCTTAAAGGTTGTCGATATTTTTTAAAAAGCGCTAAACGATACCACCATCACGCAATTGGCTCAAGAAAGACGCCCGGCGCTGAAACGGTTAACGGTGGGAAAATTAAAAATAAGGCGAGAAAATGCCGGATCGCGGTGTAAACAGCGTATCCGGCATGAGATTGACGAGAGTGTAGGCCGGATAAGCGTTAGCGCCATCCGGCATCACATTGCGGGTATCAGGACACCAGCAGCTGGTTCATACGACGGATGAACTGGTTCGGATCTTCCAGCGTGCCGCGCTCAGCAAACAGCGCCTGATCCAGCAGCAGTTCGACCCACTCTTTAAACTGCGCTTCATCCTGGGTATCCGCCGTGCGTTTTACCAGCACGTGGTCCGGGTTCAGTTCAAAGATATATTTCACTTCCGGTACGGCCTGGCCCGCAGCGGCAAACAGTTTCGCCATCTGGGTGCTCATTTCATCCGCATCGGTGGTGACGATGGCTGGCGTGTCGGTCAGACGGTGGGTCAGACGCACTTCTTTCACGCGGTCACCCAGCAGGGTTTTCACGCGCTCAACGAACGGCGTCAGTGCTTTTTCCGCTTCTTTTGCCGATTCATCAACGTCATCCGCCAGCTTGTCGATGGACTCGTCAGCTTTGGCAACAGACTGGAATGCCTTACCGTCGAACTCGGTCAGGTAGTTCATCATCCACTCATCGATGCGGTCAGAAAGCAGCAGCACTTCGATGCCTTTCTTACGCAGCAGTTCGAGGTGTGGGCTGCTCTTCGCCGCCGCATAGCTGTCTGCGGTGATGTAGTAGATTTTCTCCTGCCCTTCTTTCATCCGCGACACGTAGTCTTCCAGCGACACGGTCTGTGCGGAGGAGTCAGTGTGCGTAGACGCGAAGCGCATCAGCTTAGCGATCGTTTCCTGGTTGGCGTGATCTTCAGCCGGGCCTTCTTTCAGCACCAGGCCGAACTGTTTCCAGAAGGTCTGGTATTTTTCCGCATCGTCTTTCGCCAGTTTTTCCAGCATCTGCAATACGCGTTTGGTCAGCGCGCTGCGCAGGTTACGGGTGACGGTGCTGTCCTGCAGGATCTCACGAGAAACGTTCAGCGGCAGATCGTTGGAATCTATCAGACCGCGGACAAAGCGCAGGTAGTTCGGCATGAACTGCTCGGCGTCGTCCATGATGAACACACGCTGGACGTACAGTTTCAGACCATGCTTGTGATCGCGGTTCCACATATCCCACGGAGCCTGGGACGGGATGTACAGCAGGCTGGTGTATTCCTGCTTACCTTCCACACGGTTGTGGCTCCAGGTCAGCGGATCGGTGAAGTCGTGCGCGATATGCTTGTAGAATTCGTTGTACTCGTCGTCTTTGATTTCTGACTTGTTACGCGTCCACAGCGCCTGCGCCTTGTTGATCTTTTCCCAGGAAACCACGGTCTCGCCGTCTTTCTCTTCGGATTTTTCGATCTCTACCGGCAGCGCAATATGGTCGGAATATTTGCTGATGATGGAACGCACGCGCCAGTCATCAAGGAACTCGTCTTCGCCTTCGCGCAGGTGCAGAGTGATTTCGGTGCCGCGATCGTCTTTGGTGATGTCGGCAACGGTGTACTCGCCTTCGCCCGCAGATTCCCAGAACACGCCGTTTTCCGGTTTATCGCCCGCAGCGCGGGTACGCACAGTGACTTTATCCGCCACAATAAATGCGGAGTAGAAGCCTACCCCGAACTGGCCGATCAACTGGCTGTCTTTCGCCTGATCGGAGCCCATGGATTCGAGGAAAGATTTGGTACCGGATTTCGCAATGGTCCCCAGATGATCGATAACGTCATCACGGTTCATCCCCACGCCGTTATCAGCAATGGTCAACGTACGCTTATCTTTATCGAAGGAAACACGTACACGCAGCTCACCATCACCTTCATACAGGTCCGGATTAGACAGGGCGCGGAAACGCAGCTTGTCTGCCGCATCCGAGGCGTTAGAGATAAGCTCACGCAGGAAGATTTCTTTATTGGAATACAGAGAATGGATCATCAGGTGCAGAAGCTGTTTTACTTCTGACTGAAAACCACGAGTTTCTTGTCCTTTCATGTAGATCTACCTCAACAATGCCATTTTTAATGGTAAAAACACGTTGAGGGTGAAATGGGGACAAGCGGGTAGGATTTCAAGCGGAAGCCGCCGTCGCGGCCTCCGTTTGTTCAGAATTTAATCTTGTGCCGTCCTGCCAGAGAGTGCGACAGTGTCGTACCGTCGACCATTTCCAGCTCGCCGCCTACCGGTACGCCATGAGCGATACGGCTGGCTTCAACGCCATATTGCATGCAAAGCTCAGCAATATAGTTGGCGGTCGCCTCTCCTTCGACCGTGGGATTGGTCGCCAGGATCAGTTCGTTGATGTGCTCAGACTCCAGTCGCTGTTCGAGACGATCCAGCCCGATATCATCAGGGCCAATACCGTCCAGCGGCGACAGGTGTCCCATCAGCACGAAGTAACGTCCGGAAAATTGCCCGGTTTGCTCAATGGCGTAGATGTCCGCCGGACTTTCCACCACGCAAATCTGACCATTTTCCTGGCGACGCGGGTTCGAGCAGATGTTGCAGACGTCTTGCTCAGTGAAGGTGCGGCAATCGGCACAGTGGCCGATTTCCGACATTGCCTTCGTTAACGCCTGTGCCAGACGCATCCCGCCGCTGCGATCGCGCTGAAGTAGCGTGAACGCCATGCGCTGCGCTGACTTCGGGCCAACGCCCGGCAGACAGCGCAGTGCTTCCATAAGCTGAGTTAACAGCGGGCTGGTTTGCATCAGAACGGCATCTTAAAGCCAGGCGGCAGCTGCATTCCAGAGGAAACAGAGGCCATCTTCTCTTTCTGCGTCTCTTCAATGCGACGTGCAGCGTCGTTGAATGCCGCAGCAACCAGGTCTTCCAGCATCTCTTTGTCGTCTTCCAGCAGGCTTGGATCGATCTCCACACGACGGCAGTTGTGCGCGCCGTTGATGGTCACTTTTACCAGACCCGCGCCAGATTCGCCGGTCACTTCCAGCTTGGCGACTTCTTCCTGCATCTGCTGCATTTTTTCTTGCATCTGCTGGGCCTGTTTCATCAGGTTACCCAGACCGCCTTTACCAAACATAGGCTTCTCTCTCAATCACGTTAAGGGATGACGACCGTCAAACCATTAGGCTCACGATCAAATGGGGCGAATACTCTCTTCGTCCAGCTCCGCATCGAAAAAACGACGCAGCGTCTGGATGTTATTATCCGCAATAATCGACTCACGCGCCTGCGCGAGCTTCTCTTCATAAATGGCCTGACGCCACTCCAGCGGCGTACGCACCGCTGGATTATCATCTTCAACGATGGTCAATTCAACCGTTGACCCCGTTAAGGAACTCAGTGCTTCAGCCAGTTTTTGCTGCGCGCCGCTGGAATTAAGATGGCGCTGCGTAGAACGCAGATGCAGGCAAACCACATTGCCATTTTCTTCTTTCCAGGCGTTCAGCGCTACCTGCTCCACCAGTTTGGGCAATGAAAGCTGACTCACCTGCGCAGCCCACGGGTCGCGCTCAATGGCTTCAGCCGCAAGCTTAGCGGCCAGCTCTGGCGTTTTTTCGTGCTCCAGCGCTTTTTTCAGCGCTTTCGGCGTGGCGACGACTTCTTTGACTTCTACAACCGGATTGGTCGCTTTCCAGCGGTAGGCTTCTTTTTTCGCCGGCGCTTTTTCCAGCGCAGAGACCGCAGGGCGCGCCTGAACACGTTCAGACACCGAAGCTAGTCTTTCCAGCGCAGCATTATTCACCGGCCGCGCGCGGGAAGCGGCTGCCGGTTCACTCTTTTTTGCTTTGGTCGCTCCCTGAGCGCGCTGCAACTGACTACGTGCCGCCAGCACCTGGCTGGTAGCGTCAGATAACGGCACATCATGATGCACCGGTGCAGACTGTTGCGGTGGGACCTGCGTCGGGGTCAGCACCGCGGTGGGGGCGGCCGGAGCAAACGACTGTCGCGGTACTTCAGGCTCCGGGAGCGGCATGCGCGGATGAAAAGCCAGCGCACGCAGCAGCGTCATTTCGACGCCCATTCGCCTGTCCGGCGCATACGGCAGTTCTTTGCGCCCGATTAACAACGTCTGGTAGTAAAGCTGTACATCGGTCGGAGGCACGGTCCGCGCCAGTTCGCGTAAACGCTGCTCAATTGCGGCCATATCACTGCCGAGCGCGGCAGGCGAAAGCTGAACCATGGCAATACGATGCAGCAAAGCCGACATCTCAACCAACAGCGCTTCCCATTCGATACCGCGCGCGGCGGCGTCGTTCACCAGCGTCATGACGCGCTCACCATCTGCAGCAACAACCGCTTCAACGAGCGAGAGCGCCTGATCGTCGTCCAGCGTGCCGAGCATGGTGCTGACCGCGTCGATCGAGACCTGACCATCGCCGCTGGCGATCGCCTGATCGGTCAGGCTCAGCGCATCACGCAGGCTGCCGTCCGCGGCGCGAGCCAGCAGTTGCAGCGCACGTGGTTCATGGGCGATATGCTCTTCTTTGAGGATATGCTCAAGCTGATGACGAATCTGCTCAACATCCAACGCCTTCAGGTGGAATTGCAGACAACGTGACAGGATAGTCACCGGCAGCTTCTGCGGATCGGTAGTCGCCAGCAGGAACTTAACGTGCGCGGGCGGCTCTTCGAGCGTTTTCAACAAGGCGTTAAAACTGTGGCGCGACAGCATGTGCACTTCGTCGATCAGATAGACCTTAAAGCGACCACGCGCTGGCGCATACTGGACGTTATCCAGTAGATCGCGGGTGTCTTCGACTTTGGTGCGCGACGCAGCATCGATCTCAATCAGATCGACAAAACGCCCCTGCTCGATTTCACGGCAGTTATCACATACACCACAAGGCGTGGCCGTGATGCCGGTTTCACAGTTCAGTCCCTTCGCCAACAAACGGGCGATAGAGGTTTTTCCGACGCCACGGGTACCGGAAAAAAGATATGCATGATGAATACGCCCTAACGACAAGCCGTTCGCCAGTGCCGTCAGCACATGTTCCTGGCCGACGACGTCAGCAAAGGTTTGTGGGCGCCATTTTCGGGCTAAGACCTGATAACTCATTGGCAGGCTCTGAAAGGCTGGAGGGTGGATTCACAAGGGGGTAATGCTAACACAACCTCGCAGCGACGGCGAGGTTGACACGTTATATTCGGGCGTTATCGTTGCAGTCAGTTTGGTTTCGGGCAGCGCACAGAAACCGGAGCGTACACGCAGTACGTAAGGATTTCGAGCACTGACCGGGGCCAAAATGGCAAAAAAGATAGCCCTAAATTAGTGGCCCGGGAATGGAACCAGGCTATAACAGGTCAGCCCCTGTTTTTCCAGACGCTGTTCGCCGCCCAGATCAAACAGGTTAATGATAAAAGCGGCATCAGTGACTTCACCACCCAGACGGCGGATCAGCTTCACGGTCGCTTCAATCGTGCCGCCGGTTGCCAGCAGATCGTCGACGACCAGAACTTTATCGCCCGGTTTGATGGCATCAACGTGGATTTCCAGCTGATCGGTGCCGTATTCCAGCTCATAGCTCTCAGCAATGACTTCACGCGGAAGCTTACGCGGTTTACGCACGGGAACGAACCCGACGCCCAGACCCAACGCGACCGGTGCGCCAAACAGGAAGCCACGCGCTTCAGTGCCGACTACTTTAGTGATACCCGCATTTTTGTAACGCTCAACCAACAATTCGATGCTGAGCGCGTACGCTTTCGGGTCTTCCAGCAAACTGGTGACATCACGGAAAAGAATGCCCGGTTTCGGGTAGTCGTGGATGCTTTTGATGCTATTTTTGAGAAACTCAAGCTGCTGTGCAGTCGCGGTCATAAGTTTGTGCCTGATTAATACAGTATTACTTCACGGCGCACTATACACTTCATCCTCGACGTATCTTGAATGATTTTGTGTCTATATAAGAGTCAAGGTTACACTTGCTTAACCTTTGACCACCTGCGCCTGTGCTCGAAAACGGTCGAATTTACTGGCTGTGAGAGACAATTGCAACAGCGATTATTGCGCTTTACTGCTTTTGTTGTTTTTCATCAATCACCGGGATCCGCCACATAAAAATCAGTAAACAGGCGAGAATAACCAGCAGCAGGCCGCGCACCCACATCATATTAACCAGCCAGAGCGAAATGCCAAACGTCACCAGGATCAACAAAATGGCGCGCGGTTTTGCCCCCGGTGGCATCGCACGGTGTTTTTGCCAGTGGCGCAAATACCCGCCGAACCACGAACGGTATAGCAACCAGTCGTGAAAACGCGGCGATGAGCGGGCAAAACACCAGGCGGCCAGCAGGATGAATGGCGTAGTAGGCAACAGAGGCAATACAACGCCCAACGTTCCTAACACTACCGCTATCCAGCCAATGATGATTAGAATAATACGTTGCATAATATGAGTACTTAACACAGAGAATCGCTACTTTAGCATAACGGTTCTCATTTTCATCGGAGTGTTGTTGTGAAAACCGCCATGCTGTTACAGACGCTCGAAAACCAGCTTAACCGCCTGCGACAGCGTTGTGCTCCGCTGGCGCATCACACAACGCTTAGCGCCCGCTTTGACAGGCATCTGTTTCACACGCGCAGCACGTTGCTGCAGTCCTGCCTGGATGAAGCTGACGAGAATCTTACTGCCCTACGTCGCGCCGTTGAGCAGCAACAACTCCCACAAATCACCTGGCTTGCGGAACACCTTGCCTCACAGTTAGAGGCGATTTCACGCGAATCCGCCACCTGGTCGCTCCGCGAGTGGGACAGCGCCTCGCCGGGTCTTGCTCGCTGGCAACGTAAACGCGTTCAGCATCAGGAATTTGAACGGCGTCTGGTTGAGATGACACGTGACCGTAAAGAGCGATTAGCTCAGGCCTCGGGTTTTGAGGAGCAACAAAAGCTGCACCGAGAAGTCGAGGCGTTCGAAGCACGACTGGCACGCTGCCGTCATGCGCTGGCAAGAATTGAAAACGTGCTGGCACGTTTAACCCGCTAATCACCGGAGAATTTATGTCCCTTGAAAACGCCCCGGACGACGTCAAACTGGCCGTCGATTTGATTGTTTTACTTGAGGAGAATCAGCTACCAGCGCGCACAGTGCTACGCGCGCTGGAGATCGTTATGCGTGATTATGAAAACAAGCTTAAAACTGCGGAAGACACCTCGCAAACTGATTAATTGCCCTCTGGTCTGCCATTGGCTTCGGTGTCAGAGTCGTCGCAACATCACGACGATAACGGACCGATCATGGAACGACTCCCCACCACACCGCACGATGCGGTCTTTCGGCAAATGCTGACGCAAAAAGAGGTCGCCCGAGATTTTTTGCAAATCCATTTGCCTGAAGCATTTCTCAATATATGCGATATGGCGACATTAACGCTGGAATCAGGCAGCTTTATTGAGGACGATTTACGCACCTGCTATTCAGATATCCTCTATTCCCTACAAACAAAACATGGACCCGGCTACGTTTACGCGCTGATTGAACATCAGAGCAAACCCGATAAATTCATGGCCTTTCGCCTGATGCGCTACGCTATTGCCGCCATGCAGCATCACCTTAACGCCGGGCATAAAACGTTACCTCTGGTTGTCCCTGCCCTGTTTTACCATGGCATGGAAAGTCCGTGGCCCTATACCCTTAACTGGCATCACCTGTTTAGCGAGCCAAAGCTTACGCAAGCGCTTTATGGCAATGAATTTGCACTGGTAGACCTGACCGTAATGCCAGATAATCAGATCCTGCAGCATCAACGGGTAGCGATGCTGGAACTCCTGCAAAAACATATTCGTCGACGGGATCTAAGCGAATTATTGGATCAACTTATTACGCTCTTAACGCAAGAGCATCTGACAGAATATCAAATCGACGTTTTGATTAATTACATGCTTAAAGCAGGAAATACCACGGAACCCGGCGTACTTGTCCGCCAACTGGCGCAGAGTGCGCCACAGTACAAGGAACAGCTGATGACAATTGCCGAATGGTTGGAAGAAAAAGGTAGAGCAGAAGGCATGCAGCAAGGTCTGAAAAAAGGGTTAGAAGAAGGTCGGCAGGTTGAAGCGCGTAATATCGCACAAAAAATGCTCGCCCGCGGCCTGGAACCGGATCTGATTACGCACCTTACGGGCCTGACGCAGGAAGAACTGGTCGCGCTGACGCACTAAATGCAATCAGGGCGGCATATTTGCCGCCCTGATTGCAACTTAACCTACTGAAGGCGTCGGATCGTCGCCTTTGATGATGTCACGCTTAACCTCTGTCACTGTGTCGCCTTTGGCATTATGCAGGTGCACTTCGAGTTGGTTAAAGGCGATATCAATATTGTTTTCACGACATAAACGATCAACCGCGCGGTTCAGTTCATCAACCGTGTGGCTGCGATCCCGCAGTTCGCGAACGTATAAACGCAGTTCATGATCCAGCGTGCTGGCGCCGAAAGCCGTAAAGAACACTGCGGGTTCCGGATCGTGCATCACTTTCGGATGTTCTGTTGCCGCCTGCAGCAGCACTTTCTTCACTTTATCCAGATCTGAACCATAAGCCACACCAATACGAATAACCAAACGTGTGGTGGTATCGGACAGTGACCAGTTGATCAGACGCTCCGTCACAAACGCCTTATTCGGGATAATGACCTCTTTACGATCGAAGTCGGTAATCGTTGTGGCACGAATACGGATCTTGCTGACCGTACCGGAGAACGTACCAATGGTAACCGTATCGCCAATACGTACCGGACGTTCAAACAGAATAATCAGGCCCGAGACGAAGTTACCGAAGATTTCCTGTAAGCCAAAGCCCAGACCAACCGACAGGGCCGCTGCCAGCCACTGGAGTTTGTCCCACGATACGCCGAGCGATCCGAAGACTGTCATTGCCCCGATAGCGATAATCGCGTAATTGAGGATCGTGGTGATGGCATACGATGCGCCCTGGCGCATTTTGAGTCGCGACAGCACCAGCACTTCGAGCAGACCGGGTAAGTTGCGGATCAACGCCCACGCCACCATCGAGGCAATAATGGCAAACAGCAAACTGCCCATGGTGACATCTTTCACCACCGCTGCTCCCGCTTCAGTACCGTTGTAATGCCAAAGCGTAATGCTGTCGAGATAACTAAACACGGTGATCAGATCGGACCAAATTGCCCAGAACAGAACACCAAACAGAGCCACCATCAACAGCATCGTAATACGCAGCGTTTGCTGGTTTACCTGCTCCAGCGCGATGGTCGGTTCTTCCTGCGGTTCTGCGCCTTCGGCCCCTTCTTTTACCAGATTCTGACGACGTGCTAACGCACGCCGCCATGCAATGCGGCGTGCCGCCACGCTCAACCCACGCAGCACCGTCTGGTATAGCAGGTTCCAGACAATAACCAGATAAACCGTTTCAATCCAACGACCGGACAGGCGCAGCGTGGTATAGAAATAACCGGTCGCCGTCAGCACCATCAACGCAACCGGGATAATAGACAGTACGGTGATAGTGACCAGACGCAGACCGTGCGACTCTTTGTCACGCCAGCTTTCACGGCACATTGGCCACACCAGGAAGGCGATCAGCAGCAGGTTGAAGAAAATAACGACTTGCCCTAATACATCGTCCATCAGATTAAGCGGCGACAGTTCAGCAATAACCGACCAGAAATTAAGCGGCAACAGCGCAAGGCTAATACGCACAATCTGGCGACGCCAGTGGCTGGTCTGTTTCGCTGGCATGCCAAAATGACGTATCGCCACGCCATCTTTTTCCAGTACCTTCCAGCACAGACCAAACACCAGCCAGAAAACGGTCATCTTCTTACTGAATTCCCACAGCAGATCGCTGACGTTTAATTGCATCGTCAGCAGGATCAAGCCTACGGCGAGAATTATCAGACATGCGGGTAAGGCTCTGATCAAATCAATCAGTATCGCTTTTGGCGTATTAAGCTGGCTGTCATTACGCAGGTTACCCACCGCAGCGGCGAGTTTTGCCTGATACTCTTTCAGCCATTTCAGGCGCCAGCGGATGAGCCCGGCAATAAGCAGCAACGGCAGACCGGCCAGGAACGCAATGAATACCGCCGGCCAGGCTTTTTCCCAGTTCACGGTAATTTTCATCGACTTAAACTGGTCTTTAAGCGTTTGCGGAAACGCCTTGATCCAGTCCCAGTCCATCGGGCGGTTACTGTTTACCCAGAAGATTTGCTGCGTGAGGATCCCTTTCAGGTTTTTCGATACGCTCATTAACTGCTGCTGATTAATTTGCAGGTTAATGGCCATCATCAATTGGTTACCCAACTGCTTATTCAGCTGGTCCAACAGTTCACGACGCATATCCACAACCTGCAGCAGGGCATCATGGACTTCGCCATTCACTTCATTGCTGTGCCCTTCTTCTAGTTTGGCGACAAACGCATCATTCTGGAATAGCGCATCACGCTGCTGGTTGACCTCAAATTGCTCCAGACGTAAGTCGGCAATACGGTTGGTCATATCGGCAAGTTCATCTGCCGACGGCAGCGTTTGCTGCTGCTGGTACAGAATACGTGACAACAGCAGGCTGCCTTTCAGCACGGCGATTTGTTCTTTAATATTGCGTTCGGATTGCAGCGCACGATCAAGCCAGTTTTTGACTTTAATGTTTTGCTGCATCAGCGCGTTGCCGTTTTCGGTGGCAGATATCAGACGCTGACTGAGCTGATGGTTAATATCAAGTTCTTGTTTAACTAGCGGGTTGGTCTGGATACGCGCCGCTTCGTCTGGTGTTACCGCTTCCTGCGCCGTCTTTTCGGTTAGCGTCAGACGTTTGCTGTTCACCGCTTCCTGCAGCAACTGAAGCTGATGTTCAAGACGATTCGTATTCGCCGTTACATAATCACGCTGTTTCTGCAAGGTATCCTGCAAAACAGTGTTGCCTTCCAGACTCTTACGCTGTTGATCGATCTGCGCGCTCAGCAACGCTTGCTGCGCCTGCAGCAACACCTGTTGGCTGGGGCGTAATGCCGCCTCACCCACATTAGTCCCATCCAGGCGATTACGGATTTGCTGCATTTGCTGTGATGCGGTGTACATCGCATTTTGCACACGCTCTGGCTGCGTTTGCAGCGAAACCAACTGACTGTTGTAGGCTGCAAGGTCGTTTTGCGCGCTTTGCAGATCGTCCAGCACCTGGGCGACACGAGATTCAAGCTGGCGCAGAGAGAGCGTGCTCAGCGTTTTTCGCGTTTCATCGTCATTATCGACATCGCTGAGTGAATTCAACGCATCCGTTGCCTGGCGCATTTTCTCCGGCGCCTGAGCCACTTTCTGACGAAGCTGTACGGTCTCATCTTTTACGCGATCTATTTTATCCAGTGTGGCGATAGTATCGATGAGATCCTGCTGAACCAGTTTGTCCTGCGCGGAAAGATCTTTTTGTTTATTCAGCGTATCCAACTGGCTCTGAATATCCGCTTTTGTCGGCAGTTCACCATTCTGTTGCGCCCGCGCAAATGCTGATGACTGGCTGGACAGCAGTAGAATAAAGAAAAGAATGCTTATAGCAATAAGATGCTGTGAACGTTTATAGAGCTGCAACATAGTCATGAGAATGAACGTTTCTGAACCGGAAAAGTGACCGAAAATAGTCAAGCGGCAAGAATATCACGGCTGTGACGGACAGAATAGCAGGAGGGAAACCCTCCAGGAGAATTCCTGGTATTAGGTCCGAAAGTTAGCTCGCCTCTGCGACCTTCACACGCAGTGTCGGACAAAGCAGACACATCTCCAGTAGCACCGCAACGTATTCGCGCGCCTCTTTTCGCAAATCAAACGATTCGGGCGCAAATAACCAGTTCTCAATGATCCCGGAGATATAACTCCGCAGTAGCACTGCCACACGGCGCGTATTCAGATTCTCCGGCAACATGTTTGCAGCCATACAGTGTCGCAGCGTTTGTTCGATTCGATCATAGTTTTCAAGACACAGGCTGCGTTGAACCAGTTGAACTGTTGCTATTTCCCCGACAAATTCGCATTTGTGGAATATAATCTCCATCAATAAACGTCGGCGTTCTTCAGTCACAGTCGCTTCAAGAACGTAAACTAATATTTCTCTTAATACTGATAGTGGATCGTCGGGGAATTTTGCCTGATACTCAGTTTCTAACTCATCAATGTTAGGTTTTGCTAGCTCCCAGATTTCACTGAATAAATCCGACTTGTTTTTGAAATGCCAATAGATAGCACCGCGAGTTACACCAGCGGCTTTTGCGATCTCCGCAAGCGAGGTGGATGATACCCCTTGCTGCGAAAACAAACGCAGGGCAACATCCAGAATGTGCTGCCGTGTTTCCTGTGCTTGTTGTTTGGTTTTTCGTGCCATATGTCAGTGAATTTACAGGCGTTAGATTTACATACATTTGTGAATGTATGTACCATAGCACGACGATAATATAAACGCAGCAATGGGTTTATGGGCTTTAAGCCATTGATCAATTTGAAATCGGACACTCGAGGTTTACATATGAACAAAAACAGAGGGTTAACGCCTCTGGCAGTCGTTCTGATGCTCTCAGGCAGCTTAGCGCTAACAGGATGTGACGACAAACAGGCCCAACAAGGGGGCCAGCAGATGCCAGAAGTTGGAGTTGTGACGCTCAAAACTGAACCTCTACAGATCACAACTGAACTCCCAGGTCGCACCAGTGCTTTTCGCATTGCGGAAGTTCGCCCTCAGGTCAGCGGTATTATCCTGAAGCGTAACTTTACCGAAGGCGGCGACATTGAAGCGGGTGTGTCTCTCTATCAGATTGATCCTGCTACTTACCAGGCCGCGTACGAAAGTGCAAAAGGCGATCTGGCCAAAGCACAAGCAGCGGCAAATATCGCTCAACTGACGGTTAAACGTTATCAGAAACTGTTAGGTACGAAGTACATCAGTCAACAGGACTACGATAGCGCGCAGGCAGATGCACAACAGGCGAACGCTGCTGTTGTCGCTGCGAAAGCCGCGGTAGAAACCGCACGTATCAATCTGGCCTATACCAAAGTCACGTCGCCAATCAGCGGCCGCATTGGTAAATCATCCGTTACGGAAGGCGCACTGGTGCAAAACGGTCAGGCGACCGCACTGGCGACCGTTCAGCAGTTGGATCCCATCTATGTCGATGTGACGCAGTCAAGTAACGATTTCCTGCGCCTGAAACAAGAGTTGGCCAATGGCACGCTGAAACAAGAGAACGGTAAAGCGAAAGTCGAACTGGTGACCAGCGACGGTATTAAATTCCCGCAGTCCGGTACGCTGGAGTTTTCGGATGTGACGGTTGATCAAACCACTGGGTCAATTACGTTACGCGCAATCTTCCCGAACCCGGATCACACCTTACTGCCGGGCATGTTCGTCCGTGCGCGTCTGGAAGAAGGGACAAACCCAACGGCGTTACTGGTTCCACAGCAAGGCGTTACCCGTACACCGCGTGGCGATGCCAGTGCATTGGTTATCGGTGCTGATGACAAAGTTGAAACGCGTCAAATTGTGGCAGCACAAGCAATTGGCGACAAATGGTTAGTCACTGAAGGACTTAAGCCGGGCGACCGTGTGATTGTAAGTGGGCTGCAGAAAGTTCGTCCTGGCGCTCAGGTTAAAGCGCAGGAAGTCACCGCGGATAATAACCAGCCAGCCGCAAGCGGTAGCCAGCCTGAACAGTCCAAGTCTTAACTTAAACAGGAGCCGTTAAGACATGCCTAATTTCTTTATCGATCGCCCCATATTTGCGTGGGTGATCGCCATTATCATCATGTTGGCAGGGGGGCTCGCGATCCTCAAATTGCCGGTAGCGCAATATCCTACTATTGCACCTCCGGCAGTGACGATCTCCGCGACCTACCCTGGCGCTGATGCCAAAACAGTACAGGATACTGTTACGCAGGTTATCGAACAGAATATGAACGGTATCGATAACCTGATGTACATGTCCTCAAACAGTGACTCCACGGGTACCGTGCAGATCACCTTAACCTTCCAGTCCGGTACTGATGCAGATATCGCGCAGGTACAGGTGCAGAACAAACTGCAACTGGCCATGCCGTTGCTGCCTCAGGAAGTACAGCAGCAAGGGGTTAGCGTTGAGAAGTCATCCAGCAGCTTCCTGATGGTTGTTGGTGTTATCAACACCGATGGAACCATGACGCAGGAAGATATCTCGGATTACGTCGCCGCTAACATGAAAGACACCATCAGCCGTACTTCAGGCGTCGGTGACGTGCAGCTGTTCGGTTCACAGTACGCGATGCGTATCTGGATGGACCCAACCGAACTGAACAAATACCAGCTTACGCCGGTAGATGTGATTTCCGCGATTAAAGCACAGAACGCCCAGGTTGCAGCCGGCCAGCTTGGTGGTACGCCACCCGTGAAAGGCCAGCAACTGAACGCCTCTATCATTGCTCAGACGCGTCTGACCTCCACCGACGAATTCGGCAAAATTCTGCTGAAAGTGAACCAGGATGGCTCCCAGGTTCGTCTGCGCGATGTAGCGAAGATTGAACTGGGTGGTGAAAACTACGACATCATTGCGAAGTTCAACGGCAAGCCTGCGTCTGGTCTGGGTATCAAACTGGCTACCGGTGCGAACGCCCTGGATACCGCAGCGGCTATCCGTGCTGAACTGGTGAAGATGGAACCGTTCTTCCCATCAGGCCTGAAAATTGTTTATCCGTATGACACAACACCGTTCGTGAAAATCTCTATTCACGAAGTTGTGAAGACGCTGGCGGAAGCAATCATCCTCGTGTTCCTGGTTATGTATCTGTTCCTGCAGAACTTCCGTGCGACGTTGATTCCGACCATCGCCGTCCCGGTCGTCTTATTGGGTACTTTTGCTGTGCTGGCGATTTTCGGCTTCTCGATAAACACGCTAACGATGTTCGGGATGGTGCTCGCCATCGGCCTGTTGGTGGATGATGCCATCGTGGTGGTCGAGAACGTTGAACGTGTCATGGCCGAAGAAGGGCTACCACCGAAAGAAGCAACGCGTAAATCAATGGGCCAGATTCAGGGCGCATTGGTGGGTATCGCGATGGTACTGTCAGCGGTATTTATCCCAATGGCCTTCTTCGGGGGGTCTACCGGTGCGATTTACCGTCAGTTCTCCATCACCATTGTTTCCGCAATGGCGTTGTCTGTGCTGGTGGCGTTGATTCTGACCCCTGCCCTGTGTGCAACCATGCTTAAACCGATTGCTAAAGGCGATCATGGCGAAGGCAAAACGGGTTTCTTCGGTTGGTTCAACCGCATGTTCGATAAGAGCACGCACCACTACACCGATAGCGTAGGCGGTATTCTGCGCAGCACCGGTCGTTACCTGGCGCTGTATCTGATCATCGTCGTCGGCATGGCCTATCTGTTTGTGCGCCTGCCAAGCTCCTTCCTGCCAGATGAAGACCAGGGTGTATTCCTGACCATGGCTCAGCTGCCAGCGGGTGCAACGCAAGAGCGTACCCAGAAAGTGCTGGATGAAGTGACGGATTACTACCTGACCAAAGAAAAAGCGAACGTTGAATCGGTATTTGCGGTTAACGGCTTCGGCTTTGCTGGTCGTGGTCAGAACACCGGTATCGCATTCGTCTCTCTGAAAGACTGGAGTGAACGTCCAGGTGAAGAGAACAAGGTAGAAGCGATTACTCAGCGTGCGATGGGGGCGTTCTCGCAGATTAAAGACGCCATGGTATTCGCCTTTAACCTGCCAGCAATCGTAGAACTGGGCACCGCGACGGGATTCGACTTCCAGTTGATTGACCAGGCCGGTCTGGGCCATGAAAAATTGACTCAGGCGCGTAACCAACTGTTTGGTGAAGTCGCGAAACATCCTGATCTATTGGTGGGCGTACGTCCTAACGGTCTGGAAGATACTCCGCAATTCAAGATCGATATCGATCAGGAAAAAGCGCAGGCTCTGGGTGTTTCCATTAGTGACATTAATACAACACTGGGCGCAGCATGGGGCGGAAGCTACGTGAACGACTTCATCGACCGTGGTCGTGTGAAGAAAGTTTACGTCATGTCTGAAGCCAAATACCGTATGTTGCCGGAAGATATTGGAAACTGGTATGTCCGCGGTAGCGATGGACAAATGGTGCCGTTCTCTGCGTTCTCTTCCTCACGTTGGGAATATGGTTCACCGCGTCTGGAACGCTACAATGGTCTGCCATCCATGGAAATCCTGGGCCAGGCCGCACCGGGTAAAAGTACCGGTGAAGCGATGGCAATGATGGAGCAACTGGCCAGCAAACTGCCATCCGGTATTGGCTATGACTGGACGGGCATGTCCTACCAGGAACGACTGTCCGGTAACCAGGCTCCTGCCCTGTATGCGATTTCACTGATCGTCGTCTTCCTGTGCCTGGCGGCATTGTACGAGAGCTGGTCAATTCCGTTCTCCGTTATGCTGGTCGTCCCACTGGGGGTTATCGGTGCGCTGCTGGCGGCAACGTTCCGCGGTTTGACCAACGACGTTTACTTCCAGGTGGGCCTGCTCACAACCATTGGGTTGTCGGCGAAGAACGCGATATTGATCGTCGAATTCGCCAAAGACTTGATGGATAAAGAAGGTAAAGGCCTGGTAGAAGCGACGCTGGACGCGGTTCGTATGCGTTTACGTCCGATTCTGATGACATCGTTAGCCTTTATCCTCGGCGTAATGCCGCTGGTTATCAGCTCCGGTGCTGGTAGTGGCGCGCAGAACGCCGTCGGTACTGGCGTAATGGGCGGGATGGTCACAGCAACCGTATTGGCTATCTTCTTTGTTCCGGTGTTCTTTGTGGTGGTCCGCCGCCGCTTTAGCCGCAAGAACGAAGATGTTGAACATAGCCACTCAGTTGAGCATCATTGATACATTCCTAAAGATAAGGCCGCGCAAGCGGCCTTTTTTCTGGAAAAAAATCATAAAAAGCGCTTATTGCGATTTCGTTTATTTTCTCTGGTTTAAATAAGCGATATAATCCTTATGAGCTTAGAGGCTATTCTTAAAAAACGTCACGAACCCTTATTTACCTAAATAAACATTAAGACTATTCCTGGTTTTCGTTCACAGAGTCGGTTGTCACCTTTCGTTGCTAAACCTAAACAAGATAACGTGATGATTGGCCGAGAATAACGAAGTTGTTCCATTTCGAATACCGGCATTCATCTGTTAAAATGTAAAAATGGGACTGCATCATAATTTTACATAATTGTAATTTTTCGTGATATGACGATGAAATCTTTTTTAGAGTAGATTATAGTTAAATCATCAGGAGTCGCGGGCAAGTTCCAGGTCGTTTGTTGTATCCATCCCGAAAGGTGTTCGGTTAGTCTAAACCACTAAGAAGGGGATGCGTTATGGATGAATACTCACCGAAAAGACATGATATCGCGCAGCTTAAATTTCTCTGTGAAACCCTGTATCATGACTGTCTTGCAAACCTTGAACAAAGCAACCATGGTTGGGTAAATGACCCTACCTCTGCAACCAGCTTGCAGCTCAATGAACTGATAGAGCATATTGCAACCTTCGCACTTAATTATAAAATTAAGTACAATGAGGACAATAAGCTGATCGCGCAGATTGATGAATACCTGGATGACACTTTTATGTTGTTCAGTAGTTATGGTATTAATACGCAGGATCTGCAGAAATGGCGGAAGTCAGGTAATCGACTGTTTCGCTGTTTTGTCAATGCAACCAGGGCTAATCCTGTCAGTTTGTCTTGTTAAAAATTATTACAATCATAGGTAAGAGTTATGTCCGATAAACCATTAACTAAAACAGATTATTTGATGCGCCTGCGACGCTGTCAAACAATTGACACGCTTGAACGTGTTATTGAGAAAAATAAATATGAATTATCTGACAATGAACTGGCTGTATTTTACTCAGCCGCCGATCATCGTCTTGCTGAATTGACCATGAATAAGCTCTACGACAAGATCCCAACATCTGTTTGGAAATTTATTCGTTAATTGCTCATGAGGTTAAGTCAGGTATCGCGAAACATTTGTTTGTCTGACTGACCATTTCCCGTACCAACAACCATTATTTAATTCAAATCACGTGATTGCGATCACAGCGAGAAAACGGGAACGTTCCCCTTCCCTGCATTGCGTTTTACTGTACTGTGACTGCCTACCAGTAAACGGGAAAGTTCGTAATGAGTGAAGAGAAGAAAAAGATGATCGCCGGCGAATTGTATCGCCCGGCAGATGAAACGTTGCGCAACGACCGTCTCCGCGCACGTCAACTCGTCCACCGATACAATGCCACCGCACCCGATGCGCAGAGTGAACGTCAGGCTATCTTGCGCGATCTGTTGGGTCAAAGCGAAGACGCTTACATTGAGCCCTCTTTTCGTTGCGACTACGGGTATAACATTTATCTCGGCAAAGCGTTTTACGCCAACTTCGACTGCGTCATGCTTGATGTCTGCCCAATCCACATCGGTGATAACTGTATGCTGGCACCGGGAGTCCATATCTATACGGCAACTCATCCACTGGACGCTAACGAACGCAACAGTGGGGTTGAACTAGGGAAACCTGTAACTATCGGGAATAATGTCTGGATCGGAGGGCGAGCAGTCATTAATCCGGGTGTAACACTGGGCGACAACGTGGTTGTGGCGTCAGGTGCAGTGGTGACTAAAAGCGTTCCGGCAAACACCGTCGTCGGAGGCAATCCGGCACGGATCATCAAAACACTGTGATCTGATATGTAACTGTTATGCTAAATTGTGGTTAATCTGTTACTTTTCTCAGACAGTATCCCCTTTTAAAATGGGCCGATCCCTCCTGACTATTGCAGATTTCACGAAGGCAAGAGATGACAGAAATACAACGCCTGCTTACCGAAACCATCGACGACTTAAATATTCGCGAAAAGCGCGACAACAAACCGCGCTTTAGCATCAGCTTTATTCGTAAACATCCAGGGCTATTTATCGGCATGTATGTTGCGTTTTTTGCCACGCTGGCGGTAATGCTGCAATCAGAAACGCTGGTCGATTCGGTATGGCTGTTGGTTGTACTGTTCGCCTTACTCAATGCCTTTTTCTTTTTTGATGTTGCGCCGCGTTACCGCTTTGAAGACATTGACGTACTGGATTTCAGAGTCTGCTATAACGGTGAATGGTACAACACGCGCTTTGTGCCCCCCTCGCTCATCGACACTATCCTGCACTCTCCCCACGTCGACAGTGAGCATAAGGCCCAACTGCAAAAAATGATAACGCGGAAAGGCGAACTGTCATTTTATGATGTCTTCACACTCACCCGCGCGCAGGCCAGTCAGTAATCACGCCCTGCCACAAACAAAAAAAGTGCGTCCCCCGAGGGGAACGCACTTCAGTCCCTGTAATGCTGGCAAAGTGACTAACGTCTTTTTTTACGGCCCTGTACCGCTTTAAACCGCGGATTCGTTTTGCAGATGACGTACAAACGCCCTTTGCGTTTGACTATCTGGCAGTCAGGGTGCCGCTGTTTGGCGCTGCGAAGTGAATTGAGTACCTGCATCTTAACCTCGCTTAGTGCCAATAAAGTGGCCGAAACGTTTCTGGAAACGCGCCGCGCTGCCTTCGTTATCGAAGGTTTTTTGTTTACCGGTGTAGTACGGATGTGACTTAGACGAGATATCAAGCGTTACGTACGGGTAGATTTGTCCCTCGAACTCAATCTCTCGTTCGGTTTTGATCGTCGAACCGACCTTAAAGTATTCATTGGCACTGGTATCGTGAAACACCACTGGGCGATAAAAAGGATGGATATCCGGTTTCATGGTAACCTCAATTTGTTACGTTATAACATATCCATCAAAATACACCACTCCCGTACAGATCTCAACCTGATTTATGCTATGGGTAATTTATCGGAGTGATAAATGGCCTTAAATATATGATGCCAATCGAATTGCTTTTTTAGCTTTCGGATATACTTTCTCTACGCTGTGTTAATAAGGATATCACTGTGACAACACGACATCTGATTGGCCTGGTAGCGGGAATACTGGTTCTGTCTATCCTCGTACCGGTGTGTTTAAGCCTGTGGCTGGCACATCGTCAGGTCGAAACGAAATTTATAGATGAGCTTGATTCATTTTCCAGCCGGGTCGCTTTGCGTACGGAACGCGTTGGCGAGCAGGCCAAAAAAGCGCTACGCAAAATAGAAGCCTTCCAGGGGGTGCCCTGCTCAGAGGAACATTTGCTGGAAATGCGCCGGTTGTCCTACAGCTACCGTTATATTCAGGAAGTGATGTACCTCAAAGACAATGTTCCACAATGTTCCTCCCTTGAGAAAAGGAGCCAGGCTGCTGCGTTTCCGCCGCCAATGAAAATGACACCTGATGGCTATCGCGCCTGGTTAACCTCGCAAAACGACCTCGGAATACAACGTTTTATGGCGGCGCTTGGCAGCGAACATTATGTGGTGATGATCGATCCGGGATCGTTCATTGATGTTATCCCATTTGGTTCATGGCCTATCGAAGTCGCCATTGTGGGTACAGTAAGCAACGTCGTGGTGGCCAGTAGTGCCGATCTCCCCTTGGACGTGTTGCATCAACTGCGAAAAGACAGTTCTATCAGCCATTTTCAAAAAGAGGGCAGTATTTATAATTCTCGCCCTTTCCCCGAACTGGGTATCACGATCGTCAGCTGGGCGTCGACATTACCTTTGCAAAAATCCTGGCACCGACAGGCGCTTATCTGGCTCCCGGCAGGGATTATTATTGGCCTGCTCACCGCCTTCTTTATTCTGCGTATTTTGCGCCGCTTGCAGTCCCCCCATCACCAATTGCAAGACGCCATTCAGAACCGGGCTATCAAGGTCCATTACCAGCCCATTATTTCGCTCAAAACGGGAAAGGTCGTGGGTGCAGAAGCACTGGCCCGCTGGCGACAAGCTGACGGTAGCTATCTCTCACCCGATATTTTTATCCCCCTGGCCGAAGAGACCGGCCTGACAGAACCTCTCACACATTTGATTATTGAAAACGTCTTCGAGGATCTGGGTAAATGGCTGCATCAACATCCTCAACAGCATATATCCTTCAACCTTGAGTCGGCCGATTTGAAGTCCGAAACGCTTCCGGCACTGTTAAGCCGCATGGTTAACCACTGGCAACTAAAACCCGCACAAATTGCCCTGGAACTGACTGAGCGTGAATTTGCCGACCCGAAAAACAGCGCACCGTCTATCGCCAAATACCGCCAGGCTGGCCACCCTATTTATATTGATGATTTTGGTACAGGCTATTCCAGCCTGAGTTATTTGCAGGATCTGGATGTGGACATCCTGAAGATAGACAAATCGTTTGTTGATGCGCTGGAATACAATAACGTCACGCCACATATTATCGAGATAGCCAAAACGCTGAAGCTGGAAATGGTGGCAGAAGGCATCGAGACCGAGAACCAGGAAAGCTGGCTACGTCAGCATGGCGTACAGTATGGTCAAGGCTGGCTGTACAGCAAAGCACTGCCAAAGGCGGAATTTATTCTGTGGGCGGAAAAACGGCTCTAACATGGCACTGGCGTGTATTGAGATGGCTGGCGGCACGCCGCACAGCCAGTCACGTCACTCTTCCATAATGGGCGAGAATCCACCGTAGATCATTCGCTTGCCATCAAATGGCATAGATTCACCAAACTCCTTCATACGGGGATCGGACATCATCTTCTGGTTCGCCGCATCGCGGACTTCTTTGGAAGGGTATTCAATCCAGCTGAATACCACTTCCTCATGATCCTGCGCTTTGACCGCCATACGAAAATCGGTCAACTTCCCGTCGGGAACATCATCAGCCCAACACTCCACAACGCGCAGCGCGCCGAATTCCTTGAAAAGCGGTGCAGCCTTTGCCGCCATCGCGATATATGCCTCCTTGTTTTCGGCAGGAACGGCAACAACAAAACCATCAACATACTTCATCAGATAAACCTCCGAAGTGTACTGCGCGGCAAGCCGATTCCGGCCGCGTCAGTCGAGGTTAAGTTTAGTCGTCAGCAGGCAATCACGCCGTAGGCTCATTCCGAACACGAATACGTGACTGCGGCTGATGACGAAACCACGGCAGGCAAATCTGAATTAACGGTCCAATAGCTAACGCATACAGTACCGTTCCAACACCCACGGTTCCGCCAAGAAGCCAACCGCTGAGCAAAACCGACACCTCGATTGCGGTCCGGATAGTCCGTACAGGCCAACCAGTACGCGCATGAATACCGGTCATCAAGCCGTCACGCGGGCCCGCTCCAAAACCGGCACCGATGTACAGACTGGTCGCTAGCGCATTCAAGATAACCGCCGCCACCAGCAGTCCACTGCGCGTCAGTAGCGATTCAAATCCTGGGATCACCGCCAGCGCAGCATCTGCCGCCAAACCAATCATAATGACATTGCTGAGAGTGCCAAATCCGGGGCGCTGGCGCAGTGGTATCCATGCCAGCAGGACCAGTACCCCCACGGCGATGATCACCAGGCCGATATTCATCGATAATAGATTTGCCACGCCCAGATGAAATACGTTCCACGGGTCAGCCCCTAAATCTGCACGTACAAACATCGCCGTCGAAACGCCGTACAGCGCCAGTCCGACATACAGCTGAAGTAAACGACGCAGCATAATGTTCTCCTCCCCTCTCAGATAGCTTTCATCTTCACCGCAATTGGCACTATGATTAATGTCCAGTTTTCAAAAAGTGGACTGCTATGTCATCTCGCCGTTATGGAAGCCAGTCCCTGCAGCGCCTGCTTGGGCACTGGCAGGAGACCCCCTCGCGTACACCTATCTGGCGACAGTTGGCAGAGGCACTGCGCCTGCTGATCCTGGATGGTCGACTGGCGCTGGATACCCGCTTACCCGGCGAACGCGAGCTGGCCGCCGTGCTTGAAGTCAGTCGCACGACGATTGCCAGCGCAATGGCGCAACTGCGGGAAGAAGGGTATCTGGAAAGCCGCCATGGAAGTGGTTCACGCGTGATCCTGCCGGAACATATCCGCCATGTTCCGACGCGAACCGGCACCAGCACCGCGCTGGATTTGTCCACAGCGGCGCTCAGCGCCGGGCCCGAAATTCATCATGCATACCAGCAAGCCCTGCTCGCGATGCCACAGCATTTGCTAAGTTCAGGGTATTTACCCCAGGGATTACCAACGCTGCGCGAATCTATTGCCCGGCATTATTGCGAACGCGGATTACCCACACAGCCGGATGAAATAATGGTGGTGAATGGCGCAGTCAGCGGCCTGGCGCTGATCCTGCGTTTGCTCACGGGTCCCGGCGATCGTGTGTTGGTCGATCATCCTACCTATCCGCTCGCCATAGCAGCCATTCAGGGTGCATCCTGCCGCCCCGTTGGCGTGTCGCTGCCAGAACACGGTTGGGATACATCGGGCCTTGTTGCCACTATTGCGCAAACCGCGCCGAGAATGGCCTATCTGATGCCAGATTTTCACAATCCTACCGGACGTTGTATGGATACGGCGACGCGCCAGGCTATCGCCGATATCTCCGCCAGAACCCGCACGACACTGGTGGTGGACGAAACCATGGTCAATCTGTGGTATGACGCCCCGCCACCGCCACCGCTGGCGGCATTCCATGATGACGCGCCCATCATCATGCTGGGGTCTGCGGGGAAAAGTTTTTGGGGAGGTCTGCGTCTGGGATGGATTCGGGCTTCGTCGCGTACCATTGCCGCGCTGGTACAGACTCGCGACACATTTGATTTAGGATCACCAGTGCTTGAACAGCTTGCCACGGGTTGGTTGCTGGACAATGCGGCCGATTTTCTTCCCGGCAGACGGCAATTGCTCACCACCCGGCGCGATCTGTGCCATAACCTGATGAAGACACATTTCCCGGAGTGGCAGTTTACTCAACCGCAGGGGGGACTCTCTTTCTGGGTTGAATTACCCGATACGCTGGCGACGTTGTTTGCCACCCGCGCCGAAAGTGCAGGTATTCAGTTAGGTACCGGGACGCGCTTCGGCCTGGATGGCGCCTTCGATCGCTTCTTACGCATGCCCTTCGCACTGCCCGATGACACAATGCGCGCGGCCTTCCGGACGTTGCAACCCATTTGGGACAACCTGCGTTTACAGGCAAGTCACGGGAAAATGCGCAAAATAATATGAGCGACGAGTCACAGGACTCGTCCTTGAATGGCGTGATGGGCGAGGATGTCCCGGCAATATTACCGCTGGGGAGGAACCGGGAACCCCTTCAGGGAAATCACAAAATTCTCGCCGTCTTTCTTAATTTTCGCCCCGGCATCGCACCAGTCAGAAGCAATACGGAAAAATTCATCGCTACCGACATTCCAGCTCAGACGAACATGTTTCACGTAACCGGAACGGAGCAATTCACAGGCTTCGCCATAATTACAGGCGGTTGAGAGCGGTTGTTGTTTCATTTTTTCTTCTTCAGTAATCTGCGCAGCGCTTTGATTTCTTTAGGAGTCAGTGCTTCAACCACGGATTCTTCCGTATGCTGGCTATCAATATCGTCAGCGGAGACTCCCGCCTCTTCAATGGCGGAAAACGCGATAAGCAGCAATTTTTCCGTCGAGATACTTAGGTTCTCATTATTCACTTCAGCGTAATGACGCAGCTTTTCTTTTAGCGCCTCATCAATTTTGACATTCAATACTGCGGTCGACATCGTAGAAAATCCTTGTGGTCAGCCAAAACACACCGGATGTAAGACCCTGTCGTTACAGCGCGATGGCAGCGGCAAAAGCATCAAATAACATCCCCGAAACACATTGACAGCATTTGATGACAATAAAATGACAATACGATGACAAAGAAAAGAAGATGAGAAGAACCGAGATTGCCGAACGGCAGAATTGGGTGGGGGCCCTGCCAGCTACATCCCGGCACACACGTCATCTGCCCTGGCTGCTTCCTTCCGGACCTGACCTGGTGAACAGAGTAGCGTTGCGGGAGAACCAACAGAGCCCCCATTGAGAACGTTGTTAACCAACGCACAGGCGCATTATCACTGCTGCACCCTGTAATTGCAACCCATCCCGCATCGGATGCTGTTTTCTTGTGCAATGAAGCTTCACTACCTCGTCATTCGGGATTATGCTGGGGGATTAGCGCAGGAATAAACGATGGATATACAAGACTCTTTCCCTCAACGCGTCTGGCAAATCGTTACCTCAATCCCCGAAGGATTCGTCACCACCTATGGCGATGTCGCCAGGCTTGCTGGCTCACCGCGCGCTGCACGCCAGGTGGGAGGTGTACTTAAGCGGCTGCCCGAAGGTAGCACCCTGCCCTGGTATCGAGTGGTTAATCGTCACGGAATGATTTCACTGACAGGGCCTGACCTGCAACGACAACGTCAGGCATTGCTGGCGGAAGGTATTGTGGTTTCAGGGAGTGGACAAATCGATTTACAGCGCTATCGCTGGGTGTACTAACCCCCTCCAGATGGAGAGGGTTAGAATAATGCCCTTAGTACTGTGTCGGGGCAGGAACTGCGGAAGACGGATTCACCTGCGTGGGTGACGTTGACGGTACCGTTGTCGCGGCGCCGCCGCTCGGCTGTACTGGAACGGCCGTCTGCTGAACCGGGACCAGGGTCAGGTCGGCTTTAGTCCCCCCCTGATTGATCACCGTCTGGACGGTATCAGTAATAAAGACCAGTTTATCATTCACCGTAATCGCCGCACTCAGCAGAATACGGGCGTTCGGCTGAATATCTGCCGGGTTAAACGGGAGCACGAAGCTGAATGGTGCTTGTTTACCCTCGGTACGTACAACTTTTTGCGACAGCACTTTTGACGGCGCATCGGCAAGCGATGCATCTGACAGTGTGACGGTCAGCACAGCATCCGGCGGTAAGGCCACTTTCTGGCGGATCCATACCGTACCAGACACATTCGGCTGTTGAATTTTTGACTGTGTGTCAGCAATTGACGTATTAGGACTTGGCGCAGGTGTTTGAATATCTGCACTTTTACCAGCACAAGCCGCCAGAGCGACCGCAACCGCTAAACCACTTACCATGTGCACGAGTTTCATTAAATTCTCCTTCTCATCTATGCACCAGCGAGAACTTTCCTCGCCAGAAGAGTGGTTAACAAAAACATAACATGACTAAGTGTGGCACAAATTAGCAATTTCTGCTTGTAATAGGCCTGTAATTCAGACAATTGCACCCATCGGACCACTTTTAAAATTGCGTTATACTCTGCCTACCTCGCTGCGAGAACGCTATTACCTGGAGAGCACGTATGAGTCTGGCACTGAAAAATTTGCTGACATTGTTAAATCTGGAAAAAATTGAAGAAGGACTCTTTCGGGGCCAAAGTGAAGACTTAGGGTTACGTCAGGTTTTTGGTGGACAAGTTGTCGGTCAGGCGTTGTACGCCGCGAAAGAGACCGTGCCGGAAGAGCGTCTGGTGCATTCCTTCCACAGCTACTTTTTACGTCCGGGCGATAGCCAAAAGCCCATCATCTATGATGTCGAAGTGCTGCGCGATGGTAACAGCTTCAGCGCCCGCCGCGTTGCCGCGATCCAGAATGGGAAACCCATTTTTTATATGACTGCCTCTTTCCAGGCACCAGAAGATGGGTTTGAGCATCAAAAAGAGATGCCGGCCGCGCCTGGCCCTGAAGAGCTTAAATCAGAAACTGAGATCGCCCGTTCGGTCGCACACCTGCTGCCGCCGCTGTTGAAAGAAAAATTTATCAACGACCGCCCGCTGGAAGTCCGTCCGGTGGAATTTCATAATCCGTTAAAAGGTCACGTTGCCGACCCGACTCGCCAGGTGTGGATCCGCGCGAACGGCACGCTGCAGGACGATCTTCGCGTACATCAGTATCTGCTGGGTTACGCCTCGGATCTGAACTTCCTGCCCGTTGCTTTACAACCGTATGGCATTGGTTTTCTGGAAAAAGGGATTCAGATCGCTACGATCGACCATTCTATGTGGTTCCATCGTCCTTTTAATATCAATGAGTGGTTGTTGTACAACGTAGAAAGTACATCGGCCTCCGGTGCCCGAGGGTTTGTACGCGGGGAGTTTTATACCCAGGACGGCGTGCTGGTCGCCTCTACCGTGCAGGAAGGGGTCATGCGTAATCGCAATTGATGTCTTATCCGGCCTACAGACTACATCGTCGTAGGCCGGATAAGCGTTTAACGCCATCCGGCAGATTGAAACATCAGGCGTTGTAGGCGTTTTCGCCGTGGCTGTTCACATCCAACCCTTCGCGCTCCTGCTCTTCCGGTACGCGCAGACCTACCGTCATGTCCGCCAGCTTATAGCCAATGAAGGCTACGACACCGGACCAGACAATGGTGATCGCCACGCTTTCCAGTTGCACCAGCAGCTGATGCCCCATGGTAACGCCTTCGGCAAAGCCCACTCCGCCTAAAGAGCTGGCGGCGAATACGCCAGTCAGGATACAGCCGACAATGCCACACACGCCGTGAACACCGAAGACATCACACGGGTCATCAACGCGCAGAAAGCGCTTCAGCATCGTCACTCCCCACAGCCCCGCCAAACCGGCAACCACGCCGATGATCAACGCCCCACCAACACCGATGTAACCACAGGCAGGCGTCACACCAACCAGACCCGCAATGGCACCAGAACAGGCTCCCAGCAATGATGGTTTTCCACGCAGCGCCCATTCACCGAAGATCCAGCCGAGAATAGCGGCCGCGGTAGCAACAACGGTGTTCACGAAGGCCAGTGCGGCAATTTCATTCGCCATACCCGCGGAGCCCGCGTTAAAGCCGAACCAACCGATATAGAGAATAGCCGTACCGGTAAAGACCATTGGCAGGTTATGCGGCTTAAACGCTTCTTTGCCAAAACCGACGCGTTTACCAATCAGATAAGCCCCAACCAGGCCGGCAATCGCAGCGTTGATATGGACTACCGTGCCGCCAGCAAAATCCAGCGCACCGTGCGTAGCCAGCAAACCACCGCCCCAGACCATGTGTGCAATAGGGATGTAGGACAGCGTCAGCCACACCACCACAAAAATCAGCACCGCTGAGAAGCGAATACGTTCAGCCAGCGCCCCGACAATCAGCCCAACGGTGATACAGGCGAATGACCCCTGAAAAGCAACGTGGATGTACTGGTAGAAGCTCCCCGTCACCGCCGTCAGTGCAATATTCTTCAGCATGACCCAGTTGAAGTTGCCGAAGAAATTATTCCCTTCGCCAAAAGCCAGCGAGTAGCCATAAACCACCCACAAAATACAGACCAGAGCGAATGTCACCGTAACCTGGGTCAGCATTGACAGCACGTTCTTACCGCGAATCAAACCGCCGTAGAACAGCGCAATGCCAGGGATTGTCATAAACAGCACCAGCGCGGTACAGATCATCATAAAAGCGTTATCGGCTTTATCCGCGACCGCCGGTGCCGCCATCGCCAGTCCCGGCAGCAGCGCCAGTGATGCAATACCCGTTTTCATCGTTGCTATCTTCATTTTTTGGTTTCCTATCACTGTGTGCCAGACGTTACAGTGCGGCTTCGTCGGCTTCGCCGGTACGAATACGAATCACACGTTGCAGCTCGGCGACAAAAATTTTGCCATCGCCAATTTTTCCGGTGTAGGCGGCCTTACTGATGACATCAATTACGCCATCCAGTTGGTCATCAGCAATTGCCACATCAATCTTCACTTTGGGTAAGAAGTTGACGCTGTATTCCGCTCCCCGGTACAACTCAGCATGACCTTTTTGTCGGCCAAACCCCTTCACTTCGGTGACGGTCAGCCCCTGAATACCCATAGACGACAATGCTTCACGGACGTCTTCCAGTTTGAACGGTTTGATTACCACGGTAACCAGCTTCATAGATCCCCTCCAGTCAGAATTCAGTAGTGGCTGCAGATACACATGCTGAACATTGCAAGGGGTGTGCCAGGAATGAAAAACGCGGGATGATTCAGCCGCACGGGGTACGGCGAGGATAGAAAAAGAAAAAACGCACTATAACGGTGCATAGTGCGTTACATTTTTGCACCAGATTGTTGATTTCCGGATGGCGGCGAAAACGCTTCTTCAGGCCTACGAAACCACACTGGCTGTGGGCCTGATAAACGCAGCGCCATCAGGCAATTGCCGAATCTTCGTTTACGCTAGCCGCCAGCTCTTCACCCGCCAACTGTAGCTGGTACATTTGCCAGTAGCGGCCCTGTGCGGCAAGCAGTTGCTGGTGCGTGCCGCGCTCAACGGCCTGCCCCCGGTGCAGCACCAGAATGGTATCCGCATCGACAATCGTCGATAACCGATGCGCAATCACCACCAGCGTGGTGTGCTCACGCACCGCCGCCAACGCCTGCTGAATAGCCTGTTCAGTACCGGAATCAATACTGGCCGTGGCTTCATCAAGGATCAGCACCTGCGGCGTTTCAACCAATACCCGCGCCAGCGCCAGCAGCTGTTTCTGCCCAACGGAGAGATTATTGCCCTGCTCGCCCAATCGGGTATGAATACCGTCACTCAGCCCGCGCGCCAGCTCCGCCAGTTGCACGGTCTCCAGCGCCTGCCATACCCGCTCTTCTGAGATATCGCGGCCCAGCGTGACGTTGGCCAGGAAGGTATCCGCCATCACCACCGGATCTTGCTGCACCATCGCAACGCCCTGGCGTAACACACTGTGGCTCAATGAAGACAGCGGTCGCCCGTCCAGACGAATTTCACCCTGCGTCAACGGGTAGTACCCCATCAGCAGGCTGGCCAGCGTACTTTTGCCGCTACCGGTGTGTCCGACCAACGCCACAAAGCTGCGCGAAGGCACGGACAGACTGATGTTTTGCAGCACCAAATTGTTGTCGCGATAGGCAAATGAAACGTTATCCACCTCAATATCTCCGCTTTTGAGCGGTCGATCATCTTCACCGTAGCGCTGACGAGGCCCATCCATCAGCTCGAATACCCTCTCACCGGCGACAACCGCTTGCTGCAGCATGGATTGCTGGGTGGTCAGCTCGATCAACGGCTCGTTCAAACGCCCCAGATAGCTGATAAACGCATACAGCACCCCAACCTCAATGGACGTGCCGGAGGTAAAGCTAAACAGCATCAGCAAACCACAGAGGATTAGGGCAGAAAACAGGCTGAGTAACGGGCGCAACAAAAAGCCATCCAGTCGCAGCGTTTGCATGCGCGCCATATAGTGCGAACGGCTGGCTTCGCCCATTCGCTCACCAAAACGCGCCTGCTGGCGGAACTGCTGGATAACGCTCATACCGTTGATGACTTCGTTAAAGCCATCGTTAATATCCGCCAGATAGGCGCGAACGCGACGCACAATGGGGGTACTATAGCGCTGATAAATCACCATCACCACCAGCACCGCCGGGAAAATAGCCATCGCCACCAGCGCCATCCGCCACTCGAGGCTGAACATCGCGACCAGCATGGCACCGATTAAGGCGGCGCTGCGCAGTACCGTCGCGACCACCGTCACGTACAGGTCGCGGATCACTTCGGTGTCATTGGTCACCCGGGAGATAAGCTGTCCGACTGGCTGGGTGTCAAACTCACTTAACGGCTGGCGCAGCGCAGCGTCCATCACATCGGTACGTAGCTGTTGCACCACACCGACGGCTGCCTGGTTAAACAACAGCGACTGCGCGTAATGCAGGCCCGCCGCCAACAGTTGCAGACCGACATATGCCGCCACCAGCCCGGCGACCATCGCCAACGGCAGATTGTTCTTCGCTACCATGTTATCGATAAAATAGCTGATGAGCAGCGGACCACTCACCTCCGCCGCTGCCGCTACCCACAGCATGACAACCGCGATAGACAGCTGTTTTCGCCACGGCGAGCCGTACGCCAGCAGCCTTTTCAGGGTCGGCCATAATTGCCCAAAACTACGCATTAGCCGCCTCCTCGTCGATCGTCGGCGCATCAGATAATGCCGCTTCCAGTTGCTGATAACGGTACATATCACGATACCAGTCAGGTTGTTGCGCCAGCGCATCGTGTTCGCCACGCTGAGCAATATGTCCGTGCTGCATCACGATAATTTCATTGGCTTCTGTCAGCGCAGATAAACGGTGAGCGCTGATTATCACGGTTCTGCCTTCTCCCCACTGGCGCAGGTTATGCAGGATTTGATGTTCAGTACGACCATCCACCGCCGATAACGCATCGTCAAGAACCAGGATTTCAGCATTCAGCAGCAGCGCACGAGCAATAGAAATACGCTGTTTTTGTCCACCGGACAGCATCACGCCGCGTTCACCCACTTCGGTGTCATACCCCTGAGGAAGACGTAAAATATCCTCATGCACGCTGGCCAGACGTGCAACATGTTCAATTTCATCCTGTGTGGCCTGCGGGCGTCCAAGCGCAATGTTGTTGGCGACCGTATCCGAGAACAAGAAAGGTGTCTGGCTGACCACTGCCAGGCGGCTACGCCAGCTATCAAGCTGCAAGCGCGTTAACGGAATATCATGAAAACGCACATCGCCTTGAGTGATATCGAAGTGGCGCTGGAGCAGCGATAGTACGGTACTTTTCCCTGCCCCAGTTGGGCCACAAATGCCCAGCATCTGCCCAGGCTTAAGCTGGAAATTCACATTCTCCAGCACCGGATGAGCCGTTTGCGGGTAGCGAAATTCGCGAATGGCCACCACTAACTCGCCACGTCCTTCCGGTACGGGTTCTGTCCCATCATCCACCACGGGGGCTTCAGCCAGCATCGTGCGAATACGGCTATACGCGGCGCTGCCTCGCTCAACAATGTTAAACATCCATGCCAGTGCCAGCATCGGCCAAATCATCAGACCGAGATACATCATAAAGCTGGTAAGCTGACCGAGCGTCAGAGAGCCGTGCACCACCATCCAGCTTCCCCCGGCGATAGCCAGCAGGTTAGCCATACCAATGGCGATATAAATCGTGGGGTCAAAACGGGCGTCAATGCGGGCGACCCGCAAGTTTTTCTTGCCGGTATCTTTAGCATCTGCGGCAAATAGCGCCGACTGTCGGTCTTCCAGACCAAAAGCCTTAATCATACGGATACTGGTCAGACTTTCCTGAGTACGATCGTTAAGGCTGGAGAACGCTGCTTGCGCAACCTTAAAGCGGTTATGCAGTCGATCGCCGTAACGCTTGATCATTATCGCCATCACCGGCATTGGGAGTAGTGCGATCAGCGTCAGCTCCCAGCTGATTTGCGTAGACATCACGATCAACACCGCGCACCCCATGACCAGTGAGTCCACCAGCGTCAATACGCCTTCGCCAGCCGCAAACACCACTCGATCAACATCGTTAGTTGCACGCGCCATCAGATCGCCAGTGCGATGACGCAGATAAAATTCAGGGTGCTGGCGGCTCAACTGGCGGTAATAGTCTTCGCGCAGTTCAACTGCCAGTTGGTAGGATGCGCCGAACAGCAGTACGCGCCAGACATAGCGTAACAAATAGACCACCACCGCAATCAGGGCAATCGTGCCGACCCACATCAGCAGTCGCTCGGTGGTGAAGCGCTGTGTCGTCACGCCGTCCACGATGATACCGACCACTTTTGGCGGAATAAGCTGAAGAATAGCGATGATGATAAGCAAGGCCACCGCCCCGAGGTAGCGACGCCACTCCCGGCGGAAGTACCAGCTTAATTGAGCAAATAATCGCACGCGTTATGTCCTGACAAGATTTCCGGCAATGACCACCGGGAGAGTTATTCAATAGGTAGAGCAGTCGTGTATTTAATCTGTTCCATCGCAAAACTGGAGGTAACATCAGACAGGCCCGGTACGCTATTCACCAGACGTTTATAGAAATCATCATAGCGTTTCATATCAGCAACTTGCACCCGCATCAGGTAGTCGTACTCCCCAGCCATTCGCCAGAAACCCAGTACCTCTGGCATCCCGCTCACTTCGGTGACAAAGCGGCAATACCATTCGCTGCTGTGATGCTGGGTTTTAATCAGCACAAACGCGGTTAAGCCCAGCCCCAGTTTTTCTGGATCCAGAAGAGCAACCTTGCCCAGCAGAATGCCGTCATCCTCAAGCCGCTTGAGTCGTTTCCAGCAGGGGGTGGTCGTCAGATTAACGGCATCGGCTAGCGCCTGCAAAGAAAGGGTGCAGTCTTGTTGTAGTAGGCCAAGCAGCTTACGGTCAATTTTGTCTAACATATCCACTCCACAGAGAAGAATTTTCTCCTTACATTCTATTTTAAAGGCTAAATGGCAACAATTTTTTCCGTGCTTTTCGCTATTCTGGGCACAAAATAACAAATGGATATTAATGATGAATAGCTCCTGGGTTAAAAACGCCATCAATGAAATTAATGCGGATTACCAGCGTTCTGCCGATACGCATCTTATTCGCCTGTCGCTTCCGGCGTTTCCGGGTATTCAGCTCTATTTGAAAGATGAGAGCACGCATCCAACCGGTAGCCTGAAACATCGCCTGGCACGTTCACTGTTTCTCTACGGACTGTGTAATGGCTGGATTAAAGAAGGCACCACGATTATCGAATCGTCATCCGGTTCAACGGCGGTCTCTGAGGCCTATTTCGCCCGTCTGCTTGGACTGCCGTTTATTGCCGTTATGCCTTCCTGTACGGCAAAACGAAAAATTGAACAGATTGAATTCTATGGCGGTCGTTGCCACTTCGTGGAAAGCGCCTGTGAAATCTATGCAGCTTCTGAACAGCTGGCACATGAACTGAACGGGCATTATATGGACCAGTTCACCTACGCTGAACGCGCGACTGACTGGCGTGGTAACAACAATATTGCCGACAGTATCTTCCGCCAGATGCAGTGTGAGCCACACCCCGTGCCTCGCCATATCGTGATGAGCGCAGGAACCGGTGGTACATCCGCAACCATTGGCCGTTATATTCGCTGTCAGGGTTACGACACTCAACTGATGGTAGTGGACCCGGAGAACTCGGTCTTTCTGCCTTACTGGCAGGATCGCGATGCGTCGTTACGTAGCCCGGTCGGCAGCAAAATTGAAGGCATTGGCCGCCCACGCGTAGAGCCTTCTTTCATTCCTGATGTGGTTGATGAAATGTTGCGCGTTCCGGATGCCGCAAGCGTGGCCACCGCGCACTGGCTGGAGACGCAGCTAGGCCGTAAAGTGGGCGCCTCAACCGGAACCAACATGTGGGGAGCGTTACAACTTGCCGCTCGGATGCGCGATGCAGGAGAAACGGGGTCGCTGGTTACGTTGCTGTGCGACAGCGGCGAACGCTATCTGGAAACCTATTACAACCCGCAATGGGTCGAGGCACACATCGGTGATTTAACGCCATCGAAAGCAGAACTTACCCGCCTGCTGAACACCCATTAATCGGTCAAAAAAAAGCCAGACGCTAAGGTCTGGCTTGCTGGAAGGGATCTCTCATTCGGGGGAATAAGGTAGATTTGGATTGTCCAGCCAATGCGTCAAAAAGTGTGATACCGCCTGATTGCGGCAATGCCCAATCACCGATAAATGAGGCAGCGCAGCAATCAGTTGCGGCATCGCGTTCCCCATAATCAGACCACGCCCAACCCGGCCCAACATTTCACGATCGTTCATGGCGTCGCCAAACGCCATGCAGTCAGCCATGGAATAACCCAAGTGCTCGCTTAGCACTGCCAGTGCAGAGCCTTTGTTACAGCCCAGCGGCAGCACTTCAAGGCAATCAACCGCAGAAAAACAGAGATTTGCCTGCTCGCCCAGCGCGTCATTCAACTGAATACGCAGGCGAACCAAATCGTCATGATCGCCACAGAAGCAGATTTTTGTGACCTGATGAGCAGGAATACGCTTCACATCCACTATCTGATAATGAAATCCGCTGTACACATGCGCTTGCAACAGTGACGGAATCTCTTGCCCGGTGAACCAGCCGTTGTCATTAAAAACATGCATGCTGGCCTGCGTTTCCCACCGTTGGTGCAATACGATATCGGCAACCGAGGGAGCCAGATCCTGACGATGCAATACATCACCTTCCAGCGAGTGAATACGCGTCCCGTTACCGGTGATTAAAAAGGCGTCCAGCGAGATCGAGCCCAAAATATGGCGCATCTCCAGCACATGACGACCGGTCGCAAACGTCAGCGTGATATCTCGTTCACGCAGGCGTGCCAGCGTCGAAAGGGTTTCATCACCTAAGTGGTGATTCGGCATCAAAAGGGTGCCATCCATATCAAATGCAGCCAGACGAGCCATTTCTTTCTCCACACTGTGACGCGGTTAACTTGTGATTCAGTATCTCCTGAGATATACGGAAGTAATAGTGAATAGATAATATAAATTGTTCCGGGTTTTTCTGCGCAAAAACCGTTAACGGGCATCCTGAAGGATAAAGTATCAATGCGTTTGCTTAATCGCCTGAACCAGTATCAACGCCTGTGGCAGCCTTCGAACGGAGAGCCGCAGTCAGTCACCGTCGGGGAACTGGCCGAACGTTGTTTTTGCAGCGAGCGCCACGTGCGAACCCTGCTAAAGCAAGCGCAGGATGCTGGCTGGCTGGAGTGGCACGCTCAGTCCGGACGCGGGAAACGCGGAGCATTACGTTTTTTGGTCACTCCGGACTCGCTGCGCAACACGATGATGGAGCAGGCACTGCAAAAGGGTGAGCAGCTCAGCGTACTGGAACTGGCTCAACTGGCCCCCGGGGAATTAAGAACCCTTCTGCAGCCGTTTATGGGCGGGCAATGGCAAAATGATACGCCAACCCTGCGTATCCCCTATTATCGCCAGCTCGAACCTTTGCATCCTGGATTCCTGCCCGGCCGTGCAGAGCAGCACCTTGCCGGACAGGTATTCTCTGGCCTGACACGTTTTGACAGTCACACGCAACGCCCCTGCGGCGATTTATCCCACCACTGGAATATCTCTGCTGACGGTCTGCGCTGGGATTTCTATATTCGTTCCACCCTGTACTGGCATAACGGCGATGCGGTCAGCAGCACACAGCTACATCAACAGCTATTGAAGCTGTTAGCGCTACCCACGCTGAATAAGCTGTTTATCAGCGTAAAACGCATTGAGGTGACGCATCCCCAGTGCCTGACCTTTATTCTGCATCGCCCCGATTTCTGGCTGGCGCATCGTCTGGCAAGCTACAGCAGTCACCTGGCGCATCCGGACCATCCGTTTGTGGGTACCGGCCCGTTCCGGTTGACGCTGTTTACCCCTGAGCTGGTGCGCATCGAGAGTCACGATCACTACCACCTAAGTCATCCGCTATTGAAAGCCATTGAATATTGGATAACCCCGCAGCTTTTCTCCCAGGACTTGGGCACCAGCTGTCGCCATCCGGTACAAATTGCGATAGGTAAACCAGAGGAACTTCCCATGCTAAGCCAGGTGAGTAGCGGGATCAGCCTCGGTTTTTGCTATCTCACGCTCAGAAAAAGTGCGCGACTGAATACACAGCAGGCCCGTCGACTGGTCAATATTATCCACCGCTCTTCGCTGCTACAGACGCTGGAGGTGGATGAAAACCTCATTACCCCCAGCAATGCCCTGCTGCCAGGATGGACGATCCCACAATGGGATGCGCTGGACGAGGTGGCGTTGCCGAAAAAACTGACGCTGGCCTATCATCTGCCGGTAGAACTGCATGCAATGGCGGAACAGCTTCGCCAGGCACTGGCCAAACTGGGTTGTGAATTAACGCTTATTTTTCATAATGCTAAAAACTGGGATGGCGATCATCCTTTAGCCGAGGCCGATCTGATGATGGGAGACAGGCTGATTGGTGAAGCCCCCGAGTATACCCTCGAACAGTGGTTGCGTTGCGATCAGCTATGGTCACACGTTCTGAATGCCCCCGCATATACTCATCTGCAGACCACGCTGGATGCTTTGCAAATTCAGGCCGATGAGGACGATCGTCATGCGGCTTTACAGCAGGTTTTTGCAACGTTAATGCATGACGCCACGCTTACGCCGCTGTTTAATTATCACTATCGAATTAGCGCTCCACCGGGCGTAAATGGCGTACGTTTGAATCCGCGTGGCTGGTTTGAGTTCACCGAGGCCTGGCTACCGCCGCCTTCAGCGTGAAGAAGCTGGTCGGCGACGCGCCCAGGCGCTACCATAAGCGCTTTCGTTATTTGTCAGGAAAAGCCATGAAACGTGCCGTTGTTGTCTTTAGTGGAGGCCAGGACTCCACGACCTGTCTGGCGCAAGCGCTACATCAGTATGATGAAGTGCACTGCGTGACCTTTGATTATGGTCAGCGTCATCGCGCTGAAATTGACGTCGCACGTGATCTGGCCTTAAAACTCGGCGCCCGTGCGCACAAAGTTCTCGACGTGACGCTGCTCAGCGAACTGGCTGTCAGCAGCCTGACCCGCGACAATATCCCGGTCCCCGATTATGAACCGGACACAAACGGTATCCCGAATACTTTTGTGCCAGGTCGTAACATTCTGTTCTTAACGCTGGCTGCAATTTACGCTTACCAGGTACAGGCAGAGGCGGTCATTACCGGCGTTTGCGAAACCGATTTCTCTGGTTATCCGGACTGTCGTGACGAGTTTGTCAAAGCCCTGAATCATGCCGTCAGTCTGGGAATGGCAAAAGACATCCGTTTCGAAACCCCATTGATGTGGATTGATAAAGCCGAAACCTGGGCGTTAGCCGACTACTGGGGCAAGCTAGACCTGGTGCGTGAAGAGACGCTAACCTGCTATAACGGGATCAAGGGCAATGGTTGCGGCCATTGTGCTGCCTGTAATCTGCGAGCCAATGGTCTGAACCATTATCTGGCGGATAAGCCGGCGGTGATGGCGGCGATGAAGCAGAAAACCGGCTTAAAGTGATTGTATTGCCGGATGGCGCTTTGCTTATCCGGCCTACATGTACTCAATGCCACTACTGCACCATCTGCTCCAGTTTCTCGCGTAATTCCCCTTCCAGCGGCAGCGCTTTCTGCGTTTTCAAATCAATACAGACGAAAGTAATCAACGCATCAGCCACTACCTGTCCCTCTGGCTCCAGAGTGATGGTCTGGTTTAATACGCCGCTTTTGCCATTTAGCTGTTGGACCTGACTGGTTATGGTCAGCAGATCGCTCAGCACGGCAGGACGGCGGTAGTTGATATTGATGTTAACCACCACAAACGCGATGTGGTGTGCAGTCATCCATTGAAAACTGTCACTGTTTTCCAGACCATCCCAGCGGGCTTCTTCCAGAAACTCCAGATAGCGGGCATTGTTTACGTGCTGATAGACATCAAGATGAAAACCACGAACTTTGATTTGTGTTTGCATAGCGCTGGCGCCTTACGTTGTTTTTATAGGAACAGACTTCAGGGTAAAGAGGCCATAACTGGTATGACCTCTACAGTCTGGCAAACTTTCAGCGCTCTGCAAGTTATTAAAGTGTTAAAACTGCCAGGTTACGCTCAACCAGCGAACTGCCCATGCCCGGTACCTGCTTTAAGTCCTCCACCGTTTTGAACGGTCCGTACTCCTCACGATAGCTGACAATCGCCTGTGCTTTTTTCAACCCAACCCCATTCATCACTCGCGCCAAATCCTCCGCTGAGGCGCTGTTGATGCTTACCCTGGTGCCTTCATCATCGCCCGCCTTTGTCGCTGGCGTGGCTTTGCTGTGTGTACTTCCTGAGGCATCCGCTTTGGTCTGAACCGCCTGACTTTTGACGGCAGGTTCCGCTGCAAGTGCAGTTTGAGCCATACCGGCGCAGGTCAATGAAAAGGTGATAAGCAGGGCTTTAATTCCATGTTTCATACTGTTTTGCTCCTTGTTAGTTAACAGTGGAGCCACGATAGCGGGGGGATAAACGTCAGACAAATGGCAATTTTCAGAAATGGAAAAGGCCGCGAAAGCGGCCTTTGGTAGATACAACTTTTTGCAATTATTTGCGAGCAGACTCGGTTATTGCTGCTGTTCCAGCGCGTCACCGACTTTAATTTTTGCCGCTTTACGCAGGTTGCTCATCAGTGCTTCGAAAACAATCTGCGCGTTGTTCTGAGTAATCCCCTGAACCATCGCTTTTTTCTGTGCTTCTGGCATAGAGCCTGCTTTTACTTCGTCCAGCGCCAGCAATACAACGTTACCCTGCATATCGTTCGCAACACCGTAGCTCGGCTTGTCTTTCGCAGGCAGGCTCAGGCCAAAGGCCGCCTGACTCAACGGGTCCTGCCCGGTACGGCTCAGCGTTTTCGCTTCGCCAAAGCGCAGACCCGCCGCTTTCAGCGCTTCATCGCCTTTACCGGCTTTCAGATCGGCCAGCAGTTTATCCGCATCCAGTTTCGCCTGCTGCTCAGCTTTATTGTGCTTAACGAGCGCGGTAACCTGCTCTTTCACTTCCGCTAACGGCTTAACTGCTTCTGCTTTGTGTTCGCTAATTCGCAGCACAAACGCACGATCGCCGTCCACGGTGATGATGTCGGAGTTACTGCCCGGCGTACCGTTCTCGCCAATCAGAGCACCATTGAAAATGATGTCAGCGACAGGTTTGAAATTCAGTTCTTCCGGCAAGCTGTCACGGCTAAACCAGGCCGTTTCAACCGCTTTCATCCCTGCAGCCTGCTCCGCACCCGCCAGAGATTCGTTATCATTGCTGGCGGCATCGCTGACTTTCTGCTGCAACGCATAGTAGGCATCCAGCGCTTTTTCCTGCTTCACTTTCGCCGCAATGTCGTCACGCGCTTCGCTCAGCGGTTTAACCTGCGCAGGCTGTACGTCGTCAAGACGCGCCACGAGGAAGCCAACAGAAGACTTAATCACGCCTGACAGCTGGCCTTTTTCTTTCAGACCGGCATTTTTCAGCTCATCTGGGGTGGTGGAGTCTTCCAGCCAACCCATATCACCGCCGTTACGGGCAGAGATGATATCAGCAGATTTTTCTTTCGCCAGAGTCGCAAAATCACCGCCTTTGTTGAGCGCATCAAGCACCGCTTTTGCTTCATCTTCCGTTTTGGTCTGGATGATGCTGTAGCGGTTACGCTGCGGCTGAGTGAACTGATCCTGATGCTGGTCATAATAAGACTGAATATCAGCATCGCTGACGGTTTCCTGCATTGCTGCAGCGTCCAGCTTGATATAGCTCACACGGAACTGTTCCGGCGTCATAAAGTTGTTTTTATTCTGCTCGTAGTAGCTGGCAACTTCCTGCTCGGTAACAGACTGCTTCGCGGCCAGAGCGTTAACGTCAATTGTCGCCTCGCGCACGATACGCTGCTGTGCAACCAGTGCAGCCAGTTCGTCCGTTTCCCCCTTCAGCATGAAGTCGGTCCCGGCAACGCCGTTGATCAACTGTTGCGTGGTGAGCTGGTTACGCAATGCCTGAGCATACTGTTCTGCAGTCATTCCCATCTGATTCACAATCGCGTTGTAGCGGTTGTTATCAAATTTACCGTCAACCTGGAAAGCCGGTGTGGCGAAAATAGCCTGCTTAATCTGATCGTCGCTAATGTTGAGCTTAAGCTCACGGGAGTACTGATCCAGCAGCGCTTCGTCCACAAGACGATTCAGCACCTGCTGACGCAGCGTTTTCATATAACCTTCGTTCGCCGCCAGCTCAGAATATTGATCGCCCAGCTGTTGCTGCATGCGGTTACGTTCGCTGTTGAACGCATTCTCGAACTGCCCGCGGCTGATCTCCTGGCCATTCACTTTAGCGGCGTAGTTATTGCCCCCGCCAATCAGGTAACCACTCACGCCGGTCAAAATGAACGACACGATAATGATACCGAAAATAATCTTGAGCACGAGACTGTTAGCAGCCGTGCGTAAGCTGTCCATCATGGTGTAACCACACTCCGCTGTAGATGACTATACGCGTTATCCTTCAGGCCGCCTCCGCGTTGGTTACAACAACGGCGGCAAGGATTTTGAGTATATATGCTTCACGCAGCATAGCGTTTCCTGAACGCTGCGCACAAAGGCCTATTGTGACAAGAAACTGGGGCAATTGTCAGCCCACAACGCATAGAAAGTACCGGAATCAGAAATAAAAAAGGCACATCGGTTGATGCGCCCTTGTACTTAGTCACATCCCCAAAGGGGAAATCACTTAGTTTACCGCGTCTTTCAGTGCTTTACCTGCACGGAAGCCCGGTACTTTAGCCGCGGCGATGGTGATCTCTTTACCTGTTTGCGGGTTGCGACCAGTACGGGCAGCACGCTCTTTAACGGCAAAAGTACCAAAACCTACCAATGCTACGTCATCACCTTCTTTCAGGGATTCGGTAACAGAAGCAATAATTGCATCTAACGCACGTCCAGCCGCAGCTTTAGAGATATCAGCCCCTGCAGCAATTTTGTCGATCAGTTGAGATTTATTCACTCTTCTCTTCCTCTTTATAATATATATCGCACCAGAATCCTTCAAAGTGCGACCGCGCAGCAGTTATATCAGGCCTGCCATGCCCTTACAACACCCGATAATGATGGCAAGCCCAATCCGTTATCTAAATTAGCTATACAAAAAAAGGCTGGCAAGCCCGAAATGGCCTGCCAGCCCTGTTTTTATTAATGCTCTTTGCGCGAGGTCACTATTTTGCTGTCACAACCTGCATTCCAGAGGGTTCATTTTGCAACGCAAGAGTCAGAACTTCCTCAATACGTTTCACCGGGTGAATATTAAGATCGGCAATGACGTTGTCCGGAATCTCTTCCAGGTCACGTTTGTTTTCGTCTGGAATTAAGACCGTCTTAATGCCACCACGGTGTGCCGCCAGCAGTTTTTCTTTCAAACCACCGATAGGCAGAACCTGACCACGCAGGGTGATCTCGCCGGTCATCGCCACATCGGCACGAACTGGGTTACCGGTCAGACATGAAACCAGCGCGGTGCACATGGCAATACCCGCACTTGGGCCATCTTTTGGCGTCGCGCCTTCAGGTACGTGAACGTGGATGTCGCGTTTTTCGTAAAAGTCCGGGTTAATACCCAGTTTTTCCGCACGCGCACGCACCACGGTCAGCGCTGCCTGAATGGATTCCTGCATCACTTCGCCGAGCGATCCGGTGTAAGTCAGCTTACCTTTGCCCGGTACACAGGCGGTTTCAATGGTCAGCAGATCGCCGCCCACTTCCGTCCATGCCAGCCCCGTAACCTGACCGACGCGGTTTTCGTTATCCGCACGGCCATAGTCAAAGCGCTGCACACCCAGGTAGTCGTGCAGGTTATCGCCATTGATCTCGATGTGTTTCAGTGACTTATCGAGCAACAATTGCTTAACCGCTTTGCGGCACAGTTTGGAGATTTCACGCTCCAGACTACGCACGCCCGCTTCACGGGTGTAGTAACGAATGATGCCCACAATGGCGCTATCATCAACCGTCAGCTCGCCTTTTTTCAGCGCATTACGTTCAATCTGTTTCGGCAACAGGTGACGTTTAGCAATATTCAGCTTCTCGTCTTCGGTATAACCGGACAGACGGATCACTTCCATACGATCCAGCAACGGTGCCGGAATGTTCATGGAGTTCGACGTCGCAACGAACATGACGTCGCTGAGGTCGTAGTCCACTTCCAGGTAGTGATCGCTGAACGCCACGTTCTGCTCTGGATCCAATACCTCAAGCAGTGCTGATGCCGGATCGCCACGCATGTCAGAAGACATTTTGTCGATCTCATCAAGCAGGAACAGCGGGTTTTTAACGCCCACTTTGGCCATTTTCTGGATCAGTTTGCCCGGCATCGAACCGATATAGGTCCGGCGGTGACCACGAATTTCAGCCTCATCACGCACGCCGCCCAGCGCCATACGGATGTATTTACGCCCTGTCGCCTTCGCGATGGACTGACCCAGAGAGGTTTTACCCACCCCCGGCGGTCCAACCAGACACAGGATCGGTCCCTTGATTTTGTTCACACGGCTCTGGACCGCAAGATACTCAAGAATACGGTCTTTCACGCGCTCCAGACCATAATGGTCGGTATCGAGGATTTCCTGCGCCTGACGCAGGTCTTTTTTGACCTTGCTACGCGCATTCCACGGCACCTGTACCATCCAGTCGATGTAGCCACGCACGACCGTCGCTTCCGCCGACATCGGAGACATCATTTTCAGCTTCTGCAGCTCTGCTTCCGCTTTCTCTTTTGCCTCTTTCGGCATCTTCGCCGCGTCGATCTTACGTTTCAGCGCTTCGTTTTCATCCGGCGCATCGTCCATCTCGCCGAGCTCTTTCTGAATCGCTTTCATCTGCTCATTCAGATAGTACTCACGCTGGGATTTTTCCATCTGCTTTTTCACGCGGTTGCGAATGCGTTTCTCAACCTGTAGCAGATCGATTTCGGATTCCATCATTGCCATCAGATATTCCAGACGTTCGTTAACGTCGGACATCTCCAGCACGGACTGCTTATCCGCCAGCTTCAGCGGCATATGGGCAGCAATGGTATCCGCCAGACGTGCGGGATCGTCAATGCTGTTCAGCGACGTCAGCACTTCTGGTGGGATTTTTTTGTTTAGCTTGATATAGCCTTCGAACTGGCTGATAGCGGTACGTACCAGCACTTCCTGTTCGCGCTCATCAATAGCAGGCGAATCAAGGTACTCCGCTTTCGCAGAGAAATGCTCGCCGTTGTCTGACAACGCAGAAATACGCGCGCGCTGTAACCCCTCAACCAGCACTTTTACGGTGCCGTCAGGCAGTTTCAGCATCTGCAAAATAGAGGCCACGGTCCCGACGGTGAAAAGATCGTTTACACCCGGCTCATCCGTTGACGCTTCTTTCTGTGCGACCAGCATGATTTTTTTATCATGGTCCATAGCCGCTTCAAGACAACGGATAGATTTTTCCCGCCCTACAAATAAGGGTATGACCATGTGCGGATAAACCACCACATCGCGCAACGGCAATACGGGGATTTCAATGCGTTCAGAACGCTCAGGATTCATAGAGCTCTCTCTTAGTTTAGTTTCCGCCAGGTAATCAGGTGGTACGACTGTGCTTCATACCACCTTTAACATGTATGTCAGTATATGGGGATGTTTCCCACACATTCAACGCCATGTTTACGGAAAAATAAAAGGGGAGATAAAATCCCCCCTTTTTGGTTAAACGTCTGTATGAATTGATGAATTATTCGCCAGATGCCTGCTGTGCTTCCGGCTTACCGTAAATCAGCAACGGCTTGCTCTGGCCGCCAATCACAGACTCGTCGATCACCACTTTTTCAACGTCTTCCATAGAAGGAAGATCGTACATGGTGTCGAGTAGCGCGGCTTCGACGATAGAACGCAGACCACGCGCACCGGTTTTACGAATCATCGCTTTCCTGGCGATAGCATCCAGCGCTTCTTCGCGGAATTCCAGATCCACACCTTCAAGATTGAACAGCGCCTGATACTGCTTAGTCAGGGCGTTTTTCGGTTCTTTCAGGATTTGGATCAGCGCTTCTTCGCTCAGTTCGCTCAGCGTTGCCACAACGGGCAGACGACCGATGAACTCAGGAATCAGACCAAATTTGATCAGATCTTCCGGTTCAACCTGCGACAGCAGTTCACCTTCGCTGGCCTTATCGGACTGGGCTTTTACCGTCGCGCCAAAACCAATGCCGGAGCCGGTTTCAACACGGTTAGCAATCACCTTATCCAGACCGGCAAATGCACCGCCACAGATAAACAGAATCTTGGAGGTATCAACCTGCAAGAACTCCTGCTGCGGATGTTTGCGTCCACCCTGTGGCGGAACGGCGGCAACCGTACCTTCGATCAGTTTCAACAGCGCCTGCTGTACGCCTTCGCCGGAAACGTCACGCGTAATAGACGGATTGTCTGATTTACGCGAAATCTTGTCGATCTCGTCGATATAGACAATACCGCGCTGCGCTTTCTGCACGTCGTAATCGCACTTATGCAGCAGCTTCTGAATAATATTTTCAACATCTTCACCCACATAACCGGCTTCGGTCAGGGTGGTGGCATCGGCCATGGTGAACGGAACGTCCAGCAGACGCGCCAGCGTTTCAGCCAACAGCGTTTTACCAGAACCCGTCGGGCCAATCAGCAGGATGTTACTTTTGCCCAACTCGACGCCATTGCTGGTGTCGCCGTTGCGCAGACGTTTGTAATGGTTGTATACCGCGACCGCCAGCACTTTCTTCGCCTGTTCCTGACCAATAACGTAATCGTCCAGGTGGTTGCGAATTTCATGTGGCGTCGGCAGCGCACTGCGTTCACGGTGCGGTGCTACTTCCTTAATCTCTTCGCGAATGATGTCGTTACATAAATCAACACATTCGTCGCAGATATACACGGATGGTCCGGCAATCAGCTTACGCACTTCATGCTGGCTTTTGCCGCAAAAAGAGCAGTACAACAATTTGCCCGAGCCATCTTTGCGTTTATCTGTCATGGGTCAAAACCTCTTCTTTGTTCTTTGTGCCGCACACGACGACGCAAATGCCATTCTCAGGCGCAAGACGCTAGTCAGCGTTGTGCCGCTCCAGGTAATTATAGCGGCACACCTGCGCCCTGGGCATTAATTACGATGGGTCAAAATCGAGTCGACCAGACCGTACTCCACCGCTTCAGAAGCGGAGAGGAAGCGATCGCGCTCGGTATCACGTTCAATCTGCTCAAGAGATTGACCCGTATGATGCGCCATAAGTTCGTTCATGCGCCCTTTTACCTTCAGGATTTCACGGGCATGAATTTCAATATCCGTTGCCTGGCCCTGGTAACCGCCCAGAGGCTGGTGGATCATGACGCGAGAGTTAGGCAGGCAAAAACGTTTACCTTTCGCCCCGGCCGTCAGCAGGAACGCGCCCATTGAGGCCGCCTGGCCCATACAAATGGTGCTAACGTCCGGCTTAATAAACTGCATGGTGTCATAGATAGACATCCCTGCAGTAATCACGCCACCAGGGGAGTTAATATACAGGTAGATATCTTTTTCCGGGTTTTCTGCTTCCAGGAACAGCATCTGCGCCACAATCAGGTTAGCCATATGGTCTTCGACCTGGCCGGTCAGAAAAATGACGCGTTCCTTAAGTAGACGAGAATAGATATCAAAAGAGCGCTCACCACGCGAGGTCTGTTCAATGACCATCGGCACCAGCGCCATATGGGGTGCAAAGTTATCTCGTTCGCCGCTGTATGACATTTCCGTCTCCTGGATAAAATTTGAAAAAACCTGCTGTGCTGATTGTAACCTTATGGACGGATTATCAGCTAGTCCCTCTGTAATGGGTACGACATCGCCATAATTCAAGCATAACAATCTTTTGTTGTAACGCTAACACTGAAACGCTGTTTTCGCACCCTTCCCATGCAAAATGCGTGACAAAAAAAAACCCGCCACCAGAAGGTGACGGGTTTATGTGCGAATTTCGTGCTATAAAAGCGACGAATTACGCCTGCTGGTTCATCAGTTCGTTGAAAGTAGTGGCTTTTTCAGTCACTTTCGCTTTCGCCAGAACCGCTTCAACAGCCTGCTCTTCCAGAGCGACGTTACGCATGTTGTCCATCAGCTCTTTGTTTTTGCTGTAGAACTCAACAACTTCTTTCGGATCTTCGTAAGCAGAAGCCATCTCTTCGATCAGGCCTTTCACGCGATCTTCGTCAGCTTTCAGTTCGTTGGTACGAATCACTTCGCCCAGCAGCAGACCAACAACTACGCGACGCTTAGCCTGTTCTTCGAACAGTTCACGCGGCAGTTCCAGAGCTTGCTTCTCGTTGCCACCGAAACGCTGTGCAGCCTGACGACGCAGAACGTCGATTTCGCTGTCGATCAGTGCAGCAGGAACGTCGATGTCGTTGGCTTTAACCAGACCTTCGATCGCCTGAGACTTAACGCGGTTACGCACAGCGCCTTTCAGCTCACGTTCCATGTTTTTACGCACTTCAGCGCGCAGACCTGCTACGGAACCATCTTCAACGCCGAAACGTTTGATGAATTCTTCGGTCAGTTCCGGCAGTTCACGTTCTTCAACTTTCTTCAGGTTGATAACGAATTTAGCGGCTTTACCTTTCAGGTTTTCAGCGTGGTACTCTTCCGGGAAGGTCACGTCGATGGTGAATTCTTCGCCTGCTTTGTGGCCTTTAACGCCTTCTTCAAAGCCCGGGATCATACGACCCTGGCCCATCGCCAGTACGAAGTCAGACGCTTTGCCGCCTTCAAACTCTTCGCCGTCTACGGAACCGGTGAAGTCGATGGTTACACGGTCTTCTGCATCAGCAGCGCCGTCCTTGTCTTTCCAGGTAGCCTGCTGCTTACGCAGGGTATCCAGCATAACGTCAACGTCAGCGTCGGTAACTTCAACAACCGGTTTTTCAACTTCGATTGCGTCCAGACCGGTCAGCTCAACTTCCGGGTAAACTTCGAACTCTACCGCGTAAGTGAAATCTTCACCCAGTTTGTATTCGCCCGGAACGTAGTTCGGTGCGCCAGCCGGATTAATTTTTTCTTTGATGATGGCATCAACGAAGTTACGGCTCATCAGGTCACCCAGAACGTCCTGGCGAACAGAAGCGCCATAACGCTGAGCAACGACATTCATCGGTACTTTTCCTTTGCGGAAACCGTCAATACGCACTTTCTTCGCTACGTTGACCAGCTCGCTTTTCACAGCGGTCTCGATGCTGTCAGCAGCGATAGTAATCGTTACACGGCGGCCAAGGCCTTGAGTGGTTTCAACTGAAACTTGCATCTTGTTACCTCAAAAAATCACAGTGCTCGGTCAACTCTTCTCCGCAAGCACAGGTTGTTGGCTTCGCGGAACTGGGATGTTCTCATAATCAATCACATTCCCTGTCGTCAGAATCATCCCGAAGACATTCCGAAAAATAAGACGCGCATTATAGCGGCATCACTTTTATGAGTCGAGAACGGTTATTGCGCGTTGCTGCGGCTTTTTTCACAATTCCCGGCTAATTTTTGTCTGAATACTGGACGACCTACTCAGAATTCAGACAAAACAAAACGGCCCGCAGGCCGTTTTCACATAATCTGTAGCAACATACTGGAAAAGCGCCGGTTGTTGCAAATCCGTTTTTTAGGCGATGCTTCCCGCCCCACGACACGGGGGTGATGCAAAAATGGTGTCCTGCAACGCTTCCCACTCCTTAATGGTGTAGGTATGCAGGGCCAGAGCATGTACGGTTGTGGAAAGCTCCGCCGTTAACGTGCTGTAAATCATCCGATGACGATTAAGAAAACGTTCACCTGTAAAGCGATCGCTGACCAGCACAACCTTAAAGTGGCTTTCAGAACCTGCCGGGACATTGTGACGATAGCTTTCATCCACAACTTCGAGGAACACGGGTTGGAACGCTGCCCTTAATTTTTCTTCTATTTGCTCACGAATCATCATGAAATTTTTCCTCCGACAACGCTGAGATGTCACCCATCCCTTTAAATACTAGCCGCTTTTACCGTTTTCATTACACCTTAGCAACAAAAAATTAGCGCTTGTCTGATTTTCTCACCCAAACGAATGAAGTTCACTGATTCTTGTGTTCGCGTCATTGCAAAAAGGCCATTTATGGTCTCTACAACATCATCAAACGGACAACATGATGAATTTACATGCGTTACCCACTTCCCCTCATCGTTGGCGATGTTATGATGGCGGGAATTTTCTCTAACCATACAATTTAGATTCGCTGAGAGCCCTGGCATGTTTAAAAAAATCCTCTTCCCTTTAGTCGCGCTGTTTATGTTGGCTGGCTGCGCAACTCCGCCCACTACCATCAACGTATCGCCGAAAATTACCCTGCCACAGCAGGATCCGAGTCTGATGGGAGTAACTGTCAGCATCAACGGCGCTGACCAGCGTCAGGATCAGGCGCTGGCAAAAGTGACCCGCGACAATCAACTGGTTACGCTGACTGCGTCTCGCGATCTGCGCTTCCTGCTGCAAGAAGTGCTGGAAAAACAGATGACTGCACGCGGTTATATGGTGGGTCCAAACGGTGCAGTTAACCTGCAAATCATCGTAAGCCAGCTGTACGCTGATGTGTCTCAAGGTAGCGTGCGCTATAACATCGCCACCAAAGCAGACATCGCCATTATTGCAACGGCGGCCAACGGCAATAAGATGACCAAAAACTACCGTGCAAGCTACTCTGTTGAAGGCGCATTCCAGGCCTCTAACAAAAATATTGCTGATGCCGTTAACAGCGTCTTGACCGACACCATCGCTGATATGTCCCAGGACACCAGCGTTCACGATTTCATCAAGCAGAACGCTCGCTAATTTAAGCCCCCTGACCCGGCATTTCGCCGGGTCAGCTTTTAATGCCCATGTCCAATCATTATTTACGTATTTTTCAGCAACCAAAATCAGCGATTCTGCTGATGCTAGGTTTTGCTTCCGGTTTACCGCTCGCCCTGACCTCCGGTACGCTTCAGGCGTGGATGACGGTCGAAAATATCGATCTAAAAACTATCGGTTTCTTTTCTCTGGTCGGCCAGGCCTACGTATTTAAGTTTCTCTGGTCCCCGGTAATGGACCGCTATACCCCACCGTTTTTAGGTCGTCGTCGCGGTTGGCTGTTGACTACCCAGGTATTGCTTCTTATTTCCATCGCCGCGATGGGTTTTCTGGAACCTGGCACGCAGTTACGCTGGATGGCGGCACTCGCAGTGGTGATCGCATTTTGTTCGGCGTCGCAGGATATTGTTTTTGACGCCTGGAAAACAGACGTTTTACCGGCAGAAGAACGCGGTACCGGTGCAGCAATCAGCGTACTGGGTTACCGCCTGGGGATGCTGGTTTCCGGTGGTCTGGCCCTGTGGATGGCCGACCGCTGGCTAGGCTGGCAAGGTATGTACTGGCTGATGGCCGCGTTACTGATTCCCTGCATTATCGCCACCCTGTTAGCGCCCGAACCCACTGACACCATTCCCGTGCCTAAAACATTGGAACAAGCGGTTGCTGCGCCACTGCGTGACTTTTTTGGTCGTAACAACGCCTGGCTGATTTTGCTGCTGATTGTGCTGTACAAGCTTGGCGATGCGTTCGCCATGAGCCTGACCACCACGTTTTTAATCCGCGGCGTCGGATTTGATGCCGGTGAAGTCGGAGTGGTCAATAAAACGCTGGGGCTGTTGGCGACAATAGTCGGTGCGCTGTACGGCGGGGTCCTGATGCAGCGTCTTTCGCTGTTTCGCGCATTGCTGATTTTCGGCATTCTGCAGGGCGTATCGAATGCCGGATACTGGCTGCTTTCTATTACCGACAAGCACATGTTCAGTATGGCAGCCGCCGTCTTCTTCGAAAACCTGTGCGGCGGGATGGGCACGGCGGCGTTTGTCGCCTTATTAATGACGCTGTGTAATAAATCCTTCTCCGCAACGCAGTTCGCCCTGCTCTCCGCGCTTTCCGCTGTGGGGCGCGTTTATGTCGGCCCGGTGGCAGGCTGGTTTGTCGAAGCACACGGTTGGCCCACATTTTATCTGTTTTCCGTGTTTGCCGCGATCCCTGGACTCCTGCTGCTGCTGGTTTGTCGCCAGACGCTGGAACATAGCTGGCAAAATGAGAGTTTTATTCCACGCACAGAGTTCCGTGGGGCGTACAATCTTGCTTTGATGACGCTGGTGACGGGCTGCTGTTTGCTGGCTGTTTGGCTGTTGCTGCTCACCATGAACGCACTGGATTACACCAACTTCTCTTTCCTGGCTGAGCTGCTTGAAGTCTCAGTCGCGGTCGCCATCTGTGGCGTCGTATTTGGTGGGTTACTGGACTATCTTGCACTACGAAAAACACGTCTGATGTAATTTTTCACATTAATTTGGCCGTTGTAATCACCTTGCGTAATTATAACGGCTAAATAAACAGCAGTTAATGAAAATAATATTTGTTGTTTTGTGCGCCATAGAATTTGGAAATTATTGACTCCTTTTATAAATTCTATTTCCCTTACTCGATTCAGCCGAATCACATTTATTTTTTGTTCTTTATTTGTCTTTTTATTGATAATCAATTGTTAAACAATTGTTTTATTTTCGTATTGGTTATACCAATTGCCCTCAACAGCGCCCCTGCTCACCCGCTTTCGTTATAACGTGATGTTGCAACAGGTTCTTAAAGCCGAAGCGACATATATTGCAACATATGTGACATGCGCGGCAGAACCCGGTAACACAGATCCAATGATGTTTACAGTAATGTAACCTTCCCGTAAAATGCCCTCACACTTTAAACGCCACCCGGTCCCGTGGAATTGAGGTCGTTAAATGAGACTCAGGAAATACAATAAAAGTTTGGGATGGTTGTCATTAATTGCAGGCACTGCATTACTCAGTGGCTGTAATTCTGCGCTGCTTGACCCTAAAGGACAGATTGGACTGGAACAACGGTCATTGATACTGACGGCATTTGGCCTGATGTTGATTGTCGTTATTCCTGCCATCTTGATGGCTGTTGGTTTTGCCTGGAAGTACCGTGCAAGCAATAAAGATGCGAAGTACAGCCCGAACTGGTCACACTCCAATAAAGTGGAAGCTGTGGTCTGGACGGTGCCTATCTTAATCATCATTTTCCTTGCCGTTCTGACCTGGAAAACCACTCACGCTCTTGAGCCAAGCAAACCGCTGGCGCATGACGAGAAGCCCATTACCATCGAAGTGGTTTCCATGGACTGGAAATGGTTCTTCATCTATCCGGAACAAGGTATCGCTACCGTGAATGAAATCGCCTTCCCGGCGAATACTCCGGTTGAATTCAAAGTGACATCCAACTCCGTGATGAACTCCTTCTTTATCCCGCGTCTGGGTAGCCAGATTTATGCCATGGCCGGCATGCAGACTCGACTGCATCTGATCGCCAACGAAGTCGGTACTTATGATGGTATCTCCGCAAGTTATAGCGGACCAGGCTTCTCCGGTATGAAGTTCAAGGCTATCGCAACAAAGGACCGCGCCGAATTCGACCAATGGGTTGCTAAAGCTAAACAGTCCACGAACACCATGAGCGACATGGCTGCGTTCGAGAAAGTGGCTGCGCCAAGCGAATACAACTCGGTGGAATACTTCTCCAACGTGAAACCGGATTTGTTTAAAGACGTTATTAACAAATTTATGGCTCACGGTAAGAGCATGGACATGACCCAACCCGAAGGTGAGCACAGCGCACATGAAGGAATGGAAGGCATGGACATGAGCCACGCGGAATCCGCGAACTCAAGGGGCTGAGGAAGAATACGATGTTCGGAAAATTAACACTGGATGCAGTTCCGTTCCATGAACCAATCGTCATGGTTACGATCGCTGCCATTATCATCGGTGGTGCGGCCTTACTCGGCCTTATCACTTACTTCGGTAAGTGGACCTACCTGTGGAAAGAGTGGCTAACCTCGGTTGACCACAAACGCCTTGGCATCATGTATGTCATCGTCGCAATCGTCATGTTGATTCGTGGCTTTGCCGACGCCATCATGATGCGTAGTCAGCAAGCGCTGGCTTCTGCAGGTGAAGCAGGCTTCCTGCCTCCTCACCACTACGACCAGATCTTCACGGCTCACGGCGTGATTATGATCTTCTTCGTGGCAATGCCATTTGTTATCGGTCTGATGAACCTGGTGGTTCCGCTGCAGATCGGCGCACGTGACGTTGCATTCCCGTTCCTGAACAACCTGAGCTTCTGGTTCACCGTTGTCGGCGTAATCCTGGTTAACCTTTCTCTGGGCGTGGGTGAATTCGCGCAGACCGGTTGGCTGGCGTATCCGCCACTTTCGGGAATAGAGTACAGTCCAAGCGTCGGGGTCGATTATTGGATATGGGCGGTCCAGTTGTCCGGTATCGGTACAACGCTGACCGGTATCAACTTCTTTGTGACCATCATTAAGATGCGTGCACCAGGAATGACCATGTTCAAGATGCCGGTATTTAGCTGGGCATCTCTGTGCGCAAACATCCTGATTATCGCCTCTTTCCCAATCCTGACGGTTACCGTCGCGTTGCTAACCCTGGATCGCTATCTGGGCACCCATTTCTTTACCAACGATATGGGCGGCAACATGATGATGTACATCAACCTGATTTGGGCCTGGGGCCATCCGGAAGTGTACATTCTGGTTCTGCCGGTGTTCGGTGTGTTCTCCGAAATCGCGGCAACCTTCTCGCGTAAACGCCTGTTTGGTTACACCTCGCTGGTGTGGGCAACCGTGTGTATCACCGTTCTGTCGTTCGTTGTTTGGCTGCACCACTTCTTCACCATGGGTGCGGGCGCTAACGTAAACGCCTTCTTCGGTATTACCACCATGATTATCGCCATCCCGACCGGGGTGAAGATCTTCAACTGGCTGTTCACCATGTATCAGGGCCGTATCGTATTCCACTCAGCGATGCTGTGGACGATTGGCTTCATCGTCACCTTCTCAGTCGGCGGTATGACCGGCGTACTGCTGGCGGTGCCGGGTGCGGACTTCGTACTGCACAACAGCCTGTTCCTGATTGCGCACTTCCATAACGTTATTATCGGCGGCGTCGTATTTGGTTGCTTCGCAGGTATGACCTACTGGTGGCCAAAAGCGTTTGGCTTCACGCTGAACGAAACCTGGGGTAAACGCGCATTCTGGTTCTGGATCATCGGCTTCTTCGTGGCATTTATGCCGCTGTACGTGCTGGGCTTTATGGGTATGACCCGTCGCCTCAGCCAGCAGATTGACCCGCAGTTCCATCCAATGCTGGTCGTTGCCGCCTGCGGTGCCGCGCTGATTGCACTGGGTATCCTGTGCCAGCTGATTCAGATCTACGTGTCTATTCGCGACCGCGAGCAGAACCGTGACCTGACCGGTGACCCATGGGGTGGTCGTACGCTGGAGTGGGCAACCTCTTCCCCGCCTCCGTTCTATAACTTTGCCGTTGTGCCGCACGTTCACGAGCGTGATGCCTTCTGGGAAATGAAAGAAAAAGGTGAAGCGTACAAGCAGCCTGCGCACTATGAAGAAATTCATATGCCGAAGAACAGCGGTGCTGGTATCGTCATTACCGCCTTCGCAACACTGTTTGGTTTCGCCATGATCTGGCATATCTGGTGGCTGGCGATTGCAAGCTTCGCAGGCATGATCATCAGCTGGATTGTGAAAAGCTTTGATGAAGACGTGGATTACTACGTGCCGGTCCCGGAAGTCGAAAAACTGGAAAACCAGCATTTCGATGAGATTACTAAGGCAGGGCTGAAAAATGGCAACTGATACTTTAACGCACGCGACTGCCCACGCGCACGAACACGGGCACCACGATGCAGGCCAGACCAAGATCTTCGGATTCTGGGTCTACCTGATGAGCGACTGCATTCTGTTCTCTATTCTGTTTGCAACCTATGCCGTTCTGGTGAACGGCACCGCAGGTGGCCCGACAGGTAAGGACATTTTTGAACTGCCGTTCGTTCTGGTTGAAACATTCCTGCTGTTATTCAGCTCCATTACTTACGGCATGGCAGCGATTGCCATGTACAAGAACAACAAGAGCCAGGTTATCTCCTGGCTGGCGTTGACCTTCTTGTTCGGTGCCGGATTCATCGGGATGGAACTCTATGAATTCCATCACCTGATTGTTAACGGTATGGGCCCGGATCGCAGCGGCTTCCTGTCTGCGTTCTTCGCGCTGGTCGGTACTCACGGTCTGCACGTCACCTCCGGTCTTATCTGGATGGCTGTGCTGATGGTGCAAGTTGCTCGTCGCGGCCTGACCAGTACTAACCGTACCCGCATCATGTGCCTGAGCCTGTTCTGGCACTTCCTGGATGTGGTGTGGATCTGTGTGTTCACTGTTGTTTATCTGATGGGGGCGATGTAATGAGTCATTCTAACGAGAGCGGCGGCGCATCCCATGGCAGCGTAAAAACCTACATGACAGGGTTTATCCTGTCGGTAATCCTGACGGTCATTCCGTTCTGGATGGTGATGACAGGTTCTGCCTCTCCGGCCGTCATTCTGGGAACTATTCTGGTAATGGCAGTGGTACAGATTCTGGTGCACCTGGTGTGCTTCCTGCACATGAATAGCAAATCTGATGAAGGTTGGAACATGACGGCCTTTGTCTTTACTGTGCTAATCATCGCCATCCTAGTTGTGGGCTCCATCTGGATTATGTGGAACCTTAACTACAACATGATGATGCACTAAGAGCGGCGATTATGATGTTTAAGCAATACCTGCAAGTAACGAAACCAGGCATCATCTTTGGCAACCTGATCTCGGTGATTGGGGGATTCCTGCTGGCCTCAAAAGGCAGCATTGATTATCCCCTGTTTATCTACACGCTGGTTGGGGTGTCACTGGTTGTGGCGTCGGGTTGTGTATTTAACAACTACATCGACAGGGATATCGACAGGAAGATGGAGAGGACCAAAAACCGCGTGCTGGTTAAAGGTCTGATTTCCCCTGCGGTCTCACTGGTCTACGCCACCCTGCTGGGTATTGCTGGCTTTATGCTGCTGTGGTTTGGCGCAAACCCTCTGGCCTGCTGGCTGGGGGTAATGGGCTTCGTGGTCTATGTGGGTGTCTATAGCCTGTATATGAAGCGCCATTCCGTTTACGGTACGCTGATTGGCTCACTCTCCGGCGCTGCGCCGCCGGTGATTGGCTACTGCGCCGTAACCGGTGTGTTTGATAGCGGTGCGCTGATTCTGCTGGCTATTTTCAGCCTGTGGCAGATGCCGCACTCTTACGCGATTGCGATTTTCCGCTTCAAGGATTATCAGGCAGCCAACATCCCGGTACTGCCGGTGGTGAAAGGTATTTCGGTCGCGAAGAACCATATCACGTTGTACATCGTGGCGTTTGCTATCGCCACGCTGATGCTAACCCTGGGCGGCTATGCAGGATATAAATACCTGATTGTTGCAGCGGCGGTGAGCGTCTGGTGGTTGGGCATGGCGCTGCGCGGTTATAAAGTGGAAGATGACAGAGTCTGGGCGCGCAAGCTGTTCGGTTTCTCCATCATCGCCATTACCGCACTGAGCGTCATGATGTCCGTCGACTTTATGGTGCCAAACTCGCAGAACTTGCTGACTTACGTCTGGTAAGAATCTGCAGATACGAAAAGGGTGCTCCGGCACCCTTTTTATTGGCAGGAATATTATTCAGTCATAGAGCCATTTCCCAGCCTTTGCTGACTCGATAATCATACCTACTGTCAAAGGCTTTAACTCAATTTCAGGAGGATCTTTTCGCCAGAAAGGGTATTCTTGTTCAATATAATTCCTTCCATCAAACGTCGAGTATTCAATATCAAAATGCTCAAATAAATCAGCTAAAAAATCATACGCATCTTCCGGAACAAACTGAAAATCATCCTCAAGGGTCCATTCTTTAGTGACCTGCTTAAGACCAGGTCTGAACCAACGTTCCCTGATTGGGTAATTCTTCATGCTGTACTCAATAACTTCAGCTTCATAATTTCTCATCAGAAAGATGTCCATTGAATGCGTTCTTTTTGGCGCGCTAATGTGATGATATCATTAGACTTTATGATGCATAATTCACACAGTCTGTTGACCTGGGTTGGGTAAATTCAGCGAATGCTAACAGGGTACTTCGGCATCTTTTTTTACTACGCGATTTTGAGAGCGTCAGGTCTCGTCTTTTTGTTCATCAGGTCAGATCTCAAACAGCCATTTCCCCGCTTCAGCCGACTCAGCAAACATCCTTACGGTTAACGGTAAACGTGTTGCTTCCACTTCTTCCCGGTTAGCTTTGAACCATCTCGTGAATAGTGGCAGATTGTGCCATGGATAATAAGGTTTCCAGTTCACACATGATAAATCGACTTTGAACTCTTTCTCATATCTATCCAGAGCACTGTGGAGATCATCACCGGGGGCGTCAAACAATTCTGAGTCGAGTTCTAAAGGAACCTCCTTCCAGTTTTCATCCCAAAACCCAGGTATTTCTTCCCTGAAAAGCTTTAATACATCGTCTTGAATACTCATTAGATTGATGTCCACTAAATACAGTCATCAGCTTGAAGCAATTGATTATATTTATCGCGAAATACCATTTTCCTTTTCCCTCTTTCCATTAGAAACAACCACAAAAAGACTACACCTGTAATTATCGCAAGTAAATTAGTTGCAATTGTAACTATTTCAATTTTCCCGCTACACAATTCCACATATCGTAGTGGTTTACCCCATTCCTTCCCCGCTTTACACTAGGCGCGAAATTAATACAGAGGTGGGAATGAACGATTACAAAATGACGCCCGGTGAGTTGCGCGCCACCTGGGGTTTAGGGACCGTATTCTCGTTGCGCATGCTTGGCATGTTTATGGTCCTGCCGGTTCTGACCACATACGGTATGGCGCTACAAGGTGCCAGCGAAGCGCTGATAGGCCTTGCCATCGGTATTTATGGTCTGGCGCAGGCCGTTTTCCAGATCCCCTTTGGTCTGCTCTCTGACCGTATTGGTCGTAAGCCGCTTATTGTCGGCGGACTGGCGGTATTCGTTCTCGGCAGCGTGATTGCCGCCCTCTCCGATTCCATCTGGGGAATTATTCTCGGCCGGGCGCTGCAAGGCTCTGGCGCGATTGCCGCCGCCGTGATGGCGCTGCTTTCCGACTTAACGCGCGAACAAAATCGTACCAAAGCAATGGCGTTTATCGGCGTTAGCTTTGGTATTACTTTCGCGATTGCGATGGTACTTGGGCCGATCGTCACCCATGCGCTGGGACTACACGCACTGTTCTGGATGATTGCCGCGCTCGCCACCACCGGTATTGTGCTGACCATTTGGGTCGTTCCCAATAGCACCAGCCACGTGCTGAACCGCGAATCAGGCATGGTCAAAGACAGCTTCAGTAAAGTGCTGGCGGAGCCTAAACTGCTGAAGCTCAATTTCGGCATCATGTGCCTACATATTTTACTGATGTCCACCTTCGTGGCTCTGCCAGGCCAACTGGCAAAAGCGGGCTTCCCCGCCGCCGAGCACTGGAAAGTTTATCTGGTGACGATGCTGCTGTCCTTTGTCTCCGTAGTGCCGTTCATCATTTACGCCGAAGTGAAGCGCAAGATGAAACGCGTGTTCCTCGCCTGCGTGTTACTGATCCTTATTGCAGAGATTGTATTGTGGAGCGCTAACATTCGTTTCTGGGGTCTGATTGCCGGCGTGCAAATATTCTTCCTCGCCTTCAACCTGATGGAAGCCCTCCTCCCCTCGCTTATCAGCAAAGAGTCCCCGGCTGGCTATAAAGGCACGGCGATGGGTGTTTACTCCACCAGCCAGTTTCTTGGCGTGGCGATTGGCGGTTCGCTCGGCGGTTGGGTGGTCGAAATGTTTGATGGTCAGGCGGTATTTCTGGCCGGTGCACTTCTGGCGGCAGTTTGGTTGGCGGTGGCAAGTACAATGAAAGAGCCGCCATATGTCAGCAGCCTGCGCGTGGAAATCCCACCAGAGATTGCTGCGGATGACACCCTGAAGCAGCGTCTGCTGGCAAAAGAAGGCGTCAGTGAAGTATTACTGGTGGCAAAAGAGCATTCGGCCTACGTGAAGATCGACAGCAAAGTGACAAATCGATTTGAGGTTGAACAGACGATTAGCCAGGCTTGAAGATGAGATTTGTCAGATGGCGGCTCACGCCATCTGACATAACGACTTAATCGCGGAAGTTCTTGAACTGGAACGGCTGTCCGAGATCGCCACCGCGAACCAGCGCCATGACGGATTGCAGATCGTCACGCGCCTTACCGGTCACACGAATTTCTTCGCCCTGAATCTGCGCCTGCACCTTCAGTTTGCTGTCTTTGATCAACTTGACAATTTTCTTCTGCACTGCGCTTTCAATGCCTTGCTTCAGCTTAGCTTCGACAAACCAGGTTTTACCGCTGTGCACGAAGGTTTCTGGGACGTCCAGCGACGTGCCCTCAATGCCGCGTTTCAACAGCTTGGCACGCAAAATATCCAGCAGCTGATTGACCTGGAAATCAGACTCGCTCAGCACCTTAATCGTCTTATTTGACTCGTTCAGCTCAAAGGTGGCCTCAACGCCACGAAAATCGAAGCGTGACTCCACTTCGCGGCTGGCATTATCGACCGCGTTACGAGCTTCCTGAAGATCAACTTCAGAAACAATATCGAAAGATGGCATCTTTTCCTCTCCCTTCATTTTTGATGCGAAGCATAATACCTGCAAAGTTACTCAACAGACAGCGCTATACTAGGCTGTATCCTTTAATTGTACGTGGTACTGATAGCTGCGAACAATAATGGGATGTAGCGGATATGGATTAACACCTGGTGCTGTTGCAGGTGAGGAGGAAGAATGAAAATTACCGTACTGGGATGCGGAGCGTTAGGCCAGCTTTGGCTAACCGCGCTATGCAAACATGGACATGAGGTGCAGGGGTGGCTACGCGTACCGCAACCCTATTGCAGCGTGAACCTGATCGACACGGATGGATCCGTTTTTAATGAATCCCTGACGGCAAACGACCCCGACTTTTTGGCGAAAAGCGACCTGCTGCTAGTCACCCTCAAAGCCTGGCAGGTTTCTGATGCGGTAAAAGGCCTGGCCGCAATTCTGCCTGAAACCACTCCTATTCTGCTGATTCACAACGGCATGGGAACGATTGAAGAGTTGCATAACATTAAGCAACCTCTGCTGATGGGCACCACCACTCACGCGGCACGCCGCGACGGGAACGTCATTATTCATGTCGCCCAGGGCACAACGCGTATTGGCCCGGCACGTGAACAAGATGGTGATTTCAGTTATCTGGCTGAAATCCTGCAAGATGTCCTGCCTGATGTCGCCTGGCACGACACTATTCGCGCCGAGCTGTGGCGCAAACTGGCCGTCAACTGCGTCATTAACCCACTCACCGCACTCTGGAACTGTCCCAACGGCGAGCTGCGTCAGCATCCAGAAAAAATAGCGTTGATATGCGAGGAAGTGGCGGCGGTCATCGAGCGCGAAGGCCACCACACATCAGTGGATGATTTACGCTATTATGTCGAGCAAGTGATTGACAGTACGGCGGAAAATATCTCATCAATGCTGCAGGATATTCGTGCCATGCGCCATACTGAGATCGACTACATTACCGGTTATTTGTTAAAACGCGCACGTGCGCACGGCATCGCCGTCCCGGAAAATGCCCACCTGTTTGAAATGGTTAAGAGAAAGGAGAGTGAGTATGAGCGCTCAGGCACTGGTATGTCTCGCCCCTGGTAGTGAAGAGACCGAAGCGGTCACCACTATCGATCTGCTGGTTCGTGGCGGCATTAAGGTCACGACCGCAAGCGTCGCCAGCGATGGCAACCTGACGATTGTGTGCTCACGCGGAGTAAAGCTGCTGGCGGATGCGCCATTAGTCGAAGTTGCTGACGGCGATTTCGACATTATCGTGTTGCCTGGCGGTATTAAAGGCGCCGAGTGTTTTCGCGACAGCCCGTTGCTTATCGAAACGGTGAAACAATTCCATCGTTCCGGGCGCATTGTCGCCGCGATTTGTGCCGCTGCCGCCACCGTGCTCGTCCCGCACGATATTTTCCCCATCGGTAACATGACCGGTTTTCCGGCGCTGAAAGACCAAATTCCCACCGATCAGTGGCAGGACAAGCGAGTGGTATGGGATCCGCGTGTCAACCTGTTAACCAGCCAGGGACCGGGGACTTCCATCGATTTCGGTTTAAAAATCATTGATCTTCTGGTGAGTCGCGAAAAAGCTTACGAAGTGGCATCACAACTGGTGATGGCTGCGGGAATTTATAACTACTACGAGTAAGCATACTTGTCGGATGGCAGCGTAAACGCCTTATCAGACCTACAAAAACGTATAATTTGTAGGCCTGATAAGCACAGCGTCATCAGGCAAAAGGGACTACGGACGATACACCTTCACGTTTTCAAAGCCCTGCTCGCGCAGATACAGCGCCTGCAGACGGCTCATCACCCCGCGTTCGCACCACAGCAGCCAGGTTTTATTCTGGTCCAGATCGCCGAATTTAGTGCTCAGCTTGTAGAACGGCAGAGAAACCACGTCCACGCCTTCAACCTTCAGCGGTTTATCATCCTGTTCATCCACAGAACGGATATCCAGAATCACATCGTTCGGGCCGAAACCGCTCACGGTTTCCACTTCCACCACGGTCTGCTGCGTCTGCTGGGCGATGTCGCGAATGTCGATATTGTTGGCTTCTTCAACCACTTTATCGAGGATCGAGAAATCGAAGTTTTCTTCTTCGGCTTCAATCTTCGCTTTAATCGCTTTCACCGTCGGGCTTTTCGAGATCACCCCGCAGTATTCCGGCATGGTACGAGCGAAGTCCTCGGTACCAATTTCACGCGCCAGATTGATGATGTGCTCTTTATCATGGGAGATAAGCGGGCGCAGGATCAGGGTGTCAGATACGTTATCGATTAAACGCAGATTGGTCAGCGTCTGGCTGGACACCTGGCCCAGCGCTTCACCGGTCACCAGCGCCTGTACGCCATAGCGTTCAGCCACTTTAGACGCCGCACGGACCATCATGCGCTTAAGGACCACGCCCATCTGGCCGTCGTCGACTTTTTCCAGGATCTCACCGACTACCGGTTCAAAGTTGATCGCAACAAAGCGTACGCGATGTGAGCTACCAAAACGGTTCCACAGATAATGCGCCACCTGGCGAACGCCGATTTCATGCGCAGCCCCGCCGAGGTTGAAGAAGCAATAATGTACGCGGCAGCCGCGACGCATCAGCATGTAGCTGGAAACGCCGGAGTCGAAACCACCAGAGATCAGCGACAGAACGTCTTCTTGTGTACCAATCGGGAAACCGCCGATACCTTCATAGCGGCCTTTAACCAGCAGCAGACGGTCGTTTTCGATTTCAAGATTAACCGTCACGTCCGGCTTCGTCAGCTTCACGCGTGCGGATTCAATATGCTGATTCAGTCCGCCGCCAACATAACGTTCCACCTCGATGGAGCTAAACTCATGCTTGCCGCGGCGCTTGACGCGCACACAGAAGGTTTTTCCTTCCAGTTGATCGCGATACTGCACCAGCGCTTTCTCGAAAATATCGTGCATATCGGTAAACGGCACGTCTTCTACTTCGAGAATATGGTGGATACCCGGGATTCGGGTTAACGCGTCACGAATATCCAGACGCTGGCTTTCATCTTTGGCGCGAACCTCAACGTGATCCCAGTGACGGACAACGGCAAGGTCTTCATCGTAGTGCTTTAAAACGTTACGGATGTTCCCTGTCAGAATTTTTATAAAGCGCAAACGCACAGATTGGCTTTTGATGGTGATTTCTGGGAACAATTTAATGATAAACTTCATGGCGGCAATGGTTCTTTGGCAAGTCTGAACGACTTGTGATGGAAAATAATACAGCAGCCCATACCCGCGACTGCATCCAGGCGCGCAAGTATACCACCATCGCGCGGCTACTGTGCACATTGCGCGTTATTTGCTTATCAGTGCGAGTCCGTTACCATAGTCTTGTGCTGTCAATACAGAGAGTCAGACATTCATTATGCCGAAGAAAAATGAAGCGCCCGCCAGCTTTGAAACTGCGCTGAGCGAGCTGGAACAGATTGTCACCCGTCTGGAAAGCGGCGATTTGCCGCTGGAAGAGGCGCTGAACGAATTCGAACGTGGCGTACAGTTGGCGCGTCAGGGACAGGTCAAATTGCAGCAGGCTGAACAGCGCGTGCAAATCCTGCTGTCAGAAACTGAAGACGCCGCCCTCACGCCTTTTACACCGGATAATGAGTAAATGGATTTTACGCAGCAGCTACAGGCTTGCGTTGAGCAGGCTAACCAGGCACTGAGCCGTTTTATCGCGCCACTGCCCTTTCAGAACACTCCCGTGGTCGAAACCATGCAATATGGCGCATTATTAGGCGGTAAACGTCTGCGCCCGTTTTTGGTGTATGCGACCGGTCAGATGTTTGGCGTAAGCCTGAGTACGCTTGACGCCCCCGCCGCCGCGGTTGAGTGCATCCATGCCTATTCACTGATGCACGACGATTTACCCGCGATGGACGACGATGATCTGCGTCGCGGTCTGCCAACCTGCCACGTCAAGTTTGGCGAAGCGAATGCGATTCTGGCCGGTGATGCGCTGCAAACGCTGGCGTTCTCTATTATCAGCGACGCCCCGATGCCGGAAGTCGCCGACCGTGACCGCATCGCGATGATCTCTGAACTGGCTCAGGCCAGTGGTATCGCCGGTATGTGTGGCGGTCAGGCGCTGGATCTGGCAGCAGAAGGTCAGCAGGTAGAACTGGCGGCGCTGGAGCGTATTCATCGCCATAAAACTGGCGCATTGATTCGCGCCGCCGTTCGTCTGGGTGCGTTAAGTGCTGGCGATAAAGGGAGAGAACTTCTGCCGATACTCGACAAATACGCCGAAAGTATCGGTCTGGCCTTCCAGGTTCAGGATGACATCCTGGATGTGGTAGGCGATACTGCAACATTGGGTAAACGTCAGGGTGCCGACCAGCAGCTTGGCAAAAGTACCTATCCTGCACTTCTGGGTCTTGAGCAAGCCCGGAATAAAGCCCGGGATTTAATTGAGGATGCCCGCCAGTCATTAAGTTTGCTGGCCGCACAGTCTCTCGATACCTCGGCACTGGAAGCGCTAGCGGACTACATAATCCAGCGTGATAAATAAACCAACATATCCCATGAGCTTGCGATGAGTTTTGATATAGCCAAATACCCGACCCTGGCGTTGGTCGACTCCACCCAGGAGTTAAGACTGCTGCCAAAAGAGAGCCTGCCTAAGCTTTGCGACGAACTGCGCCGCTATTTGCTCGACAGCGTGAGCCGTTCCAGCGGGCACTTCGCCTCTGGTCTGGGCACGGTGGAACTCACCGTCGCGCTGCACTATGTCTACAACACCCCGTTCGACCAGTTAATCTGGGATGTGGGACATCAGGCTTATCCGCACAAAATTCTTACCGGCCGCCGCGATAAGATTGGCACTATTCGCCAGAAAGGCGGCCTGCATCCGTTCCCGTGGCGCGGCGAGAGTGAGTATGACGTACTGAGCGTTGGCCACTCCTCAACCTCTATCAGCGCAGGCATCGGCATTGCGGTTGCCGCCGAGAAAGAAGGCAAAGAGCGCCGTACTGTATGCGTCATTGGCGACGGTGCCATCACCGCCGGGATGGCGTTTGAAGCGATGAACCATGCGGGCGATATTAAGCCCGACATGCTGGTTATCCTCAATGACAATGAAATGTCGATTTCGGAAAACGTCGGTGCGCTGAATAACCACCTGGCGCAACTGCTCTCTGGAAAACTCTATTCGTCGCTGCGCGAAGGCGGCAAGAAAGTGTTCTCCGGCGTGCCGCCGATTAAAGAGCTGCTCAAGCGTACCGAAGAACACATCAAAGGCATGGTTGTGCCGGGTACGCTGTTTGAAGAGCTGGGCTTTAACTATATTGGTCCGGTAGACGGTCACGACGTGCTGGGGCTTATCACTACGCTGAAAAACATGCGCGATCTGAAAGGCCCGCAGTTCCTGCACATCATGACCAAAAAGGGTCGTGGCTACGAGCCTGCGGAAAAAGATCCGATTACCTTCCACGCGGTGCCCAAATTCGATCCGTCCAGCGGATGTCTGCCGAAAAGCAGCGGCGGCCTGCCGAGCTATTCAAAAATCTTCGGTGACTGGCTGTGCGAAACCGCGGCGAAAGACAATAAGCTGATGGCGATCACCCCGGCGATGCGCGAAGGCTCCGGTATGGTGGAGTTTTCACGTAAGTTCCCGGACCGCTATTTCGATGTGGCGATTGCCGAGCAGCACGCAGTGACGTTTGCGGCCGGCCTGGCGATTGGTGGTTATAAACCCATCGTCGCTATCTATTCCACGTTCCTGCAACGCGCCTACGATCAGGTGCTGCACGATGTTGCCATTCAGAAACTGCCGGTCCTGTTCGCCGTTGATCGGGCAGGAATCGTGGGTGCTGATGGGCAAACTCACCAGGGTGCATTCGATCTTTCCTTCCTGCGCTGCATCCCGGAAATGGTCATTATGACCCCGAGCGATGAGAACGAATGTCGCCAAATGTTGTTTACCGGCTATCACTACAACAATGGCCCAACGGTCGTGCGTTATCCACGCGGTACTGCCGTAGGTGTTGAGCTGACGCCGCTGGAACAATTGCCTATCGGTAAAGGTATCGTCAAGCGTCACGGTGAGAAACTGGCGATTCTGAACTTCGGTACGTTGATGCCGGAAGCGGCTCAGGTCGCGGAATCGCTGAACGCAACGCTGGTCGATATGCGCTTCGTGAAACCGCTGGATGAAACACTGATTCTGGAAATGGCAGCACAGCACGACATGCTGGTGACGATTGAAGAAAACGCCATTATGGGCGGCGCAGGTAGCGGTGTAAACGAAGTGCTGATGGCGCATCGTAAGCCGGTTCCGGTACTGAACATTGGTCTGCCTGATTTCTTCATTCCCCAGGGTACTCAGGACGAGGCTCGCGCCGAACTGGGCCTGAATGCAGCCGGAATTGAGGCCAAAATCAAGGCCTGGCTGGCATAATCCCCCCCTCGCTCCTGCTATGCTTAATAAATAACACGCTAAGCAGGAGCGAATTTATGCAATACAACACCTTAGGAAAAACAGACCTTCGGGTCTCCCGCCTTTGTTTGGGCTGCATGACGTTTGGCGAACCCAATCGCGGCAATCACGCCTGGACGCTACCAGAAGAGAGTAGTCGCCCGATTATCAAACATGCCCTTGAGGGTGGTATTAACTTTTTCGATACCGCAAACAGTTACTCCGCAGGCAGCAGTGAGGAAATTGTCGGCCGTGCGCTGCGCGATTTCGCCCGCCGCGAAGATGTCGTGGTCGCGACCAAGGTTTTTCACCGTGTTGGCGACCTGCCGGAAGGATTATCCCGTGCGCAAATTCTGCGTTCTATTGATGACAGCCTGAAACGTCTTGGTATGGACTATGTCGATATCCTGCAAATTCACCGCTGGGATTACAACACGCCCATTGAAGAAACGCTGGAAGCGCTTAATGACGTCGTGAAAGCCGGAAAAGCGCGTTACATCGGCGCATCCTCCATGCACGCTTCGCAGTTTGCTCAGGCACTGGCCCTGCAGAAACAACACGGCTGGGCGCAATTTATCAGCATGCAGGATCACTACAACCTGATCTACCGCGAAGAAGAACGCGACATGCTACCGCTTTGCTCTAAGGAAGGTGTGGCGGTGATCCCATGGAGTCCGCTGGCACGTGGTCGCCTGACGCGCCCGTGGGGAGAAACCACCGCACGCCTGGTTTCCGATGAAGTCGGCAAAAACCTGTACAGAGAAAGTGATGAAAACGACGCGCAAATTGCTGCACGATTGACTGGCGTCAGTGAAGAACTGGGCGCTACACGTGCTCAGGTCGCTCTGGCATGGCTGTTAAGCAAGCCAGGCATCGCCGCGCCGATTATCGGCTCATCGCGGGAAGAACAGTTGGATGAATTACTTAACGCGGTAGATTTAACGCTGAAACCAGAGCACATTGCCGAACTGGAGATGCCGTACAAACAGCATCCGGTGGTGGGATTTAAATAAGCGCGGTTGTAGATTGTAGGCCGGATAAGGCGTTTACGCCGCCATCCGGCATCCCCTTTAAATGATCCCTACCGGCCAGTGATAGCCAATAAAGTACAGTATCCCGGCGGACAGTATCCCAGCCACGATATCATCGATCATGATCCCCGTACCACCATGTACGTTACGATCGAACCAGCGAATCGGCCAGGGTTTCCACATATCCAGAATACGGAAAATCACAAATCCAGCGGCAACCCACTGCCAGTCGTTGGTCGGTAGGGCCATCAGGGTTATCCACATCCCGACAAACTCGTCCCAGACAATGCTGCCGTGATCGTGCACGCCCATATCTTTTGCCGTCTGATGGCACAGATAGACGCCGATACAGATCGACAGCATGACCACCAGTGAATAGAGTTGCCACGGCAGAAATGTCATTAAATACCAAAATGGGATCGCCGCCAGCGATCCCATGGTGCCCGGTACAATCGGGCTCAATCCACTGCCAAATCCGGTAGCCAGCAGGTGCCACGGATTACGCATGCTCAAACGGCTTTTTGCGACATCTTTTTTAAGGCGCGGCAAAATGGTCATATCCTTTCCAGTCAAACGTGACGGGCTTTCCATCACGCGTAAAATGAATGCCTTCCACATCCGCACTCATCTGCCCAATGCAGGTAAACGGTGTGCCGAGATGCCCCAGCGCGACGTCCAGCGCCCCACGATTCATTTCCGGTACGGTAAAGCATAACTCATAATCTTCACCGCCCGAGAGCGCCCAACGCAACGCCTGTTCAGGCTCGACGTGTTGGGTAAACGCAGTGGAATATGGCAGAGCATCGACGTTAATCCGTGCGCCGCAGCCACTGGCATTAACGATATGGCCCAGATCGGAAATCAGACCGTCCGAGAGATCGATAGCGGCGCTCGCCAGGTCGCGCAGGGCTTGCCCTTGTAAAATTCGCGGCGTGGGACGCAGGTGTCGCTTGAGCAGATAGTCAGCGTCTTTGGCATCAGTTACCTGCAATCGGTTTTGCAGAATAGCTAACCCGGCAGCGCTGTCGCCCGGCGTACCGGTAACGTAAATCCAGTCGCCCGGTTTCGCACCGGAGCGTTTTAAGGCCCGCCCAACCGGGACGTAGCCATGAATACCCAGCGTCATCGACAGCGGCCCACGCGTGGTGTCACCGCCAATCAGCTGCATATCATAGTAATTCAGGAGCTCAAACAGGCCATCACTGAAAGCTTCAAGCCAGGCTTCATCGACGTCAGGCAATGTGATTGCCAGCGTCAGCCATGCAGGATCGGCCCCCATCGCCGCCAGATCGCTCAAGTTCACCGCCAGCGCTTTCCAGGCCAGGTCTGTGGGATCGATATCGGGGAGGAAGTGGTTGCCTGCCACCAGCGTATCGGTGCTGATCGCCAGCGTCTGTTTTTCAGGAATGTTCAGAAGTGCGCAATCGTCGCCAATACCGGTTTCGACATCAAGACGAGAGCTTCTTACGCGGTCAAAATAACGGGCAATCAGGGAAAACTCGCCACATGCCATACGTTATGCCTCAGCAGGAAAAAAGAAAAAGCCGGGGACAGTGGAAACAGGTTCCACCCTCCAGCCGGCCTCGGGATCACTTTTTGTTGGGGCGAATCACAGGTGCTGCTTTATCCAGTACGCCGTTGACGAATTTATGGCTATCTTCAGCGCCGAAGGTTTTCGCCAGTTCAATCGCTTCGTTAATGGCCACTTTATACGGCACATCACTACGCTTAGACAGTTCAAACAGCGCAATACGCAGCACGGCTTTTTCTACCTGACCCAGCTCTTCCAACAGGCGAGACAGGTAAGGCTTCATTAGTCCATCCAGGTACGCGCTGTTAGTCGCCACCCCGGACAGCAGTTCACGGAAATACAGAACGTCGACATCTTTAACGTCCTGTTCCGCCAGGAACTGGTATTCAACATCAGCGATGTCGTTCTGGGACAACTGCCAGGAGTAGAGCGCCTGGACGGCACACTCACGGGCGCGGCGACGAGCAGCAGGTTTCACGGATTTCCCCTTACAAAAATCAGGCCTTGATGGCTTTCAATACATTAATCATTTCAAGCGCAGTCAGTGCAGCTTCTGCGCCTTTGTTGCCGGCTTTGGTGCCAGCACGTTCGATGGCTTGTTCAATACTTTCGGTGGTCAGAACACCGAAGGCTACCGGAATACCGCTGTCCTGAGCGACATGCGCCAGGCCATTGCTTGCACCGCCAGCCACATATTCGAAGTGTGCGGTACCGCCACGGATAACCGTACCCAGCGCAATCACCGCGTCATATTTACCGGTTTTTGCCAGTGCGTCAGCCGCCAGCGGCAGCTCATACGCGCCTGGAACCCAAACGACGGTAATATTTTCATCTTTAACCTGACCAATACGTTTCAGGGCGTCGATCGCACCTTCCAGCAGGCTGTCATTGATAAAGTTGTTGAAACGCGCAATGGTGATGGCGACGCGAGCGTCCGGGGTAGCAACGTTAGCTTCAATAATGTTCATATTCTTCCTTCGGATTCACTAGACCCCGCAGGGGGGCGGATTTTATCATAATAATCTGTGCGCTGCTTCCCTTTCGAACCGGGAGATCATGCGCCCACTAAATGCAGGCAAAGGTCCGGACCTACATGGCGTATTTCGTTGAATTTGAAATGGGGGGCATCAGCCAGTTTCTCAAGGCCTGGAAGCACACATAATCCCCGGGCATCGCTGCCTAACAGTTTAGGCGCAACATAGACGATTAGCTCATCCACCACGCCAGCCTGTAATAACGCGCCTGCAAGTGTTGGCCCGGCCTCAACCCAAATGCTGTTAATTTGCTGCTTGCCCAGCTGCATCATCAACACCACCAGATCCAGATGCCCGTTATGTTCCGGCACTTTCAGGCTACGAACCGTTTCCGGCCAGCTGCGAGAATCGTCCTGGGTACGGACGATCCAGGTTTCTCCGGGCTGTTGCACAATACGATGCGCCGGTGTTACCTGGTTCTGGCTATCAAGTACAATACGGATCGGCTGACGCAAATTTTCCTGCGGATAACTCGCCTGGGTTGACTCCCCCAGTTCTTCCCAACGGATGGTAAGCTGAGGGTCATCCGCCAGTACCGTGGCACTGCTGGTTAAGATGGCATGGCTTTGCGCGCGCAGGCGTTGCACATCGCGGCGCGCCTGCGGCGAGGTTATCCACTGGCTTTCACCACTGGCCATCGCCGTGCGCCCATCAAGCGAGGCGCCCAGCTTGAGCTGTACGTAAGGGAATCCGGTACGCATCCGTTTGAGAAAGCCCTTATTAAGCTGCTCAACTTCGCTCATCATCAGGCCATGGCTGACGTCAATGCCCGCCTGCTGCAAGCGATAAAGCCCACGGCCAGCGACCTGTGGATTAGGATCTTGCATAGCAGCAACCACACGCGTCACACCGGCGGCGATCAGCGCATCGCAGCACGGCGGCGTGCGACCATGATGACTACAGGGTTCAAGCGTAACGTAGGCCGTTGCCCCCTGCGCTTTTTCTCCCGCCATACGCAGAGCATGGACTTCGGCATGCGGTTCGCCCGCGCGATGGTGATACCCCTCACCGACGATTTCCCCATCTTTAACAATCACACAGCCCACGTTGGGATTGGGGTGAGTAGTAAAACGTCCGCGCGCGGCAAGCTTCAGCGCTCGCGCCATGTACAATTCATCCTGCATGGCTTAGTCCTGTAGGCGAGCAATCTCTTCGCCAAATTCTTTGATATCTTCGAAGCTCCGGTAAACCGAGGCAAAGCGGATGTAGGCGACTTTATCGAGCTTTTTCAACTGCTCCATCACCAGGTTGCCGATCATCTTACTCGGCACCTCACGCTCACCCGTCGCACGCAGCTGCGATTTTATATGGTTTAACGCCATTTCGACGTCATCTGCGCTGACCGGACGTTTTTCAAGCGCTCTGAGCATGCCGCTACGCAGCTTCTCTTCATTAAAGGGTTCACGCACATCGTTGCTTTTTACAACGCGCGGCATAACAAGTTCAGCCACCTCAAAAGTGGTAAAACGTTCGTTACAGACCAGACACTGTCGGCGGCGGCGTACCGAAGAGCCCTCGCCCACAAGACGAGAGTCAATTACCTTAGTGTCTACGGCGAAACAGAATGGGCAATGCATACGGCGTCCTGTACCTTAGTGGTTCGCAGAAATCTATTTTACCCTGAACTGGCGTGACAACAAAGGCGGAGCGCTTTTGAGACAAAGGATCGATGCCTTCGTGCTCTGCGCACACTACCATTATGCTATCGCGACAATGAAGGAAGTAATCACAATGACAAGACGTTACCTAAGAATTCTCCTGGTGGGAAGCCTCTTTAGCCTCAGCGCCTGTGCGCAGCAAAGCGAAGTACGCCAGATGCATCAAAGCGTTAGCACGTTGAATAAAGAGATGACGCAGCTCAATCAGGAAACGGTAAAAATTACGCAACAAAATATGTTGAATGCCAAATCGACCAGCGGAGCCTACCTGCTACCCGGTTCCAAAACGCCTGCCCGGCTGGATAGTCAGATCGGCACGTTGCGTATGTCGCTGGTGAATATTGCGCCAAATGCGGCAGGAACGCGCCTGACGCTGCGTATTCAGGGGGAATCGAACACCCCGCTCCCTGCCTTTAGCGGTACTGTAGAGTACGGACAGATTCAGGGCACCACAGACAACTATCAGGAAGTGAATGTACAGAATCAGTTGATAAACGCCCCGGCAAGTATCCTTGCCCCCAGCGACGTGGATATTCCGTTGCAGCTAAACGGACTGTCTCCTGACCAGTTAGGTTTTGTTCGCATCCACGACATCCAGCCTGTTAGTCAATAAACTTTTTGCGGAACGTTTTTGTGCGTTCCGCAACATCAATCCGCCTTATTATGTTACTCCCCTGACATAACCGATATTTCTGTTAAAACTTGGCAACATTCATGGGAGCCAGTACAATTCGCCGCCTAAAGTACGCAAACGTGAACGCAATCGATTACGTAAATGATAGAACTGTGAAACAAGACATATTTTTGTGAACAATGATTTTTATAATAGGCTCCGAAGAAATACGAAATATTTAGAAACGCAATTTGCGCCTTTTTCACTCCCGAAAGGGATTTCAAACAGTGGCATACATATGAAAAAAACATTACTTGCAGCCGGTGCAGTGCTGGCGCTCTCCTCGTCATTGACTGTTGCAAACGCGGCAGAAAATGACAAACCGCAATATCTTTCCGACTGGTGGCATCAGAGCGTTAACGTTGTGGGTAGCTACCACACTCGCTTCGGACCGCAGCTCCGTAACGATACCTACCTGGAATACGAAGCGTTTGCCAAGAAAGATTGGTTCGACTTCTATGGTTACATGGATGCACCGGTATTCTTCGGTGGTAACACCGATGCGAAAGGTATCTGGAACCACGGCTCTCCGCTGTTCATGGAAATCGAACCCCGTTTCTCCATCGACAAACTGACCGGTACCGACCTGAGCTTCGGTCCGTTCAAAGAGTGGTATTTCGCGAACAACTACATCTACGACATGGGTCGTAACAAAGATGGCCGCCAGAGTACCTGGTACATGGGTCTGGGTACCGACATCGACACCGGCTTGCCGATGAGCCTGTCCATGAACGTGTACGCTAAGTACCAGTGGCAGAACTACGGTGCTGAGAACGAAAATGATTGGGACGGCTACCGTTTCAAAGTGAAGTACTTTGTACCGATTACCGAACTGTGGGGCGGTAACCTGAGCTACATCGGTTTTACCAACTTTGACTGGGGTTCCGATCTGGGTGATAAGAGCGCCTACGCTGAGAATGGCATTAAACAGCGAACTAACAACTCTATCGCCTCCAGCCACATTCTGGCGCTAAACTATGACCACTGGCATTATTCTGTCGTTGCCCGTTACTGGCACAACGGTGGTCAGTGGAACGATAACGCGGATCTGAACTGGATGAATGAAAACGTTCGTTCTACCGGTTGGGGTGGTTACCTGGTTGTAGGTTACAACTTCTAATCCAGTAAATTTATCAAAGACAAGCCAGCTTAACCGCTGGCTTTTTTTGTTCCACAGGCAAAAAAAATCCCGACCTTACGATCGGGATTTCAGTTCTTTTGCCTGCGTTGGTTAAGGCAGAATTGACGGTTGATCCGCCCCTTCTTTCTCGACCTTCTGCTGCAGCATGTGCTCGCGCTTCATACCCAGCTTCAACGCCAGAGCCGAAGCCACATAGATAGACGATGCTGTACCTATGGACACACCGATAAGCATGGTCAGCGAGAAGCCTTCCAGTACCGGGCCACCGAACAGGAACAGCATCAGGATAACCATCAACGTGGTACCGGATGTAATCAACGTACGGTGCAGCGTCTGGGTCAATGACACGTTAAAGATTTCGTAAGGCGTACCGCGACGAATCTTGCGGAAGTTTTCACGAATACGGTCAGATACCACGATACTGTCGTTCAACGAGTAACCGATTACCGACATCAGTGAGGCAACGATAGTCAGGTCAATCTCGATATGGAACAACGACAGTATCCCGAGCGTAATGATAACGTCGTGCGCCAATGCGATAACCACACCTGCCGCCAGTCGCCACTCGAAGCGGAAACCAACATATACCAGGATGGAGATCAGTGCCGCCATCAGCGCCATCGCACCGGTTTGTGCAAGATCGGCCCCCACGCTCGGACCCACGAATTCAATTCGCTTCACCGCCGCGTTTTGGTTGGTGGACTCGTTAATCACGCTCAACACTTTGCTGCCCAACACCTGGCCGCCGTCTGCGCCTTCAGTTGGCGGCATACGTACCATAATGTCGTGGCTGCTGCCGAAGTTCTGCAGCAGCGGATCAACGAAGCCCGCTTTCTCCAGCGCATCGCGCATCACGTCCATGTCCGCTGGTTTTTCCAGCGTAATTTCAATCACCGTACCACCGGTGAAATCGAGACCCCAGTTAAACCCGCGTACGCCCATCACAATGATGGCCGCAATCAGCAGGAAACCAGAAATGCCGAAAGCCCAGTAGTCCCAGCGCATAAAGTCCCAGACTTTACGGCCGTGGTTCAATTGTTCAACAGTATATTCCTGTGCCACTTCGCACTCCTCAGATTGACAGCTTTTTGACGCGCTTGCCGCCATACAGCAGGTTTACGATGGCACGTGTACCGACAATCGCGGTAAACATCGACGTCGCCACACCAATACCGGTAGTAATCGCGAACCCTTTAATTGCCCCGGTGCCCACTGCGTACAGGATGATGACCTTGATCAGCGTCGTAATGTTCGCATCAAAGATGGAGCTAAATGCGCCCGCATAACCTTCATTGATGGCCTGCTGCACCGAACGCCCGTTACTCAACTCTTCTTTGATACGTTCGTTGATCAGTACGTTCGCATCGACCGCGACGGCAAGGGTTAAGACGATCCCCGCAATACCCGGCATACTTAGCGTAGCACCCGGCAGCAACGACATAATACCGACAATCAGCACCAGGTTAGCAATCAGCGCACTGGTCGCAATCAGACCGAACTTCTTATAGAAGAAGATCATGAACAGGATAGACACCACCAGACCGGCCAGACACGCTTCCAGACCCTGTTTAATGTTCTGCATACCCAGGGTTGGGCCGATGGTACGTTCTTCAACAATCTGAATTGGCGCAATCAACGCACCGGCACGTAACAGCAGGGAAAGCTGACGCGCTTCATTCGGGTTGTTGATACCGGTAATACGGAAGCTGTTGCCCAGGCGAGACTGGATGTTGGCAATGTTAATCACCTCTTCCTGTTTCACCAGTACGGCACGACCGTTGGCATCTTTCTTACCGCTGTCTTTGTACTCCACGAACAGGGTCGCCATCGGTTTACCGATGTTGTCCTTGGTGAAGTTAGACATGATGTTACCACCTGCGCTATCCAGCGAGATGTTAACCTGCGGCTGATTGTATTCGTCCTGGCTGGAAGTGGAATCGGTGATATGGTCACCGGTCAGGATCACGCGCTTGTACAGCACTACTGGCTGACCTTCACGGGATTGTTTCACTTCCGAATCACCCGGTACACGCCCGGATGCCGCAGCAGACTGGTCAACGTTGGTGTTTACCAGACGGAATTCCAGCGTCGCGGTTGCGCCCAGAATTTCTTTCGCACGCGCGGTATCCTGAATACCCGGCAGTTCGACCACAATGCGGTCAGCACCCTGACGTTGTACCACCGGTTCAGCAACACCCAGTTGGTTAACACGATTACGCAGAATGTTGATGTTCTGCTGTACCGCGTATTCACGGGCTTCGCTCAGGCGCGCATCGGTCATTACCGCACGCAGTGCATTGCTGCCCTGGCTGGAAATCACCAGATCCTGGTGACGCTTGCTCAGGTAAGAGATAGCTTCATCACGGGCATTTCCATCACGGAAGGTGATGCTCAGACCGTAGTTATCTTCTTTGCGAACGGTAGTATAAGGAATGCCTTTTTCACGCAGATCGCTGCGCAGGCTATCGATATTTTGTTCCTGCAATTTACCCAGTGCGGTGTCCATATCCACTTCCATCAGGAAGTGAACGCCGCCACGCAGATCAAGACCGAGTTTCATCGGTTCTGCGTGAATGGCTGCCAGCCAACGGGGTGTTGCCGGAGCAAGGTTAAGCGCCACGACGTATTGATCACCCAGCACGCCCATCAACACTTCACGTGCGCGCAGTTGGGTATCGGTGGAGTCAAAGCGCGCAAGAATAGCGCCCTCTTCCAGAGCCACAGACTTAGGTGTGATTTTATCTTCTTGTAACGTTTTCTGGACCTGGATCAGCGTTTGCTCACTGGCGGCGGCACCGCGCACGCCAGTGATTTGAACAGCCGGATCCTCACCATACAGGTTGGGAAGTGCGTAAAGCAGGCCGACGATAATAACGACGACCAGCATAATGTACTTCCACAAAGGATAACGGTTTAACACGGCAGTTCCCTTTGGGAAAACAATAAATTACAGCGCCTTCATCGTGCCTTTCGGCAGAACGGCAGCTACGAAATCACGTTTGATAACCACTTCAGTGGTGTCGTTCAGCGCGATAGCGATGTAGCCAGTTTCTGCTACTTTGGTCACGCGACCTACCAGGCCACCGTTAGTCAGCACTTCATCACCCTTGGCAATGGAGCTCATCAGGTTTTTATGTTCTTTGGTACGCTTTTGCTGTGGGCGCAGGATCATGAAGTAGAAAATCAGACCAAACACCACCAGCATCAGAATCAGAGACATCGGGCTGCCCTGCGCCGGAGCACCTGTTGCCGCTACCGCATCAGAAATAAAAAAGCTCATTCAAATTCCCTCATTATTAAAATTAATCAACGTTCAAAGGTGGAACAGGTCGACCCTGACGTTGGTAAAAATCGGTCACGAAGCTCTCTAATTTACCCTCTTCAATAGCCTTGCGTAAACCCGCCATCAAACGCTGGTAGTAGCGAAGGTTATGAATCGTGTTGAGTCGCGCGCCCAATATTTCGTTGCAACGGTCGAGATGATGCAAGTAAGCACGCGAATAATTGCGACAGGTGTAGCAATCACACTCGGCATCGAGCGGACTGGTGTCGCTTTTATGTTTCGCATTACGAATTTTTACCACGCCGTCAGTCACAAACAAATGACCATTACGGGCATTTCGCGTTGGCATCACGCAGTCAAACATATCGATACCACGACGCACGCCTTCAACCAGATCTTCTGGTTTGCCAACGCCCATCAGATAGCGAGGTTTATCTGCCGGAATTTGCGGGCAAACATGTTCCAGAATGCGGTGCATATCCGCTTTCGGCTCACCGACAGCCAAACCGCCGACAGCGTAGCCATCAAAGCCAATATCTACCAGACCTTTGACAGAGATATCACGTAAATCTTCGTAAACACTGCCCTGAATGATGCCAAAAAGCGCATTTTTGTTGCCAAGGCCATCAAAACGGTCACGGCTGCGCTTCGCCCAACGCAAAGACATCTCCATTGAGCGTTTAGCATAGTCCCAGTCAGCCGGATACGGCGTACATTCATCGAAAATCATCACGATATCGGAACCGAGATCGTATTGAATCTCCATCGACTTCTCGGGATCGAGGAAAATCGGATCGCCGTTGATCGGATTACGGAAATGCACACCCTGTTCGGTGATCTTACGAATATCGCCCAGGCTGAACACCTGGAAACCACCGGAATCAGTGAGGATCGGTCCTTTCCACTGCATGAAATCGTGCAGGTCGCCGTGCAGCTTCATGATTTCCTGGCCCGGGCGCAGCCACAGGTGGAAGGTGTTGCCGAGGATGATCTGTGCGCCAGTCGCTTCAACTTCTTCCGGCGTCATACCCTTAACAGTGCCGTAAGTACCGACCGGCATAAAAGCAGGCGTTTCCACTACGCCACGATCAAAAACCAGGCGGCCGCGGCGAGCGCGACCATCGGTGGTGTCCAGTTCAAATTTCATTTTTTCTCCTGCATCAGAGAGACAGTCTGATGATTAAACTTTCCCCATGGATTCACTCCACGGAGTATAAATATTTTAACCCACTGGCGAAGGCGCAATCGGCGCAGCCAGTTTGGGGGCGACCAGCGCACAGCCACCGGAGCGTACACGCAGTACGTGAGGATGGCGAGCACTGCCCGCCATCAAAATGGCAAGTGAGATAGCCTTCTCACGGTCGCTCAGAAATAGCCTGCGGATTGTACGTGATAAACATCGCATCACCGTAACTAAAAAAGCGATATTCCGCTTTTACCGCTTCATGATAGGCGTGCATGGTGTTTTTATAACCTGCAAAGGCGGAAACCAGCATGATCAGCGTCGATTCCGGCAGATGGAAGTTGGTCACCAACGCGTCTATCACTTTGTATTGATAACCTGGATAGATGAAGATCTGCGTATCGCCGAAGAACGGTTCAATAAGGTCGTTTTTGGCTGCCTGCGCTGCGCTTTCCAGTGAACGCACGGAGGTAGTGCCCACGGCAATCACGCGGTTACCGCGTGCTTTCGCCGCCAGCACAGCATCAACCACATCCTGCGGTACTTCCGCGTATTCCGAGTGCATGATGTGATCTTCGATAGTGTCTACACGCACCGGCTGGAATGTCCCTGCCCCCACGTGTAGCGTGACGAACGCCATCTCAATGCCCTTATCGCGCAGTTTAGCCAGCAGCGGATCGTCAAAGTGCAGGCCCGCGGTCGGCGCGGCGACCGCGCCCGGTTTTTCGCTATACACGGTCTGGTACAGCTCGCGGTCGGCGTCTTCATCCGGACGGTCGATATACGGCGGCAGCGGCATATGGCCGATGGCGTTGAGGATATCCAGCACGCTGCGTTCGTCGTTAAACTCAACTTCAAACAGCGCGTCATGGCGGGCGACCATCGTCGCATTAATACTTTCGTCGTCGCCCAGCAGCAGCTCGGCGCCCGGCTTCGGCGCTTTCGAGGCACGAATATGCGCCAGAATACGTTTGTCATCCAGCATACGCTCGACCAGCACTTCAATCTTGCCGCCGCTGGCTTTACGACCAAACAGACGAGCCGGGATCACGCGGGTGTTGTTAAAGACCAGCAGATCTCCAGGGTTGAGCTTATCGAGCAAATCGGTGAAAGTACCGTGCGTCAGCGCGCCCGTCGGCCCATCCAGTGACAGCAAGCGGCAACTGCTGCGCTCAGCTTGCGGATAGTGGGCAATCAGGGATTCGGGTAATTCAAAGGTGAAATCGGTAACGCGCATGACACTGACTCAGACTAAAATAAGAGGCGGGTAGTCTAGTGCCGGGGCGTTCTCCCTGCAACCTTTACCCCTCTGGATAAACGTTTAACTATGAATTTTCTTGCACACCTGCACTTAGCACATTTAGCGGATAGCTCGCTTTCCGGCAATCTGCTGGCCGATTTTGTCCGCGGTAATCCGGAAACGCTCTACTCGCCTGACGTAGTGGAAGGCATTTTCATGCACCGCCGAATCGACGTGATGACCGATAACTTACCGCAGGTGCGTGAAGCCAGAGAGTGGTTTCGTAGCGAAACGCGTCGCGTCGCACCGATTACGCTGGACGTCATGTGGGATCACTTCCTGTCTCGACACTGGTCAGAAATCTCTCCCGATTTCCCGCTGAAGGATTTTGTTCGCTACGCGCACACCCAGGTTGCCACTATTCTGCCAGAATCACCGCCGCGCTTTATTAATCTGAACAATTATATGTGGTCAGAGAAATGGCTTGAGCGCTACCGCGACATGAATTTTATCCAGAACGTACTCAACGGGATGGCCAGTCGCCGTCCACGTCTCGATGCCCTGCGCGATTCATGGTACGACCTGGACACCCATTACGATGCCTTAGAAGAACGCTTCTGGCAGTTTTACCCGCAGATGATGGACCAGGCACGTCGTAAAACGCTTTGATTGCAGCATGCGTTGTAGGCCGGATAAGGCGAAGCCATTATCCGGCAAACATTGATAGTCAAAACCTGTCTCATTGATTGCCAGCGCCTCTTTGTCTTATTGCCAAACACTCTCTATACTGGCCCGCGTTGCGTTCCAAAAAACCCTTAACTTTGCAGGAGAATTTATATGGTACTGGTAACTCGTCAGGCTCCGGATTTCACAGCAGCTGCGGTACTGGGTAGCGGTGAGATTGTTGATAACTTCAACTTCAAACAGCATACCAACGGTAAAACCACCGTTCTGTTCTTCTGGCCAATGGACTTCACCTTCGTTTGCCCGTCTGAACTGATCGCATTCGACAAGCGTTACGAAGAATTCCAGAAACGTGGCGTTGAAGTGGTTGGCGTTTCTTTTGACTCTGAATTTGTCCACAACGCATGGCGTAACACCCCTGTCGACAAAGGCGGCATCGGTGCAGTGAAATACGCAATGGTTGCTGACATCAAACGCGAAATCCAGAAAGCCTACGGCATCGAGCACCCGGAAGCGGGCGTTGCTCTGCGTGGTTCTTTCCTGATCGACGCTAACGGCGTTGTTCGCCATCAGGTTGTTAACGACCTGCCGCTGGGCCGTAACATCGACGAAATGCTGCGCATGGTTGACGCGCTGCAGTTCCACGAAGAGCACGGCGACGTTTGCCCGGCACAGTGGGAAAAAGGTAAAGAAGGTATGAACGCGTCTCCGGACGGCGTAGCAAAATACCTGACCGAAAACGTTTCCAGCCTGTAATTGGCATGAATCGAAAAAAGGCCGCAAAAGCGGCCTTTTTTATTGGCGCTGACCCGTCCGTTAAAACGCGAAGCAGGAGCAGCCGAGCGCCCCCCAGAAGGCCCGGTCATCTGATACCGGTATCCCTGATTTACGCGCAATATCATGCTGATGACCATGTACGCCACAGCTTCCGCAGCACTGATGCATCTGCACCATTGCTCCAACCTTCGCTGCAACCGGCGGCGCTGAGCGATAATGTCCTGGTACTTTCACCACGGGCGACCAGTCAGGGACAACCGGAATCGCTGGGGGGGCCAGCGGGGAGAAATGTCCGGCCGCATAAACCACTTTGCCATCGACAATGGTCATCACTGACTCAATGCCTTTGATCTCTTCTTCCGGCACGCTGAAATAGTCTTTTGACAGCACCACCAGATCAGCCAGTTGATCCTTTTCAATACGCCCTTTCTTACCCTGCTCGCTGGAGAACCAGGCGCTGCCTGCTGTCCACAGTTCCAGGGCAACATCACGCGCCAGGCGATTGTTATCATCGTACATCGCCATACCGCCAACGGTGCGTCCTGATACCAGCCAGTACAACGCTGTCCACGGGTTGTAACTTGCCACACGCGTAGCATCAGTACCCAGGCCAACCGGTACATCAGCCGCCAGCATTTTTGCCACCGGCGGCGTATGTTTCACCGCCTCTTTGCCATAGCGATCGACAAAATACTCTCCCTGGAACGCCATACGGTGCTGGACCGCAATCCCGCCACCCAGTGCTTTTACCCGTTCGATGTTGCGTTCGGTAATCGTTTCGGCATGATCGAAGAACCAGTGCAGGCCATTGAACGGGATGTCACGGTTCACCTTCTCAAACACGTCGAGCATACGGCTGATGGACTCATCATAAGTGGCATGCAGACGGAACGGCCAACGATGTTCCACCAGATGACGTACGACACGCTCCAGTTCCTCTTCCATCCCTTCCGGTAAATCTGGACGTGGCTGCAGGAAATCTTCGAAGTCAGCCGCCGAGAAGACCAACATTTCCCCTGCCCCGTTAGCACGATAGAAGTCGGTTCCCTGCCCGGGTTTGAGCATATCGGTCCAGCGCTCAAAATCTTCCACTTCCTGCTTCGGACGCTGGGTAAACAGGTTGTAAGCAATACGCACCGTCATCTGCTGGTTTGCGTGCAGTTGCTCGATGATCTCGTAATCTTCCGGGTAGTTCTGGAAGCCGCCGCCGGCATCAATGGCGCTAGTCAGCCCGAGGCGGTTCAGCTCACGCATAAACTGGCGGGTCGAGTTAACCTGCATCTCTAACGGCAGTTTTGGCCCTTTCGCCAGCGTCGAATAGAGGATCATGGCATTCGGTTTGGCTATCAACATTCCGGTTGGATTACCGTTGCCGTCACGCACAATCTCTCCCCCCGCCGGGTCCGGTGTGGCTTTGGTGTAGCCAACGGCTTTCAGCGCCGCGCGATTCAGCAACGCCCGGTCGTAGAGGTGCAAAACAAATACCGGTGTATCCGGTGCAGCGTCGTTCAGTTCTTCCAACGTCGGCATACGACGTTCGGCAAACTGAAACTCGCTCCAGCCGCCGACCACCCGCACCCATTGCGGAGACGGCGTGCGGTCGGCCTGTTCTTTGAGCATACGCAGCGCATCGGCCAGTGACGGTACGCCTTCCCAGCGCAGTTCCAGGTTGTAATTCAACCCGCCGCGAATCAGATGCAGGTGTGAATCATTTAACCCCGGGATCACGGTGTGTCCCTGCAGATCGACAACCTGCGTACCGTCGGTCGCAAAACTCATTACCCGATCGTGACTACCCGTCGCGAGGATCTTCCCGTTGGCGATCGCCACCGCCTCTACCTGCGGGCTTTGCTTTTCGAGAGTATGAATTTTTCCGTGAGTCAGAATCAGTGTGGCAGTTTGAGACATAACAATCTCCTGAGAAACCGGTCAGGCTTTTTTCAGCCATCCGGCAAACAGACGGGTTACGATGGGCATCCACAACCAGACCACCAGCGCAACCACACAGGCATCATTAATCAGATGCAGGAGTAACGAGCCTTTCATTGAAGGCAGCAGAATACCGGTCAGCCACGGCACCAGGTTGGTACTGGGGAAAATCACCAGCAGCGTTATCAAAAACTGCTTCCAGCGTTTGGGCTGGCGTACATGGGGGGCTGGCGGAGTAAACCAGAAGGCCGCTTCGGTGCGCACTTCTGTTTTATCGCCTTCGGCCAGCAGCGGCGCAATTTCCTCGACCAGCTCCCGGCGTGTATCGGATTGAGTCCAGTTATACAGATGCTCAAGGGTGTCGAAGCGGATAATGATGTTCCACAGGTTTTGTCCATCTGTGGGTCGAATGACATTCGCCCCAAGATGCCCGGGAAACTCGGCGGCCAGCGGCATGATTTTCCCCAGCCACTGCTCATAACGCTGCGCCTGGTCAGGCCGCAGGGTGTGAGTAATTACCAACGTCACATGTTTGTTCTGCGCCATGAAAGGTTCCTTGCTAAAGGGAAATTGACCTGCTTAAGCCATGAAAGCAATACACAATCATTCGTGAAACATCGAGGTGGCAAGATTGTGTAGCCCCGGTCACTGACATAAGTCAGTGACCGGGGTACGCAAACGAAGCCAACAAAGAGGCACCATGAAAAATGGCGTGTACTCAGGCTTTACGTTCCGGCGCGCCATGCACCATGGTATACGCGTAATCCACACCCATACCGTAAGCACCGCTGTGTTCACGCACCAAATCCATGACGGCGTCGTAGGTTTCTTTACGTGACCAGTCACGCTGATACTCCAACAACACCTGCTGCCAGGTGACCGGAACGGCCCCTGCCTGCACCATGCGATCAATCGAACGTTCATGAGCATCCACAGACGTACCACCGGAGGTATCCGTCACGACATACACTTCATAGCCCGCTTCCAGCGCCATTAACGCCGGGAAAGTCAGGCAGACTTCGGTCCACAACGCGGAAATAATCAGTTTTTTACGCCCGGTCGCTGCCACAGCCTTCACAAAGGCGGCATCTTCCCAGGAGTTCATAGACGTACGTTCTATCGGTTTCACATCAGGATGAACGGCTAACAATTCCGGCCAGATATATCCGCTAAAACTTTTCGTTTCCACTGAAGTATAAATTACTGGAACATTGAATATTTTCCCGGCTTTGGCTAATGCGACGGTATTATTTTTCAATGTCTGGCGATCAATATTCGCCACACCAAATGACATTTGCGGTTGATGGTCAATAAAAATTAGCGTGGAGTTTTGAGGGTCAATCAGTTCCCGGATAGACATATCACACCTTCTTAATCAATAAGTTAAAAGGCAACGGTCTGTATCTGCCGTCAGCAGCAGGATCCTGAATCAGAAAGCTTGTTGAGTATAGCGGGAAATTTCTAACGAGTTATTAAAGAAAACTTACCATCTCGTGAAATTAATTATTTCACGTTGCGATATATCCTGGTCATCATCAAAAAAATACACATGACTCATCTAATTTATTCACTGGCATTGTTTTTCGCCGTTCGGTACAACAGAGGGGTTTAATTATCAGGATATTTTCTGCTTATGCGCCTCAATCTGGATGTTCTGCTGATCCTCGATGCACTCGACAAGCACGGCTCTTTTGCCGCGGCGGCCGAATCGCTATTTAAAACACCTGCCGCACTCAGCTATATGATTCAGAAGCTGGAAAGCGATCTGAACATCGAATTGCTTGACCGTTCCGGGCACCGGGCAAAATTCACCGACACCGGACGGATGATGCTGGAAAAAGGGCGTCTACTGCTGAGTGCGGCAAAAGATCTCGAAAAGCAGGCAATACAGCTAAGTTCCGGCTGGGAAAAGGATCTGGCAATCGCGCTCGATGACTCCTTTCCCTTTGCCTCATTGCTACCCATTATTGATGAATTTCATGCACTTAATAAACAAACTCGTCTCAACTTCACCCACCATACGCTGGCGGGTTCATGGGAAGAACTGACCCATAACGGGGCGGATATTATCCTCGGCGCAATTAATGAACCGCCCACATCCGCAGCCTGGTCCTACAAAATGCTCGGCACGCTGGACAATGTCTTTGTCGTCGCCCCAGGGCACCCGCTGGCGAGCGCGCCTGATGACCTGACGAATGAGCAATTGTGCCTGCACCGGGCGATTGTTATCAGCGACAGCGCTCGCTTTTGCCACCCGTTACAGACCAACCTGATGGATGAACAGGCGCAGATTCGCGTCGATGATTTCCACAGTAAGGTGATGCTGCTGCGGGCGGGAATGGGCTGCGGATTTCTCCCCCGCCACATTGCCAGCCCATGGATTGCCAGCGGTGAACTGGTGGAAAAGACGGTTATCTCATTTCGTCAAAAAGACGTCGCCTATATGGCATGGCGCAATAGTAGCGAAGGACTGGCGCAGCGCTGGTGGCGAGACGCGCTGCTGGCCAGTGAGGAAATTGCGCGCTTGTATCAATGACTCATCCAGACTGAAGCCGATATTGCGGGCAGCGTCAGGATATCATCGACGAGTTGGCCCTTGCCCTCCTGGTGTTGCCATTGACTGACATTGAGCAACGGTGAGGCTGGCAGCACGACTTCACAAGCGTGACCGCGATTGATCGCCACCAACACGCGCTGGCGGTTTAGTACGCGTACAAATACCACCACGTTATCCTCGGCGTAAATCACCTGACAACCACCATGGCGTAACGCCTGGCTCTGGTGGCGTAATTTTGCCAGTCGCTGGTACAACGCCAGCAGGTTAGCATCCTGATGTTCAGGCTGCCACGGGAACGTCTTGCGGCAAAACGGATCGTTATTCCCGTCCAGCCCCACTTCGTCACCGTAGTAAATACAGGGCACGCCAGGCCAGGTAAACAGCCACACCACCGCCAGCGGTAACCGTGCAACGTCTTTACCCAGCAGAGATTTAAAGCGGGCGGTATCGTGGCTGTCGAGCTGATTAAACATCCGCAGCTGCTGCTGATGCGACAGGCCCGCACGGTAGTTATCCATCCACGCCATACAGGTCTGAGCGTCAATGGATTGCGGGTCGTATGAGATATCGGTATTGGCGAGGAATCCCCAGAGGGGAAAGGTAAATCCGCGATAGTTCATGGCGGCATCTTCTGCATCAGCCTGCAACCACTGGCGCGCATCGCCAAAATGTTCACCCACCACATACGCCTCTGGCTGGGTTTCTTTCGCCGCCAGCGTAATTCCGGCGACATGCTGCAAGTTATTACGTGCGCCACCCGCTTCGCCCAGCATATGCACGACATCCAGTCGCCAGCCGTCCATACTCCACGGTGCTTTTAGCCAGTGGCGAACAATACTGTCTTCGCCACGATAAATTTCATTCACCAGGCTGTCAGAGGAAAAGTCCAGTTTGGGTAGGCTTGAGTACCCCAACCAGTCCAGCGCAACCCCATCATCAGAGAAATGGTACCAGTCGCGCCAGGGGGAATCCGGATTGTGGCATGCTCCGTTGGTCCCGCGATTATGCCGGTCAAACCAGAAATGCGAATCGCCGCTATGGTTAAAAACACCATCCAGAATCAGGCGCATCCCCTGCCGTTGCGTGTTCTGCCGCAAGCGCAACAACGCCCGATCGCCGCCAAAGTGCGGATCAACATGGCGATAATCTTCAGTATCGTATTTATGTACGCTCGGCGCGGTAAATACCGGATTCAGGTACAGCGCCGTGACCCCTAACGTCTTCAGATACGGCAGCTTTTCGCTGATGCCGTCCAAATCTCCGCCATAAAACGTCGAACCACCGGCCTGAGCCGTAAGCGGTTCGTCCCACTCGCGCCGCACGATGTCGTGTCCAGCGGCGTGATGGTAATAGACGTTATCCTGAGCCGCTTCACGCGACTGGCTGCGGGCAAAGCGATCCGGGAAAATCTGATAAAAAATCTGATCGGCCACCCACTGTGGACCATTATCCGGTACATCGACGGCAAACTGCTCCAGACGCGCAGGCGGAAAGCGGTTGAATCCCTGCGGGGTGAACCACAACTGGCGATCGAGCCACAGTAATTTAAAGCTATAGCGTCGGCGGGGCTGTCCGCTGGTAAGATCGATCGCCGCACGCCACGCGGTGACACCTGGGTGCGGTTGGCTACGCTGCTTGTGCATAGCTAGCGAAATCTCTTCGTTATCGTTTTCTGCACGTAGCGTCACCCGCTGAGGAGGATTTTCCCCTGCCAGCCATAACGTAATCGTCAGTTGATCTTTGTTTTGCTTCACAAATGGGGCAACCGGAAGGTGCCAGGCGTTCAACATCACGTATCCCCTTTGATGATAATGACGACACCTTGCCATAGCGAAGTGCAGGATCACTCATCATCTTAACGTTTATTGGGGGAGGAGCACGGGGGAGGAGATGTTGCCGGGCGTCGACACTGTCTTACCCGGCAAACAAATTACTGTACTTCAGCCAGTTGGCGCTCGCGGCGGCGTTTGAATACCCAGCCAGCCAGCAGCAGGAGAATCCACGCAAAGCCGACGTACAGCGAAATGCGGGTATCCGGATGATAGCCGATAAGCGCAATAATAAAGACCAGGAATATCAGGCCAACAATGGTCGTCGTTACCCCACCCGGTACTTTAAATTTCAGCGCTTTGACCTCTTCTGGCGGCAGACGACGACGGAAAGCAATCTGCGACAGCAGGATCATAATCCACACCCAAACCGTGGCGAACGTTGCCAAAGAGGCGATCACCAGGAAGACGTTTTCCGGCATGATGTAGTTAAGATACACCGCAAACAGCAGCGCGATGGTCATCACCATCACCGTGACCCACGGCACGCCACGACGCGAGGTTTTGGCGAACATTTTCGGGGCACTGCCCTGCTCCGCCATGCCGTGCAGCATACGGCCTACACCGAAGACATCAGAGTTAATGGCTGACAGCGACGCAGTCAGAACCACAAAGTTGAGAATGCCCGCCGCAAAGGTAATGCCCATGTGCTGGAATGTCATAACGAACGGGCTGCCGTCGGTACCCACCTGGTTCCACGGGTAGATAGACATGATGACGAACAGCGTCCCCACATAGAACACCAGAATGCGCATGGGGACAGAATTGATGGCACGCGGAATAGATTTTTCCGGGTCTTTTGCTTCACCCGCGGTAATCCCGATAATCTCAATCCCGCCGTAGGCGAACATCACCATTTGTAGCGACATCACCATGCCGAGCCAGCCGTTACTGAAGAAGCCGCCGTTGCTCCACAGGTTATGGATACCGGTAGGCTGTCCGCCGTTGCCAATCCCCCAAATGATAATGCCGAAACCAGCAACAATCATAATGATGATGGTGGCGACTTTGAAGAACGAGAACCAGAACTCCAGCTCACCAAATACCTTCACGCTCATCAGGTTGATGGCGCAGATAATCAGCACGACGCTGAGTACCCAAATCCAGTGCGGTACGGCCGGGAACCAGACGCCCATGTAAATACCGAAGGCTGTCACGTCGGCAATGGCGACAATCAGGATTTCAAAACAGTAGGTCCAGCCGGTAATGTAACCAGCCAACGGTCCGAGGTTTTCCTGCGCATAGCGCGAGAAAGAGCTGGCTGCGGGGTTATGGACTGACATTTCGCCCAGCGCACGCATAATAATGTACGCCGCGACGCCACCGATAATATAGGCCAGCAACACGCTCGGCCCCGCCATTTTGATGGCGTCGGCTGAACCGTAGAACAGCCCGGTACCAATTGCTGAACCTAATGCCATAAAGCGAATGTGCCGGGTGCTCAGCCCACGCTTTAGCTTGTTATTACTTTCCATCGATTCCTAACCTGTTAACACAATAAAAAAACCACGGGGCCATATTAATAGCCCCGTGGTTAAAACTTATTGTCAGTGATATTAGTGTGCGCTGGAGGTCACTTGTCGACCCGCTGCGCGATCCCAGATAACGGCCAGGACCACCATCACGACTGTTGGCATCAACCACGCCAGCCCCTGCTCCGCCAGCGGTAAACGCTGGGTCCAGGCTGGTAAGACATCGCCAACTGCAGAAGCTTTAATGCCATCAAGGATACCAAAAATCAGGCTGATAAACATCGCAGGTGCAATGACGCGGGAAGAATTATGCCACCATGAGCGGGTAAAGCTTAATACAACCAGTGCGATACATGGCGGATAGATAGCCGTCAGCACCGGAATAGAGATCTGAATCAGATGGCTCAGGCCCAGGTTAGAGACCACCATCGAGAAGCCGCCAAGGATAAACACCAGCGTACGATAAGACAGCGGAACATACTGTGCGAAGAACTCAGCGCACGCACAGGTCAGGCCAACCGCAGTTACCAGGCAAGCGATGAAAATCAACGCCGCCAGCAGGAAGCTGCCTGCACCACCGAAGGTGTGCTGAACATACGCATGCAGAATTGCCGCACCGTTAGCAGATTGATCGACCAGCGTCGCACTGTCTGAACCCAGGCGGAACAACGCGAGGTACAGCAGCGTTAAACCCACGCCCGCCATCAGACCTGCCCAGACGGTGTAGCGGGTCAACAGACGCGCTTCGGTAACGCCACGCGAACGGGCGGCGTTAACAATAACAATACCAAATACCATCGCGCCCAGCGTATCCATCGTCAGATAGCCGTTCACAAAGCCATTCGAGAATGCTGCGTTTTGATAGGCTTCCATCGCATTGCTGATCGGACCCGCAGGCCAGACAATCGCCGCCACGGAAAGCACAACCAGTGCCAGAATTTTCAACGGCGCCAGGAAGTTGCCCACGGTATCCAGCAGTTTGCCGGGATACAGTGACACCAGAATCACAATCGCGAAGTACACCACGCTGTAGATGAACAGCGGCAGCGCGGAATCACCGGTCAGCGGTGCAATCCCAACTTCGAACGAAACCGTTGCGGTACGCGGCGTGGCGAATAACGGCCCCACGGCCAGATAGCAGACGGTAGCCAGCAACAGACCGGCAACTTTACCGATAGGCGTGCTCAGGCTGTCTACGCCGCCGCCCACTTTCGCCAGTGCGACCACGGTAAGTACCGGAAGGCCTACGGCGGTAATCAGGAAGCCAAAGGCTGCAGTCCAGACGTGTTCGCCTGCCTGCAAACCAACCATTGGGGGGAAAATAATGTTACCTGCACCAACGAACAGTGCAAATGTCATAAATCCCAGAGCGATAATATCGCGCGATTTTAACTGATGGGTCATAAAGTCTTACTGCCTGTGGATGTGGTGTTGAAAACGTTTAATTTTCTGCCTTTCCCTGCGGGATGATACAGCGGCATTTTTAAGCAATTCCAGCGGGAAATTCTCCCTGCCTGGCGCGGCGAAGAATAGTTTTTCGATTTACCGCGTAAATGCAGTCGGTATGACAGCATTTGATGCGCAATTTAAACGCTTATAACGTTTTAAAGCAAGGTGGGATCTAAAAACCAGAACAATATAGCGATATGAAAAATTGAGCCAGCACAAAACACCATTCCCTGGAAAAAGACATGGGTAATAATGCGAACAAAAAACAATCAAACGTCGTAAAATTCAGTATCTCTTTATTGACTGCAACAAAAAAAGCCAGCTTGAGCTGGCTTTTGGAAAGATAAGCTTACGAATACCTTTTAACCGTTATTTTTGGCAATTAAACGTTCCGCGAGCACAAAACTAAATCGTGTCCCTTTGCCTGGGGTGCTGTCGATATTCAAACGGCTGTCGTGATGATGCAGGGCATGCTTCACAATCGCCAGTCCTAATCCGCTCCCCCCCGTTTGTCGGGATCGTGCTTTATCTACACGATAAAAACGCTCAGTCAGACGTGGAATATGCTCCGCAGCGATACCCGGACCGTTATCTTCCACGCTAAACTCTGCTCCCGACGCCACATGCTGCCAGCGTACGGTAATATGCGTTCCCGCAGGCGTGTGATTCACTGCGTTATACACGAGGTTTGAGATTGCGCTACGCAGTTGTTCTTCGTTGCCCCGCACGTTCAGTTGGCTATCAACATCAAAAGTAAACGTGTGTTTATGCTGGCTCAGCGTCTGTGCTTCGTGTTCAACCACGCGCAGCATCATCGGCACATCCACCTTTTCATTGAGCATCATCGCCGGTGCGGCTTCAATTTTCGACAGTGTAAGCAACTGCTTCACCAGCCCTTCCATACGGTAGGTTTGCTCACGCATGGTATGCAGCGCTTTTTCTCGCGTCGTCCCTTCCAGCGGATGCTCCTGCATCATCTCCAGATAACCTTGCAACACCGTCAGCGGCGTGCGCAGCTCATGGCTGGCGTTAGCGAAAAAGTTACGTCGGGAACCTTCCAACTGGTGCATCTGCGTAACATCACGCGCCACCATCAGCAATTGCTTATCGGTGTAGGGCATTACGCGAATTTCCAGATGTCGTCCGGTGTTGAGTACCAGATTAATTGGCCGACTAAAGTCGCGTGTTTTCAGATACAGCGTAAATTCCGGATAGCGCAGCAGGTTAAGAATGTTTTGCCCGCTATCATCCGGCCAGCGTAACCCTAAAACCTGCTGTGCCAGTCCGTTACACCAGAAAATCCCGCCTTCTTCGGTGGTCAGTACCACTGCGTCGGGCAGTGATTCGGCGCCGCTGCGAAAGCGTTTAATGAGGTTACCCAATTCGCGACGGCGCTTTTTATTACGCAACTGCATTTGATGCAGGCCGTAGAGCAGTGGCTCCCAACTGCCACGCCCCGGTGGAGGCGTCATACTCCTGTCGACCCACAGCCACCAGGACAAACGCAATAAGTTCCAGAAATGCCAGATAAGCAGGCCCGTTACCGACGCCAGTAAAAACCAGGGTAGATAACCAAAAAAAGCGCTAAGGATAAAAGCCGGTATGCAGCAGAGGATCAGCTCCAGTACCAGCCTTTTCCATGACAATCGTTCAAGCAAACGTCTTACTCCATTTACAGCCTAATCCCTCAGGCCCTTATTACCTGCAGTCAGAAGCGGGTCGAAAAGCGATATCCCGTCCCGCGTACCGTCTGCACCATACGATCGTGTCCGCTATGCTCCAGCGCTTTACGCAACCGGCGAATATGCACATCGACCGTCCGGTCCTCTACATATACGTTGGTTCCCCACACATGATTGAGTAATTGCTCGCGGCTGTAGACACGCTCAGGATGGGTCATAAAGAAATGGAGCAACTTGAATTCGGTAGGTCCCATATCCAGCGGGTCCTCTCCGGTCATCACACGGTGCGAGGTAGGATCAAGACTCAGCCCTTGCATCTCGATAACTTCTTCCACCGCCATAGGGGAAATACGTCGTAAAACGGCTTTAATACGCGCCACCAGCTCCTTCGGAGAGAACGGCTTAGTAATATAGTCATCCGCGCCGGTTTCCAGCCCCCGCACACGGTCTTCTTCTTCACCGCGCGCCGTCAGCATCATCACGGGGATATCCCGCGTCATCGCTTCCCGCTTGAGGTGTTTAATAAACTGTAGACCCGAGCCGCCGGGAAGCATCCAGTCAAGCAGGACGAGATCCGGCCAGGGTTCATTAAGTTGGTTCACAGCACTGTCATAGTCTTCGGCTTCTACGGGTTGAAAACCGTTTTGCTCGAGCACGAAGCAGACCATTTCACGAATTGGAGCTTCATCTTCTACGACCAGAATACGTCTCGCCATGATTTGCCCTGTTTATAATTAAATCGTTTGCCATCAATACCGTGGCATTATGCGTCACTTTTATGACAGATTTATGAAAAGATAGTCTAGGTTTAACCCAGCCAGGCGAATTATGACAGCCCGGAAACAAGATATTACCGCCCTTGCAAGGTTATAATCTCCGCCATCGTTTTTTTGTCATGGAACTCTTATGCGCATCCTCCACACGTCTGACTGGCATCTGGGCCAAAATTTCTACAGCAAGAGCCGCGCCGCTGAACACCAGGCCTTTCTCGACTGGCTGCTGGAAACGGCACAATCCCATCAGGTGGATGCCATTATTGTGGCAGGTGATATTTTCGATACCGGTTCACCGCCCAGCTACGCCCGCGAGCTGTATAACCGGTTTGTTGTTAATCTACAGCAAACGGGCTGCCATCTGGTGGTGCTGGCAGGAAACCATGACTCCGTCGCCACACTCAATGAATCCCGCGATATTCTGGCATTCCTCAACACCACCGTCGTGGCCAGCGCGGGCCACGCGCCGCAAGTGCTCCCTCAACGCGACGGCACGCCGGGCGCAATCCTCTGTCCGGTTCCTTTTTTACGTCCACGTGACATCATTACCAGCCAGGCGGGGCTAACCGGTCACGAAAAACAGCAGCATTTATTAGGTGCAATCACCGACTATTACCAACAGCAATATCAGGACGCCTGCGCGCTGCGTGGCGAGCAGAATCTGCCGATTATTGCGACAGGGCATCTGACCACCGTCGGCGCCAGTAAAAGTGACGCCGTACGTGATATTTATATTGGGACGCTGGATGCGTTTCCGGCACAAAATTTCCCACCAGCGGATTACATCGCGCTGGGACATATTCACCGGGCACAGGTCATCGGCGGTACAGAACATATTCGCTATTGCGGCTCCCCGATTGCACTCAGTTTTGACGAGTGCGGCAAAAGCAAATGCGTCCACCTGGTGAGCTTTGAAAACGGTAAGCTGAGCGCCGTTGAAAACCTCATCGTGCCAGTAACCCAACAGCTTGCCGTGTTGAAAGGCGATTTAGCGACGATTAGCGCACAGCTGGAGCAATGGCGTGGCACGCAACATGAACCGCCGGTGTGGTTAGATATAGAAATCGCGACCGATGACTATCTGCACGATATGCAGCGCAAAATCCAGGCCCTGACCGAAGACTTACCGGTAGAAGTCTTATTGGTGCGGCGTAGTCGTGAACAACGCGAGCGCATCATGGCCAATGAACGACGCGAAACATTGAGTGAATTGAGCGTGACGGAGGTGTTTGACCGCCGTCTGGCACTGGAAGAACTCGACGATCCGCAGCGTGAGCGTCTGAATCACCTGTTTAGCACGACCTTACACACGCTCGCCGGGGAGACCGAAGCATGAAAATTCTCAGCCTGCGTCTGAAAAACCTCAACTCCCTGAAAGGGGAATGGAAAGTTGATTTCACGGCTGAGCCTTTTGCCAGCAACGGGCTGTTTGCCATCACCGGTCCAACCGGTGCCGGGAAGACCACCCTGCTGGACGCAATTTGCCTCGCGCTGTACCACGAAACACCACGACTCAATACCGTCTCGCAGTCGCAAAATGACCTGATGACCCGCGACACGGCGGAATGTCTGGCCGAAGTTGAATTCGAAGTCAGAGGCGAAGCCTATCGCGCATTCTGGAGTCAGAACCGCGCGCGCAACCAGCCAGAAGGTAACCTGCAGGTTCCGCGTGTCGAACTGGCTCGCTGCGCGGATGGCAAAATTCTCGCCGATAAAGTTAAAGACAAGCTGGAAATGACCGCCGAACTTACCGGTCTGGACTACGGACGCTTTACCCGTTCTATGTTGCTGTCTCAGGGGCAATTCGCTGCTTTTCTCAATGCCAAACCGAAAGAACGCGCCGAGCTCCTGGAAGAACTGACGGGGACCGAGATTTATGGACAAATCTCCGCCATGGTGTTCGAAAAACATAAAGCGGCGCGCACAGCGTTGGAAAAGCTACAGGCGCAGGCCAGCGGTGTAGCCCTGCTCGCCGCAGAGCAGGTGCAGTCCCTGACAGAAAGTTTGCAGGTACTTACTGACGAAGAAAAACAGTATCTTACCCGTCAGCAAATCCAGCAACAGCATCTCAATTGGCTCATCCGACAAAATGAGCTACAGGCAGAAGTAAGCCGCCACCAGCAAGCCTTACAGACCGCAAAAGAGGCGCAAGAAAAAGCACAACCGCAGCTGGCGACACTCAGCCTGGCACTTCCCGCCAGAACGTTGCGCCCGTACTGGGAGCGAATTCAGGAACAATCCGCCACGCTCGGCCGAACACGACAGAATATTCAGGAAGTGAATGCTCGCTTACAAAGCAGCTTAGCGCTGCGTGGGCGCATCCGTCAGCAGGCACAAAAACAGTCGGCGACCCTGCTCACCGAGCAGCAGACGCTAACCGACTGGCTGAACGAACATGACCGTTTCCGCTTATGGAGCAGCGAGCTGGCGGGATGGAAAGCGCTATTGGCACAGCAATCTGACGCTAACGAGCAGCTACGTCAGTGGCAAAAACTCCGCGACAGCGATGTGCGCAAGCTGGATGCACTGCCGCTTCCCTCGCTGACCCTTAGCGCGCAAGAGGTCACGGTAGCGCTGGCGCAGCACGCACAGTTGCGGCCATTACGCCAACAACTGAGCAATCTGCATGGACAAATTACGCCGAAACAAAAACAGCTGGTACAGCTACGCACCACAATTCAGCAGCGCCAGCAGGAGCAAGCGCAACGCAACGCGGCCCTGGCCGAAAAACGTCAGCGTTATAAAGATAAAAATCAGCATCTGACTGATGTAAAAACGCTCTGCGAGCAGGAAGCACGGATTAAAGATCTGGAAAGCCAGCGTGCTTTACTGCAATCCGGTCAGCCTTGTCCGCTTTGCGGCTCCACGACGCATCCGGCGATTGAGCACTATCAGACGCTCGAGCTCAGCGTCAATCAGGCGCGACGGGAAGCATTAGAAAAAGAGGTCAAAACGCTGGCCGATGAGGGGTCAACGCTACGCGGACAGCTCGACGCGATAACCCAACAGCTACAGCACGATGAACGTGAGGTACAGACGCTTTCTCAGGAGGAGCAAGCACTTACTCAAGAGTGGCTGGCGCTGACTACCCGTCTGAACATAACGTTACAACCGCAGGATGATATCGCCCCCTGGCTTGCAGCCCAGGAGGAACACGAACAACAGCTTCACCAGTTGAGCCTGCGTCATGCCCTGCAGGCACAAATTACTGCGCATTCCGAACAGATAACCCAGCTTCAGCAGCATATTGAACAGCGCCAGACTACGCTGCTCGCTGAATTAGCCCGCTACGGTCTGTCGCTTCCTGCCGATGACGACATCACCGCCTGGCTTAACGCACGTGCGGGCGAAGCGCAGATGTGGCAGCGTCGCCAGAATGAGCTGACCGAGCTCCAGGCGAAAATGGCACAGCTTGCGCCATTGCTGGAAACCTTGCCCGAAACCGGCGCGAAGGAAGAAACGACAGAAAGCCTGGCGCTGGAAAACTGGCGGCAGGTGCACGATGACTGCCTCTCATTACAGGGCCAGTGGCAGTCACTGCAACAACAGGAAGCCCAGGAGGCTCAACGCGCAGCAGAGATTCAGGCACAGTTTGATAGCGCATTGCAGGCCAGTGTTTTTGACGATCGCGACGCCTTCCTTGCCGCCCTGCTGGATGAAGAGGCATTTAACCATCTTGAGCAACTTAAGCAGTCGCTGGAAGGCCAGCTCCAACAGGCGCAAACGCTGCTTAACCAGGCTCAGCTGGCGCTGGCAACGCATCAGCAGCAACCGCCTGCCGGCGCGGATCTCACACTCACCATGGACTATCTTCGCGATGCACTGGCACAGCTCGCGCAACAACTACGGGATAACACCACGCGCCAGGGCGAAATTCGCCAGCAGCTCAGGCAGGATGCCGAAAACCGCCAGCAGCAGCAGACCCTGATGCAAGAGATTGAAAAGGCCTCACTGCAGGTCGAAGACTGGGGCTACCTGAATGCGCTGATCGGCTCAAAAGAAGGTGATAAATTCCGCAAATTTGCCCAGGGACTGACGCTGGATAACCTGGTCTGGTTGGCCAACAATCAGCTGACCCGCCTGCACGGTCGCTATCTGTTGCAACGCAAGGCCAGTGAGGCGCTGGAACTCGAAGTGGTGGATACCTGGCAGGCCGATGCCGTGCGTGATACCCGCACGCTCTCCGGCGGCGAAAGCTTCCTCGTAAGCCTGGCGCTAGCGCTGGCGCTGTCCGACCTGGTCAGTCACAAAACACGCATTGACTCTCTGTTCCTCGATGAAGGTTTCGGCACGCTGGACAGCGAAACGCTGGATACCGCGCTCGACGCGCTGGATGCCCTGAACGCCACCGGCAAGACCATTGGCGTGATAAGCCACGTCGAAGCGATGAAAGAACGTATTCCGGTGCAGATCAAGGTTAAAAAAATCAACGGATTAGGTTACAGCAAACTCGATAAGATGTTTGCGGTGGAGTAATCAACCAACGGATGTGGATTCACGAGCCGGATGTGCGTAAGCACCATCCGGCATAATACATAGCACGATCGTGAATACACAAAGACGGATATGAAATGGCAATCTCTTTTTCTTATCCGCAAGCTATCCCTTTGTTGGCGGCGAGCATTCGACGCTGTGGCGCACATCCTGCGTCTTTATTGTTGGCAGGTAGTATGAAAAAAGTCATTTTCTCTTTAGCCCTCGGAACGTTTGGGCTGGGCATGGCCGAGTTTGGCATTATGGGCGTATTAACCGAACTGGCGCGTGACGTGGGCATTTCCATCCCCGATGCGGGACATATGATTTCGTTTTACGCCTTTGGCGTTGTCATCGGCGCCCCCATTATTGCCGTGTTTTCCAATCGTTTTTCGCTCAAGCATATTCTGCTGTTTCTGGTCACACTCTGTGTCGTCGGGAACGCCATCTTCACCCTCTCTTCCAGCTATTTTATGCTGGCGGTAGGCCGGCTGGTCTCCGGGTTTCCACACGGGGCATTTTTTGGCGTCGGCGCGATTATCCTGTCAAAGCTGGCGCGACCTGGTAAAGTTACCGCCGCCGTAGCGGGTATGATTTCCGGCATGACCGTCGCCAATCTGATTGGCATTCCCGTTGGCACCTGGCTGAGTCAGACGTTTAGCTGGCGCTACACGTTTCTGCTGATTGCCGTGTTTAACATCGCCGTTATTCTGTCGGTTATCTTTTGGGTACCCCACCTCCGCGACGAAGCAAAAGGCAGGCTACGCGAGCAATTTCACTTTCTGAAAAGTCCCGCACCGTGGCTCATTTTCTCCGCCACCATGTTTGGGAACGCCGGTGTTTTTGCCTGGTTCAGCTACGTCAAACCCTACATGATGTACATCTCTGGTTTCTCCGAAACGCTGATGACTTTCATCATGATGCTGGTTGGGCTGGGGATGGTGTTGGGCAACCTGCTGAGCGGGCGACTGTCTGGTCGCTACACGCCGCTACGCATTGCGGTAGTAACCGATTTTGTGATTGTAGTGGCCCTGCTGCTGCTGTTTGCATTCGGCGGCATCAAAGCCGCCTCGCTGACGTTCGCCTTTATTTGCTGTGCGGGACTATTTGCGCTATCAGCGCCGCTGCAAATTTTACTGCTGCAAAACGCGAAGGGCGGTGAACTGCTGGGCGCGGCCGGAGGGCAAATGGCCTTTAATCTGGGTAGCGCAATTGGCGCTTACTTCGGCGGCTTAATGTTGACGCTGGGCTTTGCCTACAACTACGTCACGATCCCTGCGGCGCTACTGTCTTTTTCCGCGATGTCATCACTGCTGATCTATGGTCGTCTGAAGCGCGGTGTGCAACAGGTTGCACCCGCGACGTAAACGTTTATGCCTGCGGCCACAGCCAGGCCGCGCCGCGCACGCCACTGGAGTCACCGTGTAACGCCTTGCGCAGAGGCGTTTCACACTCACCGCCAAAGACAAACTGCTTAATCAGTGACGGAACGTTTTGGTACAGCCTGTCGACATTGCTCATTCCCCCGCCCAGCACAATGACATCCGGGTCGAGAATATTCACCACATGCGCTAACGATTTCGCCAGGCGTAATTCATATCGGCTCAGCGCCTGTTCCGCCAGTGCATCCTGTTCGTTTACCAGACGGATAATTTCACTGCCTTTTAGCGGATTTCCGCTCAGGCGATGATAATCAGTGGCAAATCCAGTCCCTGAGATAAAGGTTTCAATACAGCCTTGTTTACCGCAATAGCAAGGCACCTCTTGCCGATAGCGCAACTCATCATCATCCATCCACGGCAGTGGATTATGCCCCCACTCGCCCGCCGTGCCATTACCACCGCTATGCACCCGGCCATTGAGCGCCACACCGGAACCACAGCCGGTACCAATTATCACCGCAAACACGGTCTGCGCTCCCGCGGCTGCGCCATCGACCGCTTCAGACACCGCCAGGCAGTTAGCATCGTTTGCCAGGCGGACTTCACGGTTCAGTCGCGTACTCAGGTCTTTGTCAAAGGGTTGTCCATTGAGCCAGGTCGAGTTGGCATTTTTCACCACCCCGGTATAAGGCGAAATTGAACCGGGAATGCCCATCCCCACGGTTCCCGTCTGCCCGGTGGCTTTTTCCGCCATCTCCACCAGCGCGGCGATGGTTTCTATGGTTTGTCGATAATCATCACGCGGCGTCGGCAGGCGATGGCGAAAAAGCTGCTCACCCGCATCGCCAAGCGCGATAACTTCCGTTTTCGTACCGCCTAAATCGATACCTATACGCACGGTTTACTCCTCTTCCCGATTAACAATGCAAGCATAGCGACAATTCGCTATCATGCCCGCTGGATTTAACGACAAGGCCGTGGAAATTATCATGCTGTGGTTCAAAAATTTAATGGTTTACCGTCTTAGCCGCGATGTTTCTTTGCGTGCCGAAGAGATGGAAAAACAGCTGGCATCAATGACGTTCACCCCTTGCGGTAGCCAGGATATGGCAAAAATGGGCTGGGTGCCGCCGATGGGATCGCACAGCGATGCTTTAACGCATACCGCCAATGGCCAAATTATTATCTGCGCCCGCAAAGAAGAAAAAATTCTGCCGTCGCCGGTTATTAAACAGGCGCTGGAAGCAAAAATAGCCAAACTGGAAGCTGAGCAGGGTCGCAAGCTCAAAAAGACCGAAAAAGACTCGCTGAAAGATGAAGTGTTGCACTCATTGCTGCCGCGCGCCTTTAGCCGCTTCAGCCAGACAATGATGTGGATCGACACTGTCAATGACCTGATCATTGTCGACTGTGCAAGCGCCAAAAAAGCAGAGGACACGCTGGCACTGCTGCGTAAAAGCCTCGGTTCACTGCCGGTTGTCCCGTTGACGATGGAAAACCCAATCGAACTGACGCTGACCGAATGGGTCCGTTCCGGCACGACGGCGCAAGGTTTCCAGTTACTGGATGAAGCCGAACTGAAAGCGATGCTGGAAGATGGTGGCGTGATCCGCGCGAAGAAACAGGATCTGGTTTGCGATGAAATTGCCGTACACATCGAAGCAGGCAAACTGGTCACCAAGCTGGCGCTCGACTGGCAGCAGCGTATTCAGTTTGTCATGTGCGACGACGGTTCCATTAAGCGTCTGAAGTTCAGCGATGAACTGCGCGATCAAAATGAAGACATCGACCGTGAAGACTATGCTCAACGTTTTGATGCCGATTTCATCCTGATGACGGGTGAACTGGCCGCGTTGATTAAAAGCCTGGTGGAAGGATTAGGCGGCGAAGCACAGCGCTAAGTGACGTCGTATTGCCAGATGTCACCCCTTGCGACTTATCTGGCCTACGCCTATTGTAGGCCAGATAAGTAAGTACTATCAGACACTAAACAATTACAGATAGCGGCAAAGATAGGATGTTGGCTCTGCCACTTGCAGATGAAATTCGCTGTTGCCCGGTACGTTAAACACGTCCCCTGCGGCATACACTTTCCACTCGGTTTCCCCCGGCAGTAACACATTTAACGCACCGCTTACCACCGTCATCTCTTCAGGTGCCGCTGTACCAAAGGTGTATTCACCTTCCGCCATAACGCCAACGCTGGCGCGGCCAGTACTGCTGCTGGTAAAACCGATCGATTTTACTTTGCCGGAAAAGTATTCATTACTTTGAAGCATACAACTGGCCCTATCTCGTGATTAAGTTGATAACCAATATAGGGGCCTGACGTTGTAGCTGTCACGCAAAATTAAGCAAGTAACTCGGATGCCAGTCGGGCAATCAGTACGTTAGACAGAAGAACCGGGACATCCAGCGACTTTTGCAGTAAATCACGATGGCGTTGGTTAAAACCCAAACAATCCAGCATGATCACATCCGCCCCCTGCTCAAGCAGATCTTTTCCTGCATCAATCAGCTGTTGCTCAGAACCGTGAATCGGGTTTGCCACGGCATAGACGGGGGGCGTCTGTAGCACCTGCCATTTTTGTTCCTGGGCATGGAGCAATTCGGCGACCGGCACAATCACCCCAACCTGATGCCCTTCAACAATTGAGGCCACCAGGGGAGGAATAATTCGTAAAGGCTCCAGCAGGATACTATTGCGGGCCGTCAGGCGGGAAATTGAGGCCGTGCTCATCAGCAAAATAACATCAAACCCCTGGTTATCCAGCACTTCAACAATACTTTGCAAATCGCGCTCGACTTTCTGGCGCGAGACATGAGCCAGTTGATGGTCGCTCAGCAGCGTCAATAACGACTCGTCGCCGGGCGATACTGCATACTCAGCCATCACATCTTCTCGCCGCATCTGTCCCAGCAGGCTGTGGTGAGTAATGTGTTGTTCATCGATATATTCCGTCAGGAGCGGTAACACCTCACACATCGGTACAACACCAATCGTGAGGATAGCCAACGACGTACTCATTTGTTGCTCCACCGTCTTCTTACTTTGCCGTGAATTCCCGGACAAATGCCGGGTGCTGACCTGCGCTACAAATGCTCAAAAGCGTAGCAGCAGATCGGCGATGCATAGTGTAAAGATTCCAAATCATTCCAGTACTATATTGTTATCGCTTAATTTTCACTTTCCGCGGTATACCGGGAGGTTCGAAAATTGTGATACAGGCACGCTCTGGCAGAGGACAGATAATTTGTCTGCGCGCCCAGGATGGCGTGGAAAGGTCGGTCTATATCGGGCAGTCCTTAACGATAAGCTCCGCCCTGTAGCCGTGACCGGGCTTGCGACAGTATCGCAAGAATATCGGCCACAACCTGCGAAGGTTCATTCGTCGCATCAACAATATAATGCGCCGCTTCACGATACAGCGCATCGCGCTGCTCAAGAACTTCCTGCACTTCTTCGGTTAATGGCTTGCCGGTTAACGTCGGGCGCAATCCTTCCTCAGGCGCCACTTCCAGGCGGTTTACCAGTACCGATACCGGTGCGTTTAAATAGATGACCATGCCGTGACTACGCATGTAGTGACGATTATATTCAGTAAGAATAATACCGCCGCCGGTCGCCACGACGGTTGAAGGGGCCGTAACGGCCTGCAAGGCTGTCGTTTCCTGGGCGCGAAAACCTTCCCATCCTTCTCTTTCAACAATTTCAGCCACGGTCATCTGCACGTGTGATTGCAACCAGCGATCGGTATCAACGAACTGAAAGTCGATGGCTTTCGCCAGCGCCATACCGGTTGTCGTCTTACCACACCCCCGGGGGCCAACAAGATAAAGCGGTTGTGTCATCACAGAAGTTCCCCAGAGAACCGCAGGTAAGCGGGATCTGATGCTGTTAAAGTTATAATCATACCATCAAACTAGTACGCCGCCAAAGTGTAAAGAATAAATTCCAATAAGGCGATAAAATCGATTAAACCCTACTATAACAAGAATTCACAACGAAGAAAGTGTAAAAAATAAATTACAGTTGTTATTTTCTACGTTGAACTTCCAGCCACCACTTGTCCAGTTCAGCCGCAAAATGTTGCCTGTCACGCGGCGAAAGGCTGTCAGGCCCTCCGGTCTGTATCCCGCTGGCACGCAGCGTATCCATAAAATCACGCATCGTCAGACGTTCACGGATCGTCGCCTCGGTATAGCGTTCACCGCGTGGGTTGAGTGCCGCAGCGCCTTTTTCAATGACTTCAGAGGCCAGCGGAATATCCGCCGTGACAACCAGGTCTCCCGCGCTGCACTGGCGCACAATTTCGTTATCGGCGACATCAAACCCAGCTGGAACACGTAAGGTGCGGATAAAACGCGAAGGCGGAACGCGCAAACTCTGATTGGCGACCAAAATGAGCGGCATCTGCATTCGCTCGGAAGCCCGATATAAAATGTCTTTAATCACATTCGGACACGCATCCGCATCCACCCAAATCGTCATAACACCTCCAGACACATGTGCAATTGCACATTGTCTCGTGCTTTTACTTTCAGGCAAAGCGCTGTTTCTCCTTCTGAACGCCTTCATTCCGCGCTAAGCTTAGCTTTCCCAGATTTACCCTAAATAATTCAAGTAAATTGAAGAGTAACGGGTATAAAACAATGAATATCACGCATAGGGAGTGACAAGATGGACAAGAAAATTGGTTTTATCGGCTGCGGTAACATGGGTAAAGCGATTCTTGGCGGCCTGATCGCCAGCGGCCAGGTACTCCCCGGACAAATCTGGGTCTATACCCCCTCTCCCGAGAAAGTCGCAGCACTGCACGATCAGTACGGCATAAATGCAGCGCAGTCTGCACAAGAAGTCGCGCAAATCGCAGATATTGTCTTTGGCGCCGTGAAGCCAGGCATCATGATTAAAGTGCTGAGTGAAATCACCTCCAGCCTGAACAAAGATTCTCTGGTGGTATCCATTGCCGCGGGCGTCACCCTCGATCAACTCGCCCGCGCACTGGGTCATGACCGTAAAATTATCCGCGCAATGCCTAACACGCCGTCACTGGTCAATGCAGGAATGACGTCCGTCACCCCAAATGCGCTGGTAACACCGGAAGATACTGCTGATGTGTTGAATATTTTCCGCTGCTTTGGCGAAGCCGAAGTCATCGCAGAATCGATGATTCACCCGGTCGTTGGCGTCAGCGGTTCAGCCCCGGCATATGTGTTTATGTTTATCGAAGCCATGGCGGATGCCGCCGTTCAGGGCGGCATGCCACGCGCACAAGCCTATAAATTCGCGGCACAGGCGGTCATGGGATCGGCGAAGATGGTGCTGGAAACGGGTAAACATCCCGGAGAACTGAAAGATATGGTGTGCTCGCCTGGCGGAACCACCATTGAGGCAGTGCGCGTCCTCGAAGAACGCGGCTTTCGTTCGTCAGTCATCGAAGCGATGGTTAAGTGCATGGAACAATCAGAGAAACTCAGCAAATCCTGAGTGCAAGTCGGACGTCAGGCCGCCGCTTCAGTACGGTTACGTCCGGCATTCTTTGCTTTGTAAAGCGCCATATCCGCTGACTTCAACCATTCCCGATAGTGCTCTGTTTCAGAAGTCAGCGGAGCAACACCGACGCTAATCCGCAGGGCTACTTGCGGAGCACAGGACAAGCGTAACTGGCTAAGTCGTTCATGGACGCGCGACATCGCCGCGATTGCGCTGGCTGCAGGTGTACCGCACATAATTACCGCAAACTCATCACCACCAAAACGCCCAATCACATCACTGCCGCGCAGCGTCATTTGCAACTGACGCGTCAGCGCAACGATCGCCTGATCCCCAACGTCATGCCCCCAGGTATCATTGATGCTCTTAAAATGGTCGATATCGATAATAAGCAGTGTGGCATCACGTTGCTGACGACGGCAATTATCAAATTCATTGCGCAGCAGTAGCTCCCAATGGCGCCGGTTATAAACTCCGGTCATTCCATCCCGCGTACTCATTACCTGCAGGCGGCGTTTATGCTCTGCCAATTTGATCACCGTCTGGTAGCTAACCCAGGCAAACAGCAGCGGATAAATCACCAGTACCGGCAGCGACAACAGCACGCTCAGTTGCGTACTGCTAAACACGACCGGAATATCCGTTAACTGTAGCGTCACCAGACACGAAACCACCATCAACACGACGCCAGCGATGAATAATCGCACCCCACCTGCGCCCATCAGGTTGATGCAGATAATCATCAGCAGCGCCGTGGATGGCAGCAGGTTTGCCCCCATAATCCCCACCCACATGCCAGCGAGGATCGCATCGGCTTTAATATTCGTAAATTCACTGTACAGCGGATCTTCCGCTTTGCTCGCCAACTGCCACGCCAGATGCGGCCAGACAAACGCCCATCCCACCAGTAATAGCCACCAACCTCCGGTTATGGGTTGCGAGACTAATACCGACGCGATGGGGAAAAACATTCCCCCCAGCCCGACTGCGCGAGGCAGTCTTATCCGTCGGGCAAATCGCAGACCGGAACGTTGGTGGTCGTTTTGATGAAGCGATATAAATGCTTCATTCGGTACGGCCTTCTTTTGATAAAAGTTTTCATCATTCATCGTATTTGGGAATATTCTGAAACAAATTTCCCAAATTATAGAAAGGGGTCTGGCGGCGGAAGTATGATATTTCGGGTGAGCGATTTTATCCGCTCACCCGTATGTATTACGCAGCTTTTTTCAGGCAAGCGCTCATAAATTTTTTACGATCGTCGCCTTTCAGCGACTGCTCTGTTGCCTGAACGTTGCATTCACGCATTTTCTGCTGCTGCGGCGTCAGGCTCTTTTCATCAGGCGCAGACTTACTGTTTTTCAGGCAATCACTCATATATGTCTTCCGGGCATCCCCTTTTAAGGTCTGCGCCGTCGCCTGCTGGTTGCAGGTGGTCATACGTTGTTGTTGCGGGGTTAACGTCTTCTCGGCAGCGCCGACGGTAGTTAAGAAAACCAGGCCAAATAATAGGGTAACGAGCAATGTTATTTTCATAGCACCATCCTGTTGTGAGTATTCACTCTACACGTCACCTTTCAAGCAATCTCAACGTTGGCTGCTTGAAGGATGACGTGTAGTAAGTCTGGTTGCTGACGCAGAAATAGCCACCTTATTATTCAAATTAAGTGACCAAATAGCAGGTTACTTCAGCCCTAACGCCGCTTTCATGGTGTAAAACAGGTCGGTCTGGTCGGTCAGGCCAACCACATTCGCCGCATGCGGGCCATAGGCAGCAATACGCAGCTGGCTGCCAGTATGCTCCTGTGATTCCTCTTCCGAGTTGCCATAGCTGATAACCATCACCGCGCCATCTTTGGTATTCAGCGCCTGAGTCAGGCCAGGGGCTTTGGTGTCTGGCGCAACAATCTGACTGGCATGCGCGTGGTCAGCGGTCACGACGACCAGCGTGTTGCCGTCTTTCTTCGCGAAGGCCAGCGCGCGCTGTACGGCTTCATCCAGATCGACCGTTTCACCAATCTGACCGCACGGGTTTGCGGCGTGATCCTGCTTATCGATGGACGCGCCTTCTACCTGCAGGAAAAAGCCTTTTTCATTCTTGCTTAATAACTCAATCGCTTTATCCGTCATCTGGGCAAGCGTCGGCACCGTATCGTTACGTTTTGGATTTGGCGTACAGGTCACGACTGGCTTATCAAGATTACCGTGGTAAGACGCTTTTGGCCCTTCCCAGCGTACCGGCATGTTACCGTCAGAGAACAAGCCTAACAGCGGTTTATCCTGATTCGCTTCAGTAATGGCTGCCAGCTTCGCGGTATCACTGACCATCTGATAACCACGGGCCTGAGCCTGTTCACGCAGCGTTTTACCCTGCCACTCACCCGCTGCAGCGGTCTCAGCAAAGGTTTTTGCCCCGCCGCCCAGCGTAACATCAGCACGGGCATTCAATAATTGCTCGGTGATTGAGCCTTTACCGCCTTTTTCCAACGCATTTGTCGGGCATTTCTCAGCGGTGACGCTTGGACCGTAACATTTACGCGATGTCACATGCGCAACCAGCGCGGCGGGGGTGGCATCCTGCAATTCAGCAGTGGATACGTTGCCTGTCGCCAGACCGGCAGCTTTGGCCATTTCCAGAATAGTGGCGTGATCGTTTTCGTGAATATCAACGCCCAGCGCACCGTTATATGTTTTAACCCCGGTCGTCCATGCTGTCGCAGAAGCTGCGGAATCGGTCACATAGTCAGGTTTACCCGTTTTTTTATCCAACGCGTAGTGCGTGTATTGTCCGGTCAGGGGTAACGCATCAATACCTTTAAAAAAACCACCGGCCCCTTCTGCATAATTTCGCGCAGCGGTAATTTCCGAATCCCCCATACCATCGCCGATCAATAAAATAATATTTTGGGCTGGTTTATCGTTCAAAGAATCTCGTAGTGCTGCCGTTTGATCCGTCGTTAATCGACGCGCGCCACCCGGTGTGGTGATATCTCCCTGTGCGGCACGATTATCCATAGCCGCTACGGTAGATGTTTCTGCATGAATAACCGGGGTAAACAGCAAGGGTAACAGGGCAATAGCGAGTGCGCTTTGTTTCACTTTATTTTCTCCATGTACAAATACGGTAAAATTAAAACAAAGCGACTATAAGTATTTGATGTGACACTTTTATGATAATTCGTGGATAAGTATCTGCAGATATCTCAACACGTTTTAGGTGCGTTTTCGCCAGCACTGTGCATCGTCGTCAGAAATGCGGGCATTTGACTTACCCCTGCCAGCGCGTCTTCTATTTGACGAATCAGTGTTTGCTGCTCATTTGTTGCCATGTTGCGCAGCATTTCCATGATGACCCGTTCTAACGTTGCGACTTGCGCGGCCAGGTCTTGCGATTCTTCTTCTTTTTGGGCGAGCTTAAGTAACAACTCAGTGATGAGATTTTTCATTTTCGTATTCCCTTAACCAAATAAAGGCCACGTTATCACTAAGACTCACAACTTCCTAGAGGATGAAAGTTGTATTTATTGCAGAAATAAAACGTTTTGCGAAAACAATCACAACACAAAATAAGGGGGAATGACGCTTTCTGCAGAATAATTCAATATAAAAGGGTAAGGAGATTAATAGTCACTCGGATATATAATCTTCAATTATGGATTAACAACGCGGGCAACCCGCGTTGTTAATCCGCCATTCAGCGAGCGAGACGCCGGCGTCGCAACGCGATAGCCAGTTGCCAGATATTAATAAGCACAATGCTCGCGGTAGCGATAAAGACCCAGCGGAAACCCGCCATGGCCGACACGGTTGCCCCCATCAAGGGTCCGGCAACGTTTCCAAGGTACATAAACGACTGGTTATACCCAAAGATGCGCCCGGTAATCTGCTCGCTGGAGTATTTCACTAATAGCGTTTGCACCGCAGGCAGCATTGCACCATCGGCAAAGCCGAGCAGAAAACGTAATATCCCTAATTGCAACGGAGTGGTAACCCATGACATGGCGAAAAACAGCACCACGGCGAAGATGAGCGTTGCCATTAGAATCCGTTCAGTACCAATTCTGTCGCCCAACTTTCCAAGACGTGGTGCTGAAATCAAAGCGGATATGCCGGGAACCGAGGCAATCAGCCCGCTGAGAAAAGCAATATTTGAGCTATCTGGCACCATCGATTTGATAAACAGCGCCAGAATGGGGCCAATAGAGCCGTTACACAGTTGAATCACCATGGTGGTAAAAAACAGGCTAATAACCAGCGCGGGGTACGGTAACGAAGCAAAAACAGCTTTCCCGCTTAAACGCTCGCTTTTTTTAATCGCCGGTCGGACACCCTCTTTGATTAAGAACAGTGTGACCAAAAAACTCACCACCAACAGCGCGGCGGTAATACAAAATACCGCACGTAAGCCAACGTGGTCAGCAATAAAACCGCCCATCAGCGGCCCGCCAATCACCCCACTAATTTGCGCCGTTGAGAGCGTGCTCAACGCCCAACCACTGCGTTCGCGCGGGACTTGCGACGCCACCAACGCCATCGCATTAGGAATATATCCCGACGTTAACCCCATCACCCCGCGCAACAGAAAAAGCTGCCAGACGTTAGTGGCAAATGCCTGCAGCAAAATGGCAATGGCCATGCCCAGCGAGGCCCGTAACAGCATCAGCTTACGCCCTTTACGGTCAGCTAAACTGCCCCACATCGGTGAAACAATGGCAGAAATAAGGAACGTGACGCTAAACGTTAACCCGGACCACATTGAGAGCGCTTCGTGCGAGGTGACTCCCAGTTGGGAGATATAGAGCGGTAGAAAAGGCAGGATTTGGCTGATCGCCAGTCCGGTGAAAAAGCAACCGAACCACACGGAAATAAGGTTAACTCTCCAGGATTCCATAAGGACTCATAACGGTAAGTAGCTGAAAACTGCGAGCAGCTTAACAAATTACGCCTTCAAACGAGGGTCCAGAGGTGCGATGTTTCACAGTTTAGTATTTTATCTCCCCGCTCATCATATTTGTGATATTCATCACATCAAACCCACATTACATGCAGGGGATTATGCTTCGAACATGCCCTGTGGGTTTGTGCGTATTCATTCCCGTGGAATCCACCAAAACAATCTGCCAGAAGCCGAGGAATCCTGCGTTTTGTCGTGGTAATGTATGTGCTTTGCATTCAAGGAATGGGTTTTTAAGATGGCAAAGTTGCGAGTAGGAATCGTATTTGGTGGTAAATCAGCGGAACATGAAGTGTCATTGCAATCGGCAAAAAATATTGTCGATGCCATCGACAAGACTCGCTTTGACGTTGTGCTGTTAGGTATTGATAAACAAGGGCAATGGCACGTGAGCGATGCCAGCAACTATCTGCTCAACGCTGACGATCCGGCACGCATTGCGTTGCGCCCTTCCGCGACCAGCCTGGCGCAGGTACCGGGTAAAGAAGAACAGCAGTTGATCGATGCGCAAAACGGTCAGCCGTTGCCTACGGTCGATGTTATTTTCCCTATCGTGCACGGCACGCTGGGTGAAGATGGTTCACTGCAAGGCATGCTGCGCGTGGCGAATTTACCGTTCGTCGGTTCTGATGTGCTGGGCTCTGCGGCCTGCATGGATAAAGACGTCACTAAACGTCTGCTGCGCGATGCCGGATTAAACATCGCACCATTTATTACGCTCACCCGCGCCAATCGTAATGCCATCAGCTTTGCTGAGGTCGAATCGCGTCTGGGCCTGCCGCTGTTTGTGAAGCCAGCCAATCAGGGATCATCCGTTGGCGTCAGCAAAGTCACCAGCGAAGCGCAATACGACCAGGCTGTTGCACTGGCGTTTGAGTTCGATCATAAAGTGGTGGTAGAACAAGGGATCAAGGGGCGCGAGATCGAATGTGCGGTACTGGGGAACGATCACCCGCAGGCCAGCACCTGTGGCGAGATCGTCCTGAACAGCGATTTCTACGCTTACGACACCAAATATATTGACGATAACGGGGCCAAAGTCGTGGTTCCGGCGGCGATTGCGCCAGAAATTAACGACAAGATCCGTGAGATCGCTATTCAGGCTTACCAGACGCTGGGTTGCGCCGGGATGGCGCGGGTGGATGTGTTCCTGACCCCAGAGAATGACGTGGTGATCAACGAGATCAACACGCTGCCGGGCTTTACCAACATCAGTATGTATCCCAAACTGTGGCAGGCCAGCGGCTTAGGCTATACCGATCTGATCACACGTCTGATCGAGCTGGCGCTGGAGCGCCACGCTGCCGATTGCGCGCTGAAAACCAGCATGTAAAAGCAGACAGGATGCCCGATAGCTATTGGGCATCCTTGACGTCTTCATCCTCATCGACGCGGCGGCGAATAATAAGTCCCGCAAGCCAAAAGCTAATCACCCACGTAACCAGCCCCACCGCATAGGTTTGCCATCCTTTCGCTTCAAACCCCAATAATCCCACCACGCCATTCAGAATAAAGATCAGCCCAATGGCAAACGCGTAATAGTGCCAGTCGCGGCGAATTTTTACAGGCAGGTTCATAACAGCTCCGGTGGAAGTACATCGTTGAGCAGCATCCTCGCACATTTCCCTGCGAGCGTCTGTGTCCTGTGCGGAAATTCTGAAATGTGAGTTAATTTAACTTAAGGTTACATATTTGTGACGCTCAACAAAAAACCAAAATCCAGGAATAATCTCTACCTGAAATTACCATCATTCTGATATTGACAATCCCGATCACCTGTCAGACTCACTGTCAGTTACTGGTATGGCATCGACAACGCAGGATATTTCTGGAGGTCCCTATGGCTGATTTTACGCTCTCAAAATCCCTGTTTAAGGGCAAGCATCGAGATACCTCCTCTCTGCCCGGCAACATTGCGTATGCCGTTTTTGTGCTGTTTTGCTTCTGGGCCGGGGCTCAGGTTTTAAATCTGTTAGCCCATGCGCCCGGTATCTATGAAGAACTGATGCAGCTACAGATGCAAGAGACCGGACGCCCACGCGTTGAAATTGGCTTAGGCGTCGGCACCCTGTTTGGACTGATTCCCTTCCTCACTGGCTGCCTTATCCTTGGCGTTATCGCGGCGGTAATGCGCTGGCGCCATCGTCATCACAACGATGACTGACCCATACACTTCGCCCGACGATCGTCCACGCGTTTAGCAAACCATGCCGTGGTCAAATTACGCGTAATCTTCGGGCTTTCCAGTTGAATACCTGGCAGCATTTCCCGTGGTAACGCTTTTCCTGCCTTCGCTTCCGCCAGCTTATACATCTTCTCGTACAGCGCCGTCTCCTCGAAGGCCAGGCTGTCGCCTTTTTGCAACTGACGATGAATATCGCTCTCACTCATCCCCAGCTTCCCGGCAAGCTTGCGTACTGCCAGCTCCGTTTTGCCCGGTTCTTTGCTGTTGTAGAGAATCAAATCCCCATCCAGCGCCAGCTTCACACCACTGGCTTTGCTGACGGCATTCTGAAACGCCGCATTACGGCTGGCGTACCATCCCGCATTAAAATCCGCGAAACGGAAGATGGGTGCGCTATAGTTCGCCGGGTAATTCAGCAAGTGATACGTGCCGAACCAAAGTCCCCCGCGCAGGGTGAAGACCTCCTGACGTACCGTTCCTTCCATTTTCCACGGATATCCGGAAGTATGCTGTTCGGCAAACGCAATGCTGACCTGCATCGGTCCCCCGGTATGCACCGGGTTGAGCGAACCAAACAACGTCTGTCCCATCGGCACCATATTGATGAAATCATCAAAAATGGCGCTAAGCTGCTTTTCCGTCTTCACCGAATCCAGACGCTCGCTGTAGCTTTTCCCATTTGGCGAGTTAATCTTCAGTGCGGTATGAACCAAAAACACCGGGATATGCATACGCTCGGCGCGACGGTCAATCTCTTTCCAGGCTATTTTGCTTAAATTCGGGACAACCGGATCGGCCTGATAGTTGGACTCCTGCTGCGCCACCGCCAGCACCGAACAGATATTTTCAATCGTCGGCGCCAGCTTCTGACTGGCAAACGTTTTCGCCAGGTCCTGCGCCCACGCGTCCCGGTCTTTCACACTGGCAGGCATTTTTTGCCGCACCACGCTCGCCACATCGACGGCTTTCTCCCCCTTTTTTAATGGCTGCGCGGGTTGGCTACTACACCCCACCAGCACCAACGCCGCCAGACCAGACCAGGGGTAAAGACGGGAAACCGTCGACATAACATCTCCTTTTGTTAGCTAAGCGTATGGGTAACAGCCTGAATTTCCTGACCATCCAGTTCACGCTCGAAGCTACGCAGACGCTTATAGATAGACATCAGCTCAACCAGCGTCGTCCACGAATTAATCAAATACTGGAACGAACCGCGTACCTGACCAAACACGTTGGTGATTTGCGTCATCAGACCGAGCGTAATCGTACCGGCAACAATCGATGGAAACAGCAGGAACAAGCCGAAAACGTTATCAACCTGCAGGTAAAGAATACGGGCGATATTGAAGTACATATAGTGAAAATAGAGGCGAAAGTAGTTTTGACGCACCGCGTGGAACAGCTCGCGCACCGTCGGCGGCGTCGCGCGATTACCATCATCTTCACCGTACACCAGCTCTTTACGGTACGCCGCTTCCACCCGCTGATTTTTGAACTCCAGCCCAGGCAGTTTGATCCCCACCACAGCCAGCAGCCCGGTCCCCATCAACGACCAGACAATCGCGGCAATCACCAGACCGTAGGGAATATGCCCAACAATCGGCAGATCCGGGACATGCGCAGAGAGCGTAACCAGTACCGGCAGGAAGGCAATCAGCGTCATAATCGCGTTAATAAAACTCACGCCCATGTCTTCCAGCGTGGAAGCGAAACGCATGGTGTCTTCCTGCACACGCTGCGCCGCACCTTCGATATGACGCAGATGCTGCCAGTGCGCCATATAATGTTCGTTCATCGCGGTACGCCAGCGGAAGACGTAATGGCTGACGAAGAAGTTGTTCATCACACCAATGACGACGGCAATCAGCGCAATCCCGAGAAAGATCCCCACTTCCTGATAGAACTGCTCAATCTTCACCTTATGCGGCGTGCTGAGCGCGGTTTGAATCAGGTCATAGAACGGCGCATACCAGGCGTTGACGGCGACGCCGACTTCAACCAGAAACCAGGTAACGAAGATAATCAGCGAGGTACCGAGTATCGACCAGTACTGCCAGCGGTGCGGACTGTAGATAAACCAGAACAGCGCAAACACGCCAACGCACAGAATGTAGTACGCATAAAAAATCAGATAATCCAGCGACCAGAATCGCGCTGCGCTAATCGGTACATCCCCCGATGCGCCGGTAATCTGTGCAACCCAGGCTCCCCCTCCAGCCTGCCAAAATACAACAGCGACCAGTGCCCAAATAAATGCCGAAATAAAGAACGGCCCCGGCTTTGGGAAAAAAGACTTAAACATAGTGCTCTCCTGCTAACTTCTTATCGTTATGACGACTGCTGTGCATTTGCCACGGTGGTTTACCGCGGCAAGACGGCTTACGCCCAATAAACACAAGCTGAAACCGACAATTGTGACCAGAACCGACGCACTTAGTTCGCTATCTGGTTTTGTAGAATTGTTTCTGCGGTTTTCACACCGACAGCGTTCCGGCATGTTCAGATTATTACAGCGTGAGATCACAAAAGCGAACATCCACTCTCCGGGAAAAGCCCACGTTTACTCATCGTTACGTTTTTCCCACTATCATTGGCTGATAAGCGCTTTGCAATATGCCAACGAGTAGTATAAATACGCATACGCACGTCATCTTTTATTTCCTCTAACTCATGGACACCACCGTTGAAACGTAGTCTGCTTTTTTCTGCCGCGCTGTGTGCGGCGTCATTGACATCTGTCCAGGCGGCACAGCCTATAACCGATCCCGTCTTTGCCTCTGACATCGTCGACCGGTATGCCGATCATATTTTCTACGGCAGCGGAGCGACAGGGATGGCGCTTGTGGTGATTGATGGTAATCAGCGCGTGTTTCGTAGCTTTGGTGAAACACGCCCCGGCAATAATGTTCACCCGCAGTTGGATTCCGTCATTCGCATCGCGTCGTTGACCAAATTAATGACCAGCGAAGTGTTAGTGAAATTACTCGATCAGGGCACAGTAAAACTCAACGATCCATTGAGTAAATATGCACCACCAGGCGCACGCGTTCCGACATATCAGGGAACGCCTATTACGCTGGTGAATCTGGCGACGCACACCAGCGCACTGCCACGTGAGCAACCTGGCGGCGCAGCAAAACGCCCGGTCTTTGTCTGGCCGACTCGCGAGCAACGCTGGAGCTATCTCTCAACCGCAACGCTAAAAGCCGCACCGGGCTCGCAGGCATCCTATTCGAACCTGGCGTTTGACCTGCTGGCCGATGCGCTGGGAACCGCGTCCGGCAAACCTTATCCGCAGTTGTTTGAAGAGAAAATCACCCGACCACTCGGGATGAAAGACACCACCTTTACCCCGTCCCCCGATCAGTGCGCACGTCTGATGGTCGCGGAAAAAGGCGCCAGCCCGTGTAACAATACGCTGGCGGCCATGGGCAGCGGCGGCGTCTATTCTACGCCCGGCGATATGATGCGCTGGATGCAACAGTACCTCTCCTCTGATTTTTATCATCGTAGCCAGCAGGCCGACCGGATGCAGACGCTGATTTATCAGCGTACGCAGTTAACCAAAGTGATAGGGATGGATGTTCCGGGCAGAGCCGATGCGCTAGGTTTGGGCTGGGTCTATATGGCGCCGAAGAATGGGCGACCAGGAATTATTCAAAAAACCGGTGGCGGCGGTGGCTTCATTACCTATATGGCGATGATCCCACAGCAAAACGTCGGGGCCTTTGTCGTGGTGACCCGCTCCCCGCTGACCCGCTTTACCAATATGAGCGACGGGATCAACAATCTGGTGAGCGAACTGAGCGGCAACAAACCGCAAGTGATCCCCGCCTCCTGATTCAATACTCAAAAGGCAAACGGTTAATGCTCACCAGTTTGCCTTTATTCATTTCAATGTAGCCGCCTTTACGCAGTGCCGAGAGAACTTCAGCAACGACAGAGCGTGAAATGCGTGTACGCTGGTGGATATAGTTCATAACACCAACGCGAGAGCGCAGTAACTCATCCCATTTCATCATGGATATCAGCGTGGCACGGATCTGATCGTAGGAGTTATTGCCAATTAATTGCAGGTCGCGTAATTCAAGCATGCAGTGTTGCCATGCTAACCAGCTAAAGGCTTCGCGCCATAGTTGACATTGTTCAATAATACCAATCGTTTTGGTCGCTGGCAGATAATAACCCGCACAGTAACTTTCTGTTATTAATCTATATTGAACATCTGTTTTCATCACACCATCCGCAAGTCCCATAATAAACGGTGCCTGTGTAATGCCAACCAGTATGTTTTCTCCTCGCCTCAGCGAGATAACCCCCTCTAAAATAACAAAAGTGTCGTTTTTATTTACATCACTGGAATATATTATATGTTTTTCATTTTCATATTCAAAACGCTCACCATATTTCGATAAACATTTATCCAGCTTACCAAACTCCAGAAAAGGCTTATCTACAGATAACATTTACGCATTCCTTGCATAAAAGCCCGTCAAATCCTTGACGGGCTTATTGGGATTAAAGTACCGAGTCCTCTAAGAGGAATGCTTACCAGGTATATTTAACGCCTACATTCGCAGACCAGTCTTGATCTACATCACCGCCGCCAAGGTAGTTAGCATCGGTATATGCGCTGAAGTTTTTGGTAAAGCTGAACTGAGTACCCAGTCCAACACGTACCGCAGAACCTTCAGTACCATTGTCGATGGAATCACCGTTGACGTTAGCATCGTTACCCGCATCGTCATAAACGTAAGCCAGTTTGAAGTACGGAGTCAGTGCCTGGTCATCGCTGTAGGCGAAGGTATAACCTGCATCGACACCGAGTTCATAACGCATGCTGTCATAAGACTGACCGTCAACTTTCATGTCGTTGCTCAGCTTATAGTCATCACCAGACTGGAACAGACCGGATACACTGCCGTATGGCGTTACGTAACCTGCATCACCCAGTTTCAGGTCGTAACCCAGTTTCAAGCCAAAGCCCCAGGCATCAGAAGAGGTGCTGCCATCGACATACTGACCGTTGCTCATGCTGGCGGACAGATCGTTGTTGAAGTGAGAGTAGCTTAAGTTACCGTCAACAAAGATGTTGTTGGCAAAGTGAGCAGAAGAGTAGATGTAGGCAGTCTGGCTGTCCTGATCCACCTGACCGCTACGGTCGCTCATATCCCCTTTCGCGAAGCCTGCTGCGGCACCGAAAATCCACTTAGCGTTGTTACCATCAATTTTGGAATCAACACCGACCATGATGCCATTAACGTCCTGATCGTAGTTAATGGTGCCGTTATCCGCATCGAAGCTACCACCGAAGTAGCTTACCCATGCGCCACCGTTATCAACCAGACCATGACGTGCGTTAGTCAGACGAGTACCAACGGTATCTTGTTCCAGGTTCCAGATATTGGTGTTAGCAGACGGGATGCTCAGCGCCATGTTCGCGTAGTCTGTCAGTTCCATCTGCTGCAGAACAACGGTGTTACTCTGCTGCTGCGCCTGATAGGTGTAAGCCCCCAGGTCAGCTTTGTTAGCCGCAGAGAAGGTCGCATTGCTGCTCGTATCGTTAACGTAGATCAGTTCATTACCTTTGTAATCAGCAACAGAACCTGCGCCAGTGGCGTTATCGATGCGAACTTTATAGTTACCGGTGGCTGCCGCTACGCGATCACCATAGTTATCAACTTCAGACTGATCGCCTGAGGTGTCGGAATCGCCGTTACCGTTGATAGTCAGATGACCATCAGAGTTCATCGCGATCACGCCATAACCGTAGTTAGCCTGAGTTTTGTCGTTAGTACGATCGTTGGTCAGGTCAGCATTCAGTACATAGTTAGCGCTGTTGATGTCGAAAACGCCCGCATTAACATGGTTGTAAGCGTCGGTGTCGCTGGTCAGATTCAGCGTATCAACCTGCAGTGCATCGCTCGTGCCGTTACCCACATCCAGAACTCCGTTGTTGGTCACGTTGATGGTGTTGGCATACAGCGCAGCACTAGACAGCTCCGAATTCCAGCCATCCGAATTCCAGTCAGCAGAGACATCATCGGCAATCGTAACGGTACTGTTGTCAATAGACAACGTATCCGTCGCAACATGACCATCTTCGTTGATGTTCAGTGCAGAACCACCCGTCAGGTCAATAGTGTCGGAGATCAGGGTAGAATCACCCACATTGACAACCGAACCACTGTTAATGCTCAGAGTATCAATCAGCGAAGTTTTGGTGGTATCCCACTGTGAAGCGCCGTTCAGCGTGACGTTGAACAGACCGCTTTGATAAACCTCGTTACCTACCACATGATCATCTTCGTCATAAGAGGTCGTGCCGCTATCGATACCGTAGGTTGAAGAAGGCCACAGGCTGTTGGCCGCGATGTCGATCAGCGTAGCGGTGGCTTCAGTGCCCACAGAATAGCCGTCATAAACACCGTCACCATCGTTATCAATCTGATGCACAGACAGTGCCGCCCCCACCCACTTACTGCCGTTGTTCAGGGTCAGATCCAGACGGTCAGTACCATCCCAGCCGTTGGTATCCAGATCGGCATCGGTATCACGATAACTGTCAGCACCGCTCGGGAAGAAGTTCTCATCAAAGTTGCTGGAGAACAGCACATCGCCCATCAGCGTGGAATTGCTAAACGTTGCGGTGGTTTGCATCGCGTTATCTGCATTTGGATTTGCAATAGCTGCTATTGCAATATCGTCAGCGGTATGAGAGCCGCTGTAGTCGCTTGCATTGCCGGTGTTACCAAACCAGCCGGTGGTACCTTCATCAGACCATGAACCAGAGGTCAGGGTAGAATCGGTCACCGCGATGGTGTTGTTAAACACTTCGCTGCTGTTTACGCCGGTGCTGACGGTGTTATCGTCAATATCTTCCCACTCGTAACCCTGAGTCAGCGTAATACCCGCGACGTGAGAGTTAGCGGAGATAGACAGATCAACTTCTTGATCCAGCGTGATAGCCGTACCCAGGTTATAAACGTCGACAGCGTGCGTGTCAGCCGCGTCATTATAGGTACCGTTGTAGGTATAATGTTCGTAGTTGTCATCAATCGTTGAATTGATGACGTTCATCGCCAGGCGATCGTAGTAATAGTCGGTACCCGTACGGTTAGTACAATCCGTAGTCATACATTCGGATGTCACCATGCCGTGAATGGTACTGTTCTTGATCGTCAGGCTGTTGTTATTGCTGTTAGTAGCTAGCCCATCATCCAGATAATAAGTCGAAATAACACCGTTGACTGTGGCGTTATTGATTACCGGATAAATATCACCGTTATAAATACTATCAGCTTCGTAATTGTTCCAGCCGACATACCCATCGTAGTAAACGCCATCAGCATAAGATGCATCATTATGATGGGTAAACGTTGTGTAGGTGGTCCCAGAGATATCAGTAGAAGCATTCGCCTGAGAAGTAATTGCCAACGTGCAGGCTAATGCTAATTGTGAGACTACAAGTTTCTTTTTCCAAGTGTGCATTTGTCATCCCTCCTCAGGGACGTAATATAGTTGATCCGTCAATTATCAATGCATAGAAAACATTTAATGTTTCTCGGAAACGATTATGCGGCGTCACAGATGAAAGGTTCAATTATTCTTTGCCTTAAGTCCGAAAGCAGACCACAAATAAGACAATTAAGAAAACCCTATAAGGAAAAGAAAAATATATTTAAATTCAATTCATTAAAATCATAAAAACATCAAATCCATACATTTACCCTATTATTTAAAAAGAAAACAAAAACACAGATAATAAATACCACTAAAACCTTCATGGCTTAATTAACCATTAAGCAAAACCGAACCAAAATTAAAACCAATCGATATCTAAAATAATAAACACCACAAAAATATAAATAGTATATATTTAGGAGAGGCTATTAAGCGTGGAACCTCACTCGCATAACGCCAACTTTCGTAAACCACTCGCCCTCAGGTTCGGGTATACTACGGCCTTCGATTTCACAAACATCAGGCATACCATGACAGACCTAATCCAACGCCCTCGCCGCCTGCGCAAATCCCCTGCGCTGCGCGCTATGTTTGAAGAGACAACACTGAGCTTAAATGACCTGGTGTTGCCGATCTTTGTTGAAGAAGAACTCGACGATTACAAAGCCATCGAGGCCATGCCAGGCGTGATGCGCATTCCAGAAAAACATCTGGCACGCGAGATTGAACGCATTGCCAACGCCGGAATCCGCTCGGTGATGACCTTCGGTATCTCCCACCACACCGATGACACCGGCAGCGACGCCTGGAAAGAAGACGGTCTGGTGGCGCGCATGTCGCGTATCTGTAAGCAGACCGTACCGGAAATGATCGTCATGTCCGACACCTGCTTCTGTGAATACACTTCGCACGGCCACTGCGGCGTATTATGCGAGCACGGCGTTGATAACGATTTAACCCTGGCCAATCTTGGCAAGCAGGCGGTGGTTGCCGCCGCAGCGGGTGCTGACTTCATCGCGCCTTCCGCCGCGATGGACGGCCAGGTGCAGGCGATTCGCCAGGCGCTGGACGCCGCAGGCTTCACCGATACCGCGATCATGTCCTATTCCACCAAGTTTGCCTCTTCGTTCTACGGCCCGTTCCGTGAAGCCGCCGGCACCGCGCTGAAAGGCGATCGTAAAACCTATCAGATGAACCCGATGAACCGCCGTGAAGCGATCCGCGAATCATTGCTGGATGAAGCTCAGGGTGCAGACTGCCTGATGGTCAAACCGGCTGGCGCATACCTCGATATCCTGCGCGATATCCGCGAGCGCACCGAGCTGCCGATTGGCGCTTATCAGGTCAGCGGTGAATACGCGATGATCAAATTCGCGGCGATGGCGGGTGCTATAGATGAAGAGAAAGTGGTGCTGGAAAGCTTAGGCTCGATCAAGCGCGCTGGCGCGGATCTGATTTTCAGCTACTTCGCACGCGATCTAGCTGAGAAAAAAATCCTGCGTTAATTCCTTCCAACGCCCCGCACTGCGGGGCGTTTTATCATAAAACGTCACCAAACCGCCATCTAACCGACACATCGCCCTTCTACTGTCACAAAAGGACAGAGGAGGAGCCGCTATGTTTAGTCTCGACAATGTCATCGACGACCTGTGGCCAGAGGCGAGGCCCGCCCCGTGGCAAAAAAAAGTACTGAGAAAACTGTTACATGAAGAGGAATTCCAACAGTTTGCCGCTCGTCACCGCCATCTGAAAGGGTTAGATACCGTCGAACAGGTGCTGGAGCATCTCAACATTCACTGTCAAATTCCGGTCCGTAGTCTGGAACGAATTCCCGAACAAGGGCCGCTGGTTATCATCGCCAACCACCCTACCGGCACACTCGACGGCCTGGCCCTGCTGTACGCCGTCTCTCGCGTTCGCCGCGATGTTAAAGTCGTCACCAACCGCATGCTCACCCATCTTGAACCGCTCAGCTCGCTGTTTATTCCGGTGGATAATATTAATGGCCGCACAGCTAAAGCGGCGCTACAACAGATGGACCGACAGTTACAAAACGGCGGTGTGCTGATCTTCTTCCCGGCCGGTGAGGTTTCGCGCATAACCCGGCGCGGCATTCACGATAAAAAATGGCACTCCGGCTTTATTAAGCTCGCCGCCAAATACCGCGCACCGCTCTTGCCTGCGTGGATTGAGGCACGCAACAGTACGCTGTTTTATGCCAGCACTCTGGTGTCGCAGAACCTGCCGATGCTGTTGTTAATGCAGCAGATGTTCCGCCGCCGGAACAGCAACCTGCCGGTGACCATTGGCGAGCAAATTGCGTGGTCGACATGGTGCAACCCGCAAACCACGCTGCGAGAAATGACAGACAAGTGCTACCGACACGTTCAGCTACTGGGGAAAGGACTGCCGGGCGTCTTTAAAACCGAAAGCGCGATCGCTCGCCCGGAACCCCGTGCTCTGCTCAAGCGCGAGCTACACCAGGCCGAGTGCCTGGGGCGTACAGCAGACGGTAAGGTTATCTATCTCTGGCAACGCAACGGTCAGGAAGAGGTTCCGTTGCTACGCGAGCTGGGCCGTCTGCGGGAAATCGCCTTCCGCGCGGTAGGTGAAGGCAGCGGCAAACGCCGCGACATCGACAGTTATGACGATGACTACCTGCATCAGATCCTGTGGGATGAAGATGATCTGGAGATCGTCGGTGCCTACCGGTTTATACCGACCGCCCTGCAGATGGAAAAGCGCGGGCTGGACGGCATTTACAGCTATAGCCTGTTTCATTACGACGAACGGATGGACGATATCCTCCAGCACGGCATTGAGCTGGGGCGCAGCTTTATTCAGCCACGCTACTGGGGACGCCGCGGGCTGGACTATCTGTGGTCCGGTATCGGCGCGTATCTGGCGCGCCATCCACACTATCGCTACCTGTTTGGCCCGGTCTCTATTTCTGGTGGGCTACCGCCTTCGGCCCGCGATCTGCTGGTTGCCTTTTATCGCCTGTGGTTTCCGGCAACGCATCCGCTGGCGGAGTCGCGTCGACCGTACCCGGCCTCGTTACCCGACGCACTGGCGCAGTTTGGCGGGGAAGATTACAGCGAAGACCTGACGCGACTGAAATCGCTGCTCGGCAACCTTGGTTGTGGTATTCCACCACTCTACAAGCAATATTCCGAAGTGTGTGAGCCAGGTGGCGTACAGTTTATCGACTTTGGCAGCGACCCGGACTTTAACAACTGCGTGGATGGCCTGGTGCTGGTGGATTTAACGTATCTGAAGGCAAATCGCTACCAGCGGTATATCGAACCGCATTTGGTTTCACAGGCAGAATAAGACGTTTGCGCCGCCATTCGGCACGGTACCGCAGCGTGCCGAACGGTGTAATTCTCTGTTACGACGCACGGTAGAACGGCTTATCCCCTAAAATCGTGGCCCGATGCATAATGCGCCGCTGCGGCAGATAATCCGCATTGGCGTAATGCTGCGTCACGCGGTTATCCCAAATCGCCACATCGTCAGGCTGCCAGCGCCAGCGCACCTGAAACTCTGGTTTAGTGATATGCGCGAATAAAAAGCTCAGTAACGCCTCGCTCTCTTTTTCCGTCACATCGACAATTCGCGTGGTAAATCCTTCATTCACGAACAGCGCCTGCTTCCCGCTCACCGGATGCGTGCGCACCACCGGATGCAGCAGGGGTGGATGCTTCGCCACCGCCTCCAGCCAGCGCTGGTGCTCTTCTTCCGTCTTACGGTATTTGTACTCCTGGAATGATTTACGAAAATCATGCTCTGCCCGCAGGCCGCTCAGCAACTGGCGAAACGGCTCAGAGAGCGCCTCATAAGCGGCAATCCCGCTGGTCCACAGCGTATCGCCTCCGGTCGAAGGCAGCGTTTTTGCTGCCAGAATGGCCCCGGCTGGCGGCGTGTCGATAAAGGTCACATCGGTGTGCCAGTTATCGTTATCTGGCGGATTATCGTTGTGAGTATCCAGCACGATAATCTCCTCCACGTCTTCGGCATGCGGGTAGACCGGATGAATATGCAGATCGCCAAAACGCAGCGCCAGCGCTCTCTGCTGCTGCGGCGTAATCACCTGCTCACGCAGGAACACCACCTGATGGCGCAGCACCGCATGATAAAGCTGCTCAAACTGGTTATCGCTTAGCGGACGCGTCAGATCCGCACCGGAAATTTGTGCGCCAATATACGGCCCCAGCGGGGTAATGCTCAGACGTTCACTCATTGTACTTCTCCATGCCAGGGCGTCAGACGACGCTGAAGCGCGCGCAAACCCAGTTCTAAAATAAAGGCGATAACGGCAATGACCGCGATCCCCGCCAGCACCACATCCGTTGCCAGAAATTCACCGGCGGACTGGACCATAAAACCCAAACCTCGCGTGGCGGCAATCAACTCCGCAGCCACCAGCGTTGACCAGCCGACACCCAGCCCGATGCGCAGCCCGGTCAGAATTTCAGGTAATGCGCCGGGTAAAATAACAAACCACAACACCTGCGCACGGCTGGCCCCCAGTGATTGCGCGGCGCGTACTCTTACCTGCTGCGCGCTGCGGACACCGGCCAGCGCCGACATCGCAACAGGCGCGAAAATCGCCAGGTAGATCAATAAGATCTTGGAGGTTTCACCGATACCAAACCAGATCACCATCAGCGGTAAATAGGCCAGCGGCGGAACCGGGCGGTACAATTCAATGATCGGATCGAGAATGCCGCGAATTGTCGGGCTCAGGCCCATCGCGATCCCGACCGGAACGCCCAGCAGCACGGCGGCCAGCAGGGCGATGACAATTCGCGCCAGGCTCGCGGCCAAATGTTGCCACAGCGTGGCATCCATAAATCCTTGTGGCCCGGCGATGGTGATCAACTTTTGCAGTACCTGACCGGGCGCTGGCAAAAACAGCGGGCTGATTAATTGCAGCGCTGCCACCGTCCACCACACCGCCAGAATAACGACCAGCGTACCAAGGCTTAACGTTATCTGACGTGAAAACGGCCAGCGCCAGTTCAGCGTGCGCTGTCGCGGTTTATCATTAATCACTACGCTCATGAGAACGCCTCCCGTTGCGCAAAGACGCGACTTAACACGTACTCGCGCATGGCAATAAACTGCGGATCGGACTTAATACTGCGGCTCGCTTCCCCGGCCACAAAGCGCCGGGCAAAGTTAAGCGGCAGACGCTCCATCACCCGACCAGGGCCGGATGAGAGCAGCACCAGCTCGGTGGCCATAAATACCGCTTCTTCAATATCGTGCGTAATTAACAACACCTGTTTGCCGGTCTCATGCCAGAGCTTCAGCAGCAGGGTTTGCATCTGCTCACGGGTAAACGCGTCGAGCGCACCAAACGGTTCATCGAGCAGCAGGAGCTGTGGATTGGCCGCCAGCGCCCGGGCAATGCCAACACGCTGACGCTGGCCGCCAGAGAGCTGCCAGATAAAACGTTTTCCGGCATCGTCCAGCCCCACTTTCTGCAACATCTCCTGGGCGATATGCTGACGCTGCACTTTATCTACTCCTGCCAGTTGCAGACCAAAGGCCACATTATCCTGCACGTTACGCCAGGGCAGCAGACCTTCGTTCTGGAATACCACCCCGCGTTCCGCGCCCGGACCTTCCACCTTCTTACCTGATAACGTAATGCTGCCGTGCTGATACGGCACGAACCCGGCAATCAGATTTAGCAGCGTGGTTTTGCCGCAGCCGGAAGGCCCGAGTACCACCAGCAGTTCGCCGCTATCAAGCGTCAGGTTGATATCGTCCAGCACCGGTTTTCCACCGTAGCTGGCTGCGAGATGAGAGATTTGCAGCATCAGCCCCTCCTTTTATTGCACGAAGCGATCGGTAACGTACTGGCTGTAATCCGTCGCGACAGCAGGCACTTTGCCCTGCTCTTTGAGGAACTGCGCAGTATCGACAATCGCTTTGTTTACCGGCCCGGTAAGCTCGGCGGTTTGCTGTTGCGCAGTCAGGTAGGTATTCCCTTTCACCAGCCCCGGCACATCCGCCTCCGGCACGCCGCTTAAACGCGACAGCTTGCTGATATTCTCCGGCTGTTTCAGCCATTCATTGGGGTTAGCAATATAGGGTTGCTGCGCATCAATCGCGCTTTTGACAAAGGCTTTCACCACCTCGGGATGCTGCTCGGCAAAATCTTTGCGCACCACCCACACGTCCAGCGTCGGCGCGCCCCACTCGCCAACCTTTTCAGAATCGGTTAATACCTTGCCCTCTTTTTCCAGCGCATTGACGGCCGGCGCCCAAACGTAAGCACCATCAATATCGCCACGCTGCCAGGCGGCAATAATTGCCGGCGGCTGCAGGTTCACAATCTCCACCTGACCGGGTTTGATACCCCAGTGTTTCAGCGCAGCCAGCAGGCTGTAATGGGTGGTGGAAATAAACGGCACGGCAATGCGTTTGCCGATCAAATCCTCCGGCTTACTGATATTTTTCTTCACTACCAGCGCTTCAGAGCTACCCAGTTTTGACGCCAGCAGGAAAACTTCAATAGGTACCTGCTGACTGGCAGCGACGGCCAGCGGGCTGGAGCCGAGATTGCCAATCTGCACATCGCCGGAAGCCAGTGCACGCACGATGCTCGCCCCGCTGTCGAATTTTCGCCAATCAACGGTGGCCCCGCTCTCTTTAGCAAAGGTGTTATCCGCCTGCGCCACTTTGGCCGGTTCGGCGGAGGTCTGATAGGCGACTGTGACGTTTACCGCCTGCGCCTGAAATGCGATGAATGCCAGAGCGGCAAGAAGTGTGTTACGCGATGAAATAACCATGATTGTCTGCTCCCCTGTCTTGTTATGGAGGCAGTATTTCGTTGCGGCACAATTTGATAAAGGAATTAAAAATTCTGGCTAAGAACAAAGCGTTTTTAGAAAAAAAGCGGCAATAGTTAGCTATTTCGCTCATTACAGAACGTAGGCCGGATAAGGCGCTTGCGCCGCCATCCGGCAATCCATGCCTGATGCGCTGCGCTTATCAGGCCTACACTCGCTACAACACCCGGCAAATTATTGCGATTTTGTTACATTCGTTACATAACTGCACCACGATGATTGCCAGCGTGGCGCTGGCAGGCATCATAGATATCCTTGTCAGGCAAGAGAGCAATATCATGATTCATGTTGTGCTGGTGGATGACCATGTGGTGGTGCGTTCCGGCTTTGCGCAATTACTCGGTCTTGAAGAGGATCTCGCCGTTATCGGCCAGTACAGCAGTGCGGCAGAGGCCTGGCCGGCATTACTGCGCGAGGACGTCAATGTCGCGGTCATGGATATCGCCATGCCGGATGAAAATGGTCTGAGTCTGCTAAAACGGCTGCGGGCGCAAAAACCCGGCTTTCGCGCCATTATTCTCAGTATTTATGACGCGCCGACGTTTGTACAAAGCGCGCTGGATGCCGGGGCCAGCGGCTATCTGACCAAACGCTGTGGACCGGAAGAGTTAGTACAGGCGGTGCGCTCAGTCGGTATGGGAGGCCATTACCTGTGCGCCGACGCGCTGCGGGCGTTACGTGGAGGTGAGCAATCTGCACAGGTGCTGGAGGTATTAACCCCACGCGAACGCGAAGTGTTTGATCTGCTGGTCAAAGGTGACAGTGTGAAAGAGATCGCCTTTAAGCTCGACCTCAGTCATAAAACGGTCCACGTCCACCGTGCGAATGTACTGGGCAAGCTGCAATGCCACAGCACCATCGATTTGGTGCATTTTGCCCTCGACCACCAGCTATTAACGGGGCATTAATGTCGCGTAACCTTCGGCATTGGGTTATTTCGCTGTTTATTCTGCTGGCCTGGGGATCGGGCTGGCTGATGCTGTGGACGCTGGGGTTTTACCTGACCCACAACGGCCAGCAGGCGGCGCTATTCCTGCCGCACGGCGTCTATCTCGCGCTGCTAATCCTGCTATCGCGCCGTTACTGGCCCGCGCTGATACTGCCACCCCTACTGATGTTGTTCTGGCTGCACAGCGAGCAATTATTGAATGGCTATATCCTGCTGGCTGCGCCGTTAATTAGCCTGGTTCCGGCGAGCATCGGCCAGTCATACTGGCACCGCTTTCCCCTGTACTGGCAACGCTTAACGCTGCTGCTGGCCGCGGTGACGATCACTTCATTACTCAATACCGCCCTGCTTTCACCATTTATTCAAAGCCCGGCGACGTTAATCGGTCTGGCGTCGTTTACCGGTGGTGTGCTGCTCACCCCGTTTGTCTATCTGATCTATGAATTTTTGCGCCAGCAGCACCGCTATCATTTGCTCGGGCTGGATACCACCAATCCCCCGCTGCGCACCTCGCTTATCATCTGGTGCAGCCTGTTCTTTATTATTGGTATCGGCACGCAGATGGTGCTCTCGCCAGACATCGAACGCCTGTTACTGATTGTCGTGTTCCTGCCCAACGTGGTGATGGCGTGGAAATTTGGCTGGCAGGGCGGCGTGTTGTCCGGATTGCTCGGCAGTATGATGATCACCATCGCCCGGCAAATCGGCGTCGGGTTCAGTAACTTACTGGAGCTGGAAATTTTCCTCGCCACCCAGGCGCTGCTGGGCATCGGGCTGGGAATCGCCATCAGCCGCCAGCAGCATCTGGCGCAAAACCTGCACCATTATCGCCAGCGTCTGGAAAGCGAACTGGCGGCGCGCCGCGCGCTGACCGAACAGCTGATCCGCACGGAAGAAAACACGCGCAAAAGCCTGGCGCGGGAACTGCATGATGAAATTGGCCAGAACATTACCGCCATTCAAATTCAATCTCAGTTGGTTAAACGTTCGCAGGGCCCTGAGCAAACGCTCGACGCGGCGAACCAGATCAACGATCTTGCCCGGCGAATCCACCACTCGACCCGCCAGCTACTGCGCCAGCTCCGCCCACCCGCGCTTGACGAGCTGTCTTTTAAAGATGCGCTGCACCATCTGGTCAATGAATTTGCCTTTGCCGAACGGGGTATTCACTGCCGGTTTGATTACCGACTGGCAAATACGCCAGAAAATGAAACGGTACGCTTTACGCTGTACCGTCTGTTGCAGGAATTGCTCAATAACGTCTGTAAACATGCCGATGCCAGCGAGGTGTCGATTGCGCTGTACCAACGGGATCACTGCCTGTTGCTGGAAGTTACGGACAACGGCGTGGGCATTCTGCCTGAAAAAATTCCCGGCTTTGGTATCCAGGGAATGCGTGAGAGGGTCAGCGCGCTCGGCGGTGAGCTGACGCTCGAATCTAACCACGGCACGCGGGTAATTGTTAACCTGCCCACAAATTTGCAACAAACCGCCCCTTAACCAGGAAAAAGTCTTAGTCACTGCGGACTTTCTCTCATCCCCTTTCGCTTTCACTTTCTTATAGTCAGCAAAACGGAGACGGCTATGCGTACCGACATCAACCAACAATACCGGACGCTGCGTCCACAGCTGCTGATGTGCATGGTCATCGGGTACGCGGCGTTTTACCTGACGCGCAAAAGCGTTAACTACGTCCTCCCGGCGCTGCAAATGGATCTCGGACTGGATAAAAGTGATATCGGTCTGTTGGGATCGCTGTTTTACCTGACCTATGGTTTGTCGAAGTTTACCGCGGGACTCTGGCACGACAGCCATGGGCAGCGCACATTTATGGGCATTGGCCTGTTTGCCACCGGCGTTTTAAACGTGCTGTTCGCCTTTGGTGAATCGCTGACGCTGCTGCTGGCGGTCTGGACGCTGAACGGATTTTTTCAGGGCTGGGGCTGGCCGCCCTGCGCCCGCCTGCTGACCCACTGGTATTCGCGTAACGAACGCGGCTTCTGGTGGGGCTGCTGGAATATGTCAATCAACATCGGTGGGGCCATCATCCCACTGATTAGCGCCTTTGCCGCCCACTGGTGGGGATGGCAGGCAGCGATGCTGACACCTGGGATCATCAGCATGGCATTAGGTATCTGGCTGACGCTGCAACTGAAAGGTACGCCCCGCGAAGAGGGTCTCCCTACCGTTGGAGAATGGCGGCATGACCCGCTGGAGCTGCGTCAGGAGCAGCAAAGCCCGCCGATGGGGCTGTGGCAAATGTTACGCACCACCATGCTGAAGAATCCGATGATCTGGCTGCTGGGGGTGTCGTATGTGCTGGTGTATTTGATCCGCATCGCGCTCAACGACTGGGGCAACATTTGGCTGACGGAAAGCCACGGCGTGAATCTGCTCAGCGCCAATGCCACGGTGATGCTGTTTGAGGTCGGCGGCTTGCTGGGTGCGCTGTTTGCCGGATGGGGATCGGATCTGCTGTTCAGCGGCCAGCGCGCCCCGATGATTTTGCTGTTCACGCTGGGGCTGATGGTTTCCGTCGCCGCGCTGTGGCTGGCGCCGGTTCACCACTACGCGCTGCTGGCTGTCTGTTTCTTTACCGTGGGCTTTTTCGTTTTTGGCCCGCAGATGTTGATTGGTCTGGCGGCCGTCGAATGCGGACACAAAGCGGCGGCAGGTTCAATCACCGGTTTTCTCGGGCTGTTCGCCTATCTGGGGGCCGCGTTGGCGGGTTGGCCGCTGTCGTTGGTCATAGAACATTACGGCTGGTCGGGGATGTTCAGTTTGCTCTCGGTTGCCGCTGTCTTTATGGGTTTATTGCTAATGCCGCTGCTCATCGCGGGTATCGCCCCTTCTCTCAGTCAAAGGATAAAACAATGAAACTGACGCTTACCTCTACCCTGATTGCCTCTACTCTGGCGCTGGCTGCCTTCAGCAGTGCGGCACAAGCACAAGGTCGTCTGGTGGTCTATTGCAGCGCCACGAACGAGATGTGTGAAACCGAAACCAAAGCCTTTGGTGAAAAATATGATGTGAAAACCTCATTCATTCGCAACGGTTCGGGCAGTACGCTGGCGAAAGTCGATGCCGAGAAGAAAAATCCACAGGCGGATGTGTGGTACGGCGGTACGCTGGACCCGCAGTCTCAGGCGGGTGAAATGGGTCTGCTGCAACCGTATAAATCACCGAACCTCGAGCAGATCATGGAGAAATTCCGCGATCCGGCAAAGGTAAAAGGCAACCTCTCCTCCGCGGTTTATGTCGGTATCCTGGGCTTTGGCGTCAATACTCAGCGTCTGAAAGAGAAAAACCTGCCGGTGCCACAATGCTGGAAGGATCTGACCAAACCGGAATACAAAGGCGAAATCCAAATTGCCGACCCGCAAAGCTCCGGTACCGCCTACACCGCGCTGGCGACCTTTGCCCAACTGTGGGGTGAAGATCAGGCCTTTGACTACCTGAAACAGCTCAATGCCAACGTCTCGCAATACACCAAATCCGGTATTGCTCCGGCGCGTAACGCCGCCCGTGGCGAAACGGCGATTGGCATTGGCTTCCTGCACGACTACTCGCTGGAAAAAGAACAGGGCGCCCCGCTGGAGCTCATCTCCCCATGCGAAGGTACCGGCTATGAAATTGGCGGCGTCAGCATTCTGAAAGGTGCGCGTAACCTCGACAACGCCAAACTGTTCGTTGACTGGGTACTGTCAAAAGAGGCTCAGGAGCTGGCATGGAAGAAAGGTAAGTCCTATCAGATCCTAACCAACACCACCGCCGAGACCTCTCCTAACTCGCTGAAACTCGACGACCTGAAGCTTATCAATTACGACATGGATAAGTACGGCTCGACTGACGTACGTAAGGCGTTGATCAATAAGTGGGTTAGCGAAGTGAAGATGGGTAAATAAGCCCACGTTGCGTTCATTTGCCGGGTGCGGCGTAAACGCCTTACCCGGCCTACATTACCGGAAACGCTATGTCACACACACTTGCACTCCATCCCGTGAAAAAACGGGATGCGATATTTCTTTGGGTTTTGCTCGGCTGGCTGGCGTTTGCCCTGCTGCCAAGCTGGAGCCTGGACTATGGCCTGCTGGAGTCCACGCGCGACGAAATTCTCGACGCCTACAGCTGGTCACATTTCAACATTAGCTGGCTCTGGTATCTACTGCCGAGCCTGCTGCTGGTGCGTCCGTTTAATGAAGCCCGACGCGAACAGCGCAGTCGCCATTATCTTGACGCGGGCTGGGCATTCTTCTGTATGGCCTTTATCGTTGCCAGCGCCACCCTTGAAGGACGCGGTTTAGGCTATGCCACCATCGTACTGTTTGTGGCGCTTGGCGCAATCATGACCCTGGCGCTTACTCGTCTGGAATTGCTGGGTGGTGACCGTTTTGTCATCGGTTCGCTCACCGCGATCGTCGCGCTGATCGGTATTTTTATCGTCTGGCCGAGCATCGCGATTTTCATTCCGATGTTCACTAACGACACCGGGGAATTTGCCCCGCTGGCGTTTATGAATGTGCTGTCCCAGGCGCATATCATTCAGGTGATCCTCAACTCGATTATGTTGTCGATTGCCGTTGGTATTGGCTGTACCTTCTTTGGTCTGGTGCTGGCGATCTACACCACCCGCATCGCTAAACGCAGCGCCATTATCGGGCGTATTTTCTCGATTCTGCCGATCGTCACCCCGCCGTTTGTCGTTGGCCTGGGTGTCACCCTGATGATGGGACGCTCCGGCTACATCACCGAATTTATGGTCGACTGGTTTGGCTTAACCAACACCAACTGGCTGTACGGCTTTACCGGCATCTGGCTGGCGCAGGTACTGGCCTTTACCCCGATGGCGTTTATGATCCTCGACGGCGCGATCAAAACCATTCATCCCTCGCTGGAAGAGGCGTCATACACCCTACGAGCCAGCCGCTGGCAGACCTTTAACGGCGTATTTGTCCCGCTGCTGAAACCGGCGCTGGCGAACGCCTTTTTGATCGTGGTGGTGCAGTCGCTGGCCGACTTCAGTAACCCACTGGTGCTCGGCGGTAACTTCGACGTGCTGGCAACGCAAATTTACTTCTATATCACCGGCTCACAGCTCGACTACCAGGCCGCCAGTACGCTGGGCGCTTTCCTGCTGCTGTTCTCGCTGCTGGTGTTCTGCGTGCAGTACATGTGGATCGGTAAACGCTCGTATGTCACCGTTTCCGGTAAATCCTACCGGGGCGACGTACAGCCGCTACCGGTGACGCTGGTGTGGAGCGTGGTTGCCCTGCTGGCGGTGTGGATTGCCTTCAACGCCCTGCTGTACGGCAGCATTTTCTACGGCAGCTTCACCGTCAACTGGGGCGTGGACTACACCCTGACGCTGGCGAACTTTACTAAATTGTTCGGCCAGGGAATGAGCGACGGTGCATGGCCTTCGCTGCTCGATACCCTGCTCTACGCCGGGATTGCCGCACCGATTACCGCCATCTTCGGTCTGCTTATCGCATGGATTGTGGTGCGTCAGCAGTTCAAAGGTAAGAAGACCATCGAGTTCACCACCATGTTGTGCTTTGCCGTACCGGGCACCGTCGCAGGTGTGTCATATATTCTGGCCTTTAACAGCGCCCCGGTGTACCTCACCGGTACCGCAGCCATCGTGATTATCTCGATGGTGATGCGTAACGTCCCGGTCGGTATCCGGGCAGGTATCGCGGGCTTAGGCCAGATCGATAAATCACTGGATGAAGCCTCACTCAGTCTGCGCGCCGGTTCGCTGCGTACTATTACGCACATCCTGCTGCCGCTGCTGCGCCCGGCAATCCTCTCAGCGCTGATCTACAGCTTTGTCCGCGCCATTACCACCGTCAGCGCCATTGTGTTCCTCGTCACGCCGGATACCCGCGTGGCGACGGCCTACATCCTCAACCGCGTGGAAGACGGCGAATACGGCGTGGCGATTGCCTACGGTTCCATTCTGATCGTGGTAATGCTGGCGATTATTTTTATCTTTGACTGGCTGATCGGTGAATCACGTACCTCCCGTTCAAAAGCCAAAAACCAGGCGTAATGGAGTGCACTATGACTCAGAAAAATTTCGTTGAACTGCGCAACGTCACCAAACGATTTGGCAGCAACACGGTTATCGACAATATCAACCTCACCATCCCGCAGGGGCAAATGGTGACGCTGCTCGGCCCGTCCGGTTGTGGCAAAACCACCATTTTGCGCCTGGTTGCCGGACTGGAAAAACCGAGCGAAGGACAGATTTTTATTGATGGCGAAGACGTCACCCACCGCTCTATTCAACAGCGCGATATCTGTATGGTATTTCAGTCCTACGCCCTGTTCCCGCATATGTCGCTGGGGGAAAACGTCGGCTATGGCCTGAAAATGCTTGGCGTACCGCGCGCAGAGCTGAAAGCCCGTGTCAAAGAGGCGCTGGCGATGGTGGATCTGGAAGGATTCGAAGAGCGCTATGTCGATCAGATCTCCGGGGGGCAGCAGCAGCGCGTAGCGCTGGCGCGCGCGCTGATCCTCAAACCGAAGGTACTGCTGTTTGATGAGCCGCTGAGTAACCTCGATGCCAACCTGCGCCGTAGCATGCGCGATAAGATCCGCGAGCTGCAAAAACAGTTTGATATCACCTCGCTGTACGTCACCCACGATCAGAGCGAAGCCTTTGCGGTTTCCGATACCGTGCTGGTGATGAACAAAGGACACATCATGCAGATCGGCTCACCGCAGGATCTTTACCGCCAGCCCGCCTCCCGCTTTATGGCGAGCTTTATGGGCGATGCCAACCTGTTTCCGGCGACCTTCAGCGACAACTACGTTGATATCTACGGCTACCATCTGCCGCGCCCGCCGCACTTTGGCACGCAGGGGGAAGGTATGGTCGGCGTGCGCCCGGAGGCCATCACGCTTAGCGATCGCGGCGAAGAGAGTCAGCGCTGCGTGATCCGCCACGTGGCCTATATGGGGCCGCAGTATGAGGTCACGGTAGAGTGGCACGGACAGGAGATTCTATTGCAGGTTAACGCCACGCGTCTGCAGCCGGACGTTGGCGAACAGTATTACCTCGAAATCCACCCGTACGGTATGTTTATCCTGGCGGATGCGGCATAAGGTTTTGTAGCTTTGTAGGCCGGATAAGGCCTACATCGTTCAAAACCATTGACTATAATTTAATCGCAAATCAATCGTAATGCTATGACGTTACGATTGATTTAACAATTTTGAAATATCAAATACGCACACACGGTTTTACAGTAAAAACATCCATAACATCACCCGCTGTTATGCAGATTGTATACCATCGGTTACAGATTCTACTATCAAACAACGGACCGGATGATATTAATTTGATTATAAAAAAGGAAAGATCACCATAATATATTTATTAAGTGAATGCATGTGATTTTAATTATTTCAAGCCTGAATCATCACGAACTGGATTCAGGCTTTTTTGTTCCTTATGCGATCAGCAGCACAGCTTTTATAGAGGAAATAGTTTGTCATCATGCTTTCAACGGATGAGAGAGAGTCAGAAAATGTATTTTTACCGGGAAGAAAATCAGGATACCCAATATATAAGCGAGCACGAATTATGGGTATTGGGTCGTGTCAGTGGAATATACAACAAAACAACGCATAAAAAAGAAGAAATGTTAGAGCCATTGTGGAGGCGGTACGATCGAAGTATAGAAGGCATTCTAATTTTTTATTCAAAGATGGAAGCATCAATTTACTCCACTTACTTAGAGAAAAAATTTAATGAAAAGTGGAGCGTATATGCACTGGATGATTTTAATATTGAGGAAATGATAAAAAATAATAAGATCACCAAAAATAGCGATGATTATTATCTGCTGTTGAGTGCGGGGTTTTGGGCCGATAAACAATGCAATATTATATATCATGGTTATCATTTGGCTCAAGTTACAATCCCCGTCAAATATACTTTTAGCAGTTTCAGTGAAAATGAAAGACTCCCCACCCTAAAAATACCCGAAAAAGTTACAGATAGATTTCATCAAATGTGGAAGAAAAGATTCTCTGATTTTCTAAATCATACTCAATCACAATGCAATTATCATAATGACTATTTAAAAGAACAAAGTTTAATAGCTTATAATAATATGCAATTCAAAGAATCCAATAAAATCGAAGATTGTGTTTATATGGCAACATGGGAAAATGACTGGATTTTTTGTAATCCGGAAAATTTAACTTTATTAAAATGAGACTTGTATGGGAATTGCCTATTTTTTAAGAGTGGGAGATAAAACAACCTGCGGTGGTACTATTTTAACAGGTTGTACTAATCATATACTCGACGGACAGCCAACGGCACGACATGGCGATAGCTATACCTGTGGTAAAGATAAAAAACTCTACCACATAGCAGGAGGGCAACCAGGTTATTTTATACATGGTGTTCAGGCTGCCGGAACAGCACATAGCGTTGGCACATGCCCTTGCAAATGCCGATTTATTAACTCAATTTCAAATGTCAGTTATTTCTATGAGAGTGAAGTTCTCTCCACACCTAAACCAGTCACAAACAGAGTGATCTCTGTAACGCCGCAGAACGCACCAAAACCGCTCACGATGGCACATAGGCCATATTGTCCGGCTGAAGCTGAAGAGGATAAACCGCCTCGTGAGGCTGTAGATGCGGGATTTTGTGTATTACCCTATGAGGCTAAACCATCAACATATGAATCGTATATTTTTGTTAATCCCCCCGATGGTACGAGAGAGCTATATCACAAACTGAATCCTGATATAAAAAAACAGCCTGGTTCAATTCTGATTGTTGTAGATCCTGAAAAACAAGATCAGCATCAGATTGAAGCATTACAAAAAGCACGAGATCGAATTGATAAAGCTCTGGCCCCACTTACCTTGCAGGATGCAAAGTTATTGCATGATAACAGAGGAGCCGTGGATGCATTTTCATATCAACTTTTCGGTAATTATTTAGGAAATGCTGGGGATGGTTTTGGATATATTAGTGAGATAGGTAAAAGTTATTACGAAGAAATAAAACAAATATTAATTGAAATTCAGGAGTTATATAAAGATACGTACACCCATAACAAAGGAATCATATCTGGGGAGGAATTTTTTGGTCAACGAGCAAGACTGTTTGAAAAATTAAATGTTATCTTAAATAAATTCTCCAAAACCCATCTTAATCTGGAAGAATATAATAGTATTAAAAAAGCTTTAGGTTTATCAACAAGCTCAATTATGCATAAATGGGATAAAACTGGAGTGGATAATATAGAGGGCTATGCTACATATATTGAAAATTCGGCAAAATTAGTTAAACTGATGAAAACCGTTGGTTTTGTTGGCATAGGTTTAGATTTTGCCGGATATACATCAAATATTTATGATGCCTGTGCAAAAGGCCGTGAAAGTGCATGCAAAAAAGCGGCGATAACAGAGTATAGTAAGTTTGGATTAAAACAGGGGAGTAGTTTACTGGTAGGAGGTACTGCCGGGCGTGCTGCAACTGCGCTTTGTACGTGGGTATTAGGGATTTCTACTATAGAAGCAGGCGGAATCGGTGCTACTCTGTGTTTTGTTACAGGGGTTGGTGTTACTATTGCGGCAGGTAAGATTGCAGAAAAATATGGCGAGGACGCTGGTGAAAAATTAGGTAATTATGTAGGAGATCATATTATCTATGAAAACTTTTTTCATTCAAAATGAAGATAATATAAAAATTATTATTAGCTTTGCTTTAATGCTTAATGAATTATTAATAATGATCTTTTATTTTTACAACAAGATAGCATATAAAAAAATTGTTGACATATATGAAAAGGAAATCGGACCATTGCCTGTTACAGCAATAATATGTAAAAATGCAAGTCTATTTACCACACCAGGATTATATCTCACTAAAGTCGCGTTTATTATGGAGACTTTAATTTTCAAATATAATAAAATTTCTAATTATGGTATGAGCATAGAGGGTTATAATTTAATAAGAGGCTTGCCTTGCAAATTAACACTAGGATTTAAAATTGAAGCAATGCTATGGATTTTATCTATTCCTGTGTTGCTAAGTATGTTTATTGCATTTTGAATAAAGGGACTCCATTGGAGTCCCTTCTTTAATTTTACTTCAATGCACCCTATATCTGGTCAACAATCCGGTCGTAAGAAGCAACAGGTAATAACCCACTCACAAAAACGTTTGGATTTGCTTTAAGGCCTGCTACGAGTGAGTGCGGTCTATTACCTAAAATCACAATAGCCGTATCGTCACATCATTCACTGTAGAGCCGCTAAGGCGCTTGTGCCGCCATCCAGCAATGCCTGATGCGCTTATCAGGCCTACAGTGAACGATGTAGACTCGATAAACGCTCAGCTTCGCGCTTTTAGCGCGGCAATATCCTTCGGCGTGGTGCGACAGCACCCGCCAATCAACCGGGCGCCAGCGGCCTGCCACTGCGGCAGATAATCCGCCAGCTGCGCGCAATGATCACCGTGATGATGCCAGGTTTTGCTTACCGCATCGTACTGCTCGCCAGAATTGGGATACACCACCAGCGGCAGCGCCGTTAAGCCATGCAGATGCTGCAACGCAGCGGTGGTGTTTTCCAGCGCAATGCAGTTAATGCCTAACGCCACCACCTGCGGATATTGCGCAAGGAAAGCGACCACGTCGCGCAGCGGCGTACCGTCGCTCAGATGTGCGCTATCACGCAGGGTAAACGAGAACCATGCCCGCGCACGCGGATACGCGGTCAACAACTCAGCCAGCGCGCGAATTTCGGCAAAATTTGGCAGGGTTTCACAGGCCAGCAGATCGGCCCCGGCATCCAGCAACGCTTCAACACGCGGACGATGAAACGCCTGTAACGCTTCATTGCTTAACGCGTAATCGCCACGGTACTCAGAGCCATCGGCCAGGTACGCGCCGTAAGGTCCGACGGAACCCGCCACCAGTAACGTCCCGGCCTGCGGATTTTCCGCCAGATACGCCTCACGCGCTTTACGCGCCAGCTCCACGCTTTTGCCAATCAGCGCTTTCGACTGCGCCTCATCCAGGCCGAGCGTGGCAAAACCCGCGGGAGTTGCCTGATAGCTGGCGGTGATTGCGCACTGTGCCCCTGCCCGGAAGTAATCCAGGTGAACTTCGCGGATAAGTGCCGGGTTTTCTACCAGCACCCTGGCAGACCACAGGCTGTCGGCTAAGTTACACCCTCGCGCTTCCAGCTCCGTCGCCAGAGCACCATCCAGCAACAGGAAATCCTGTTTATCGAGGAGGGCGCGTAACGGATTATTCTGCGACATGTTCTGGCTCCTGTTTTGCGTTACGGGGTTGAGTAAGGAAATAAGCACCATAACACAACGCGACAAACGGTAACCCGCACCACAACGCAATTCTCTGCGCCGGATCGAATGCCAGCCCCACACAGGCCACCAGGCACAGCACAAAACCCAGTACCGGCACCAGCGGATACCACGGGGCGCGATAATGCAATTCACTCAATGCGTTACCCTGCTGCAGATGGCGGCGGCGAAACACAAAATGCGAGGCGCAGATACTCAGCCACACCGCCACTACCGCAAATCCGGAAATAGCCGACAATGCGACAAACACCGTATCCGGGGCCACGACGCTGGAAAACAGCGCCAGCACACCGCCGAGCATACTGACCGACAGCGCCGTCAGCGGCACACCGTTTTTCGTTACTCGCGCAAAACAGGCAGGCAGCGTACGTTCATTCGACAGCGACCACAGCATGCGCCCGGAGGCATACAGTCCGGAGTTCGCAGCAGAAAGAATGGCGGTCAGGATCACGAAGTTAAAAATATCAGCGGCGTACGGAATGCCCACCTTCTCGAATACCAACACAAACGGGCTCTTCTCCACACCCGCCTGCTGCATCGGGATCAACGCCGCCAATACAAACACGGTACCAATAAAGAAAATAATCAGTCGCGCGATGGTAGTACGAATCGCCACCGGGATAACTTTGCGCGGATTTTCCGTTTCACCAGCGGCAATACCGATAAGCTCAGTCCCCGAAAAGGCAAAGTTCACCGCGACCATGGTCATCAGGATCGGCAGGCCGCCGTGCGGGAACCAGCCTTCCGCCGTGATGTTGCTCAGCCCCGGCGCGGGTGAACCATCCTGCATCGGGATAAAGCCGAAAATAGCCGCTCCGCCGAGGAGAATAAACGCGATGATGGTGATCACTTTCACCAGCGAAAACCAGAACTCCCCTTCGGCAAAAAAGCGTGTAGAGATAACGTTGAGGGCAAAAATAATCGCGCAGAACACCACACACCAGACCCATACCGGCACCTGAGGAAACCAGTACTGCATACAGAATCCGGCAGCGGTAAAGCTCGAACCCAGCGCCACGGTCCAGGTCAGCCAGTAGAGCCAGGCCACGGTATACCCCGTTGCCGGACCAAGATAGCGTGCGGCATAAACGTGAAACGCCCCGGTCTCCGGCATCGCGACCGACAGCTCGCCCAGACACTGCATAACCAGCCAGACCACCAGCGCACCAATCAGATAGGCCAGCAGCGTTCCCGCCGCTCCGGTGGTGGAGATGATGTACCCGGTATTGAAGAATAATCCTGTGCCAATCACGCCGCCTAAGGAGAGCATAATCAGGTGACGTGTTTTCATCGTGCGCTTCAGTGGCGCATTTTGTTGTGTTGTTTGCATATAACCTTCTAAACGTATGGACATCTAAACATCCAAAGAAGGTTTGTTATACCGTGTTTGTTGACAGAATGCAAAGTCAACCCTGCACCAGATGCAGATGCCCGCGTCGGGCGCTCAACACTGGATGAGGGTTAATAATGAGATATAAAAAGGGCCGCCAGCTCATAACGCCTCCGTTGCCAGACTGTATGTAAACTCTGGCAACAGAGCCGCCGACTTGCGTTCACCCGGAAGTAGGAAGCGAGTGTTCCCGTTCATGCAACCGGATGACCCTCAGGAACCGCTGGCCTGGACCGTCATCTGCGATTTACGGCTCATCAGGATAAATACCGCCAGACCGGCCAGCAGAATGCCCGGCGCAGAAGCCGCCATCACCCCCACCGTTCCGGTGCCCAGCGCCAGCATTTTCCCCGCCAGCAGCGGGCCGCTCATTGCGCCCAAACGCCCAACCGCCACCGCAGTGCCTACGCCGGTGGCGCGGATTGACGTGTTATAAAACAGAGGCGCCAGCGCATACAGCACGCTTTGTCCGCCGGTAGCAAACATGCCCGCGACAAAGCCGGCCATCAGCATGCCGCTCCATGACGAAACCGTCCCCAACGCCAGCAACGAGGCCAGCATCCCGGTGTAAATCAGTAATGACATCACCACCGGGCGCAGCTTATCCATCAACGCCCCAAGGATTAACGTGCCGCTGGCCGCACCGATTTGCAGGGCAAACATCACGCCTGCCGCCTGCGATGGGCTAAAGCCCTGCTCGACCAGCAGCATCGGCAGCCAGTTGATCAGCATGTATACCACCAGCAGGGTGAAGAAATAGCACAGCCACAGCAGCAACGTGGCGGTCGCGGTCGCGGGTGCGAACAGCGCGCGCAGCGGCGCGGCAGCCACCTGTGTTTGCTGGGTATAAACCTGTGATTCCGGCAGCCAGCGCATCAACAGCGGCACCAGCAGCAGCGGGATCACCCCGCCCACCCAGAATACCGTTTGCCAGGCAGACGCCAGACCGCTAAACCCGAGCGCCGCCGCCAACGCCGCGCCAATTGGTACACCGCAGTACATCAGGCTCACCGCCGTACCACGAAAACGCGGGCCCGCTGCTTCGGAGGTTAAGGCAATCAGGTTCGGCAATGCGGCTCCCAGTCCGACGCCGGTCATCAGGCGGGCGATGACTAACGTTGAAAAGTCCCACGACAGCGCCGTTGCCAGGGAGAACAGGCCAAACAGCGCCACGGAGCCAATGAGAATGCGCTTGCGCCCATAACGGTCGGCCAGTATGCCGCCCACCAACGCGCCGGGCAGTAATCCCAAAATCCCGGCGCTGAAAATCCAGCCCATTTGCATTTTATCCAATGCAAAGGCTTGAGCGATACCAACGGCAGCGATACCGGCGGCTTGTAGATCCAGCCCTTCCATCAGGGCGACTAAAAAGCAAAGCCCGACGGTCAGCGTCAGGCGCGAAGAGGAGGCGGGGGTACGGGTCGTCATAAGATGTCCCTCAGAGGTCACGATGCAGGTGAATCGCGGCTGATACATTGCCAGCCGCGTAATCATTTTTACTTGCTGTTGCGCAGGTCCAGCGCCACATCAACGATCATATCTTCCTGGCCGCCGACCATTCGGCGTTTGCCCAGTTCAACCAAAATATCGACCGCGCTCAGACCGTAACGCGCTGCCGCCACTTCGCAATGGCGCAGGAAGCTGGAGTACACCCCGGCATAGCCCAGCGCCAGTGTTTCACGATCCACCCGCACCGGGCGATCCTGCAGTGGGCGCACCAGATCGTCGGCGGCGTCCATCAACGCATACAGATCGGTGCCGTGCTGCCAGCCGAGCTTATCCGCTGCGGCGATAAACACCTCCAGCGGCGCATTACCTGCGCCTGCGCCCATCCCCGCCAGACTGGCATCGATACGGTCGCAGCCCTCTTCCACCGCGGCAATGGAGTTCGCCACGCCGAGGCTCAGGTTATGGTGGGCGTGCATTCCGGTTTCCGTCTCCGGCTTCAGTACGGCTTTCAGTGCGCGGAAGCGGGCGCGAATATCGCTCATGTTCATTGCGCCGCCGGAATCAACCACATAAATACAGGTCGCGCCGTAGTTTTCCATCAACTTCGCCTGCTGCGCCAGGTTCTCTGGCGTGGTCATGTGGCTCATCATCAGAAAACCGACGGTATCCATCCCCAGCTCGCGCGCATACTGAATATGCTGGGCCGACACGTCTGCTTCGGTACAGTGGGTCGCCACGCGCACGACCCGCGCACCGGCCTGATACGCATTTTTCAGATCGTGAATGGTGCCGATACCCGGCAGTAACAACGTGGCGATTTTGGCGTGTTTCACCACCTCCGCCGCCGCTTCAATCCACTCCAGATCGCTGTGTGCACCAAAGCCATAGTTAAAGCTGGAGCCCTGTAAACCGTCGCCGTGCGCCACTTCAATGGAATCAACCCGTGCGTCGTCCAGCGCTTTAGCAATCTGGCGTACGTTATCCAGTGAATACTGGTGACGAATGGCGTGCATGCCATCGCGCAGGGTCACGTCAGAGATATAGAGTTTCTTACCGTTCATGCTGCTTCTCCTGCCTGACGAGTGAGTGACTGCGCCATCTTCTCTGCGGTCGCCAGCGCACTGGAGGTCATAATATCGAGGTTGCCGGCGTAGGCTGGCAGGTAATGCGCCGCACCTTCCACTTCCAGATAGACCGCGGTTTTCAGTCCGGAGAACTGGCCGATACCCGGCAGATTCACTGGTTTATCCTGCGGGATGACGTCAAACTGCACGCGTTGCTTCAGACGATAGCCCGGCACATACGCCTGTACCGCCGCCGCCATTTCATTAATCGACGCCTCAATTTCCACCTGCGAGGCCGCTTCACTCAGCACATACACCGTATCGCGCATCATTAGCGGCGGCTCGGCAGGATTAAGCACAATAATGGCTTTACCTTTTTCCGCGCCACCCACCACTTCAATCGCCTTCGACGTGGTTTCAGTAAACTCATCAATATTGGCGCGGGTGCCCGGCCCCGCCGACTTACTGGCAATTGAAGCAATAATCTCGGCGTAATAGACACGTGCCACACGAGACACCGCCGCCACCATTGGGATCGTCGCCTGCCCGCCGCAAGTCACCATATTGACGTTCTGCCGATCAACGTTGGCTTCCAGATTCACCACCGGTACGCAGTATGGGCCAATGGCCGCGGGGGTGAGATCGATCAGGCGAATGCCTGGTTTCACCGCCCGTAAGGCGGCATCGTTTTTCACGTGCGCCCCCGCGCTGGTGGCATCAAAGACGATGTCAATATCGGCAAACTCCGGCATCGCTATCAGCCCCATCACCCCTTCGTGCGTGGTGGCGACGCCCATGCGCCGGGCGCGTGCCAGACCATCGGACTCCGGATCGATACCGACCATCACCGCCATCTCCAGATGCGTGCCGTGACGCAGAATTTTAATCATCAAATCGGTGCCGATGTTGCCGGAGCCGATAATGGCGACTTTACGCTTACTCATGACTGACTTCCTTTTGTAACCGCCGCAGAAAAGGTGGCGGCAACTGAACCAATACCGTCGATATGGGCTTCAAAACGATCGCCCGCATTCACCGCCACCATCGGACCTAACGCCCCGGTGAGAATGATGTCTCCGGCACGCAACGGCTCGCCGAGGCTGGCCATTTTGCGCGCCAGCCAGACAGCGGCGTTGATCGGATGCCCCAGACATTCGCTGCCGCGTCCGCTGGAGACTTCTTCGTTATTGCGCGTCATTGTCATCGCGCAGTTTTTCAGATCTAATCCCGCCGGACGTTGCGCCGGACCACCGACCACATACACGCCGCAGGAGGCGTTATCCGCCACGGTATCGACAAACTGAATTGACCAGTCGCGAATACGGCTACCGACCACTTCCAGCGCCGGTAATACCCACTCAATGGCGTTGACCAGCTCATCAAAGGTGGTGTCGGCATCAGGCAAATCGCGGTTCAGTACCAGCGCAATTTCGGCTTCAATACGCGGTTGCAGCACGCGGGAAAACGGGATGGTTTCGTTATCGCCGTAGCACATGTCGGCAAACAGCGTGCCGAAGTCCGGTTGATCGACGCCTAGCTGTTGCTGCACTTTCGGATGCGTCAGCCCCACTTTACGTCCGACCACACGACGCCCACGCGCCACGTCGTACTGCACGTTGATGTGCTGAATAGCGTAAGCCGCCTCGGCGTTGTCCATGCCAATCAGTTCACGCAATGGCCCTATCGCTTCGCCCTTTTCCGCCGCCTGACGTAAATCGGCGGCTAACTGCTCAAGATTAAGATTCGTCATATCCATTCCTTAAGGGCGTGCGAGGAAGTTCAGCACCAACTGATTAAAGGCTTCCGCATGTTCCCACTGCGCCCAGTGCCCGCAATCGCGGTAAATGTGCAGCTCAGAGCCAGCAATGCCGGAAAGCAGACGCAGGCCCGCATCCATCGGCACAAAGCGGTCGTTGCGCCCCCAGACGATCAGGGTCTGAGCTTTGATTTCCGCCAGACGTGGACCGAAATCCGGGAATTGTTTCGGGTTAGCTTCCAGACTCTGAACAAAATTTTCCAGGTGGTCGCGGCGCGACAGCATGTTGTTCAGACGTGCCTCAAACAGCGCTTCGGTCAAATCACTGGTATCGAAAACGAAGATTTCCATCATCAGTTTCAGGTTTTCGATGGTCGGTTCGCGATACAGCTGATTCAGGCGCTTGATTCCTTCGGTCGGCATCGGGGTAAACAGGCTCATGCCGCCCGTCCCGCCGCCCATCAGCACCAGTTTGCCCACGCGTTCCGGCCAGCTCAGGGTAAATGCCACTGAGCTGTGGCCCCCCATCGAGTTACCCAGCAGATGAATTTTCTGAATATCCAGTTGATCAACCACACTTTTCAGGATGCGGGCATTGAGATCGGATCGCGACCCACGGTTAACGATCCCATCGCTTTTTCCCCAGCCAGGACAATCCAGCAGGATCACCCGGTAACCCGCCTCCACCAGCGGATCGATATTGCGGCTGAAGTTCGCCCAGCCCGTCGCGCCCGGTCCCGAACCATGTAACAGCACGACGGTTTCTTCGCCCTGCCCACAGTCATTAAAATGCACACGCAGGGTTTCACCTGCTTCCTGTACCTCCAGAAAACGGCTGGTGGCGGCTTCGGTTTGCGGTTGGTAAGTCATCATGTTCTCCTGCATATTCAGTTCTGTTTCAGTTCTGTGTAGTGGCACTCAGGGAGCCAAACCCGGCGATCCACTCCGGGATCGGGCGGTAATAACGGCCTTCACTGCGCCAGTTGCCAAAGGCAGAAATGGCGGCGAAGGCGGCAACCCAGGTTTTAACTTCGTGTGTTGATTTACCCGCCATCGCGGACAACTCTTCATTACTGACCGTATCCAGCTCCTGCAAACGCCCCTGCTCAAGCAGGGTCATAAAGCGGTTATCCCAGACGGGATTAAGCGGGTGTAGCGTGTTTTGATCGACCACGAACTTCTCGGCGGCGCTGATCACCCGCTGCTGGCGCAGTTCTCGCTCGTTTTCGGGTAGCTGTTTGCCGCTGCCGAGCAGACGGTCACGCATATGCGCGTCAGCCTTTGCCAGCTCCGGTACCGGCGGCTGATGCGACAGGCCGCCGGAGCCTAAAAACAGCACGCGCTTATTCAGCGAACTGGCGAAAAGACCAATCGCTTCGCCGAGCATGCGGGTACGCTGGAAGCCCGGTAGCGGCGTGGCGACACCATTAATAAACACCGGCAACACCGGCACCTTAGCCAGGCCGCCGAGCAGAAACTCCAGCGGCTGCGCGAAGCCGTGATCGACCTGCATGTTGTAGGAAACGGCGAGATCGATACCGCTTTTCATCACCGCGTGGGCGCAAGCTTCTGCGAGATCTGTCGGCACCGGCAGTTCCCCCGCCGCGCTGCCGAAATCACCAATCGCCGTGGCACCTACGCCTAAACAGAACGGTGGCATCACGTCGTAGAAAAAACCGTTGTAATGATCGGGGGCAAACAACACCACCAGTTCAGGATCGAACGCCGCAATGCGTGCGCGTGCGCTGGCGATCACGCCGTTGACTTCATCGAGCACAGCCTGCGCCGGGTCGACATAGCCCACCAGCGGTGAGTGGGAAAGACAGTGAAGATAAGCGTGCATATCAGGCTACCTTTTCAACAAGAAGATCGGCATTGACGCGAGTCAGCGTCATCACCGACGCCAGTTTATTCAGGGTATTGCCCAGGGTTTGCGGAATGGCAACGGCAGCAACAAAGCGATCCGGGCGCATCACAACCAGCGCGGCGTTATGCTGAGCAAACCACGCACGCAAACGGTTCTGCGTATCACCAATGCGGATAACGCCGTCATGGTTATCCTGATCGGTGGCAATCTGCGTATCCGGCACCACCTGAATAAACCGAGTGCCCAGCGCCTGCCACTGCTGGGTCTGTGCCTCGCTCATGCCCCACAGCGGATTACAGCCCCAGCCAATGACCGCGAAATTCGCCCCGATAACGTTGTCGAGCAGCGTCACCTCGCCCGTTTCTAGCATCACCTTCGGCTGGATAAACATTTTGCCGACCGGTGACGTTTTCGCCTCGCCTTCACGTACCAGCGCCCCGACGTGGTACTGCGGCATCGGTTTAAAGCGCATTTCCAAGAAGTAGCGTTTGACTGGCGGAAGGTAGTTCAACAACCAGGAGACTCCGTCGCGCACCGCGCCGTGCCAGCGTTTCGGCGGAGCCAGCACGTTGCCTGCGGTAACGGACAAATCAATCATCGCTTTGGCGTGGTCACGGCGTTCCTGCTGGTAGGTATCCAGCAGCGCATCACCGGCTTTGCCCTCGATCACCAACGCCAGTTTCCACGCCAGGTTGAAGGCATCGCGCATGCCGCTGTTGTACCCCTGCCCCTGCCAGACCGGCATAATGTGCGCCGCGTCGCCCGCCAGCAGTACGCGGTCAATGCGAAAACGTTCGGCCAGACGGGCGTTATGGGTATATACGCGTTGGCGGATCAGTTCGACGTTATCCGGGTTCGGCAGCACTTTGCTCAACAGCTGGCGCATATTCTGCGGCTCGCTAAGCTGCGCTTCGGTTTCCCCCGGCATCACCATAAATTCAAAGCGACGCACCGCATGCGGCAGTGCGGCAGAGACATACGGACGCACCGGATCGCAGCACAGATAGACATGCGGCGTGCTGAGCGGATCGTTGGCGATATCCACCACAATCCATTGATTTGGAGCGGTTTTGCCTTCAAACGGCACATTCAACGAACGTCTGACATTACTGCCGCCGCCGTCACAGGCCACCAGCCACTGCGCCTTCACTGTTTCGCGCTGACCGTCTGGCGTTTTCAGGTTCAGCGTCACTTCGCCGTTTTGTTGGCTGAAGGCTTCCAGTTCGCGGGAGAACAGGCAGCGCACATTGGGAAAACGCGACAGCCCTTCCAGCATCACCGCGTCCACTTGTGGCTGAATGAATGCGTTGCGGCGCGACCAGCCAAATTCATCGGTCATCGGCTGGATATCGGCAAAGCAGCGGCCTTTCGGCGTAAGAAAGCGCATCGCGTGCCACGGCGTGGTATGCGGCAGAACGTTTTCGACCAGGCCAACGGATTGCATGGTGCGCAGCGCTTCATCGTCAATGCCGATGGCACGAGGATAGTCGATCAGTTTATCGAGTTTCTCCACCACCAGTACCTCAATGTCCATCTGGCCAAGGTAGTTGGCCATCATCAGCCCTACCGGGCCGGCACCAGCAATCGCCACCTGCACGGTGTGCTGTACAGCAGGCTGGATATCCGGGTTTATCGTTGTCATTTCAGAACCTCACTACTCGGACAAAACGCAATTGCAGACCCTGGCGAGGCGCAATTCATTTTGTTAAAAAGATGTAAGTAATTTTTTATTGTGCGGTCAGTATAGGAGTGAGTTTTTGCGCTACAATCAAAACATGCCTGGATGTGCACCAAGTGCACCACGTTGTTTTACCTGTAGATTTGTCAATAAATATGAAAAGTGATGACGGTACCGAATACAAAACCGTACGCGGATTAACGCGCGGATTAATGTTATTAAATATGTTAAACCGACTCGACGGTGGGGCCAGCGTTGGCCTGCTGGCTGAGCTGAGCGGCCTGCACCGCACTACGGTCAGGCGGCTACTGGAAACGTTGCAGGATGAGGGTTACGTCCGGCGCAGCCTTTCCGATGACAGCTTTCGTTTAACCATTAAAGTCCGCCAGCTCAGTGAGGGATTTCGTGACGAGCAGTGGATTTCTGCGCTTGCCGCCCCGCTGTTGGGGGATTTGCTGCGCGAGGTCATCTGGCCGACCGACGTTTCCACGCTGGATGTGGACGCGATGGTGGTACGTGAAACCACCCACCGCTTCAGCCGCTTATCGTTTCACCGCGCGATGGTAGGACGTCGCTTACCGCTATTAAAAACCGCCTCCGGTCTGACCTGGCTGGCATTTTGCCCGGAGAATGAACGTCAGGAACTGATCGAAATGCTGGCCTCGCGACCCGGAGAGGAATTCCAGTTGGCGCGTGAGCCGCTGAAGCTCCATGCCATCCTGAGCCGCGCACGGAAAGACGGCTTTGGCCAGAACTATCGTGGCTGGGATCAGGAGGAAAAAATCGCCTCCATCGCCGTCCCCATTCGCAGCGAACAGCGGGTGATCGGCTGTCTGAACCTGGTGTATATGGCCAGCGCGATGACCATCGAACAGGCTGCGGAAAAACATCTTCCGGCCTTACAAAAGGTGGCGCAACAGATAGAGGATGGCGTCGAATCGCAGGAGATTTTGGTTGCCGGGAGGTGAGGTGGATCACAGTTATACGCATCATCTGATTGATAGCTGGAATAATTCATTCATCAGCCGATATCACGCGGTGCCATCTTGCTTAAATGATATCTTCATTGCAGAGTGTGCATTCATTTTCTGCCAGGAGGCGACATGTTAAAGGTCATTGCTGAAGATTTTATAAAACCTGAATATATTGAAACCGTTCTCCCTTTGTATCGTGAACTCATATCCGCCACGAAGAAAGAACCGCTCTGTCTTGCTTATGACCTCTATATTGATGAAAAAGATCCCGGGCATTTTATTTTTATCGAAGAATGGCCAAACCACGCGGCGCTCGATGAACATTGCGCGAGTGAGCACTTCAGACGACTTGTGCCGTTAATCGATCAATACACGCGCAAAGAAGCACGTTACATATTGATGAATGACGTCGTAAATCCAGGGGCGCAAAGTCTCTTGTGAAGAGGCTTTAATCGTTCCTCCTGTATAAGGATACGCTACTCTCGCACAGGCGTTCGCCGGTAACATGCTTCGGGACATACAGCTTGATTAAGCCACGGAAAGACTTAGGCTGAAATATGATATTTGATTGCAAATCAAAGGATAAAAAGTGAAAAAGACGACTCCTGAATATACGACTGTTGACTTATCTCGTTGGGCAAGGAAAGAGCATTTTGAGGTATTTCAGTCTTTTGCTCAAAGTACCATTAACCAAACTGTTCTGTTAGACATTACCGCGGTACTAAAACATATAAAAGAAGTTGGCTGGAAATTTTACCCTACGATGATTTCCCTCCTTGCTAACGTTGTCAACAAGCATACTGAATTCCGTATGGCCATAAAGAACAATGAGCTTGTCATATGGAATGAAGTTCATCCCAGCTATACCATTTTCCATAATGAAACTGAGACTTTTTCATCATTATGGAGCCGCTACGATGGCAATATTCATCACTTCCAAAACACTTATTCAGAAGACGTTGCACGCTATTGTCATAATCTCTCTTATTGGCCAAAAGGAGAGTCTCCGGAAAATGTATTTTTCGTATCGGCTATTCCTTAGGTAAGTTTTACCAGTTTTAATATCAACATTGCGAACATGCAGAACTTTTTTGCCCCCATGTTCACACTTGGAAAATACTATGAACAGGATGGGAAAGTAGTGTTACCTCTCGCCGTTCAGGTACATCACTCCGTGTGCGATGGCTTCCATTTAGCAAGACTAATCAATGAACTACAGGAAATGAGCCATGGCCTACGGCACCGTTCAGAGGAACGCAACGTCTGATGCAGCAGACGTTTCTTTAGATGCCTGAGCAGCAAGAATAGTCGCCGTGTCTGCGAACAAGAGGGATCGACATGAACGGTCTGGGAACAACATAAATTGGGGTTCGCGATGGCAAAAGTAATACTTAGAGCTTTCGCAACAGTCTGGCCGGATTGCCAGCATACACGCCTTTAACCAGCACGGGCTTTGTCACCACACTACCGGCACCAATGACCGCACCACTGCAAATTTCCGTTGTTAAAATTGTGGCTCCACTACCCACCGTTACTGCATTGCCTAATACAATATTAATCCAGCTTTGTGCAGAAGCGTCAGGACTTCCGCTCTTGAAAAGATCGTTAGCAAAGGTCACGCCATGCCCTATAAAGCAGTCTTCGCCTAAGGTAACGTTCTCACAGATGAAAGTATGGGACTGCACTTTAGTTCTGTCGCCTATGACGCATCCCTTTTGTATCTCAACAAATGGTCCGACAAACACATCATGGCCCAGCTCGCATTCATAAAGATTTACAGGCATGACTACTTTGACATTTTTACCTTGTTTTACGTCACGAATACCACTTTCAATAATATTCATACCAGCACTGTCCTTACTCAAGATAATACGGCTCAGTATTGAAACCTGAATTTGCAGGCGCTCCTTTTCCATCTATTTTCAGATAGCTAAGGTCTTGAATTTCAATTAACACGTTTCTTTTAGCAATAGTACTTTTATCTGTTTTTATAATCAACACATCTTATTAGACATGTTGATTATAACAGAATTACAATTTATAAAATCTGCCATAATGACAGATTTCTTTATTTTATAATTAGAGATTTGCAACGTTATGATATACTTTTTGAACATCATCATCATCTTCAAGGGCATCAACAAGTCCTTCAAAGATTTCTAAATCTTCTGGTGAAAGTTCAATTTCTGATTGAGCTATCATTTCTAATTCTGTGGTTGAGAATTCAGTAATTCCAGCGGCTTTGAGGGCTGCAATTCCTTTATGAAGGTCTGTAGATTCAGTATAAATAATGATGTTGCCTTCTTCTTCGGTGACATCACGAACATCAACTTCAGCTTCAAGCAAAATTTCAAAGATATGGTCAGGGTCAGTGCCTTTAAATACGATCACACCAGTATTGTCAAACATGTAGCTGACAGAACCTGCCGCGCCGATATTCCCGCCTTTTTTATTGAAGATTGAGCGGATATTAGCAATCGTGCGGTTAACGTTTGAAGTCAGGGTTTCAGCGATAATCATGGAACCACTTGGACCAAAGCCTTCATAACGCCCTTGCATGAACGTTTCGTCGCCGCCACCTTTGGCTTTATCAATAGCTTTATCAATAACGTGCTTTGGAACCTGGGCTTGTTTCGCACGTTCAATAACGAATTTTAAAGCTGTGTTTAATTCTGGGTCTGGTTCACCTTGTTTAGCCGCAGCATAGATTTCCACACCGAATTTGGAATATATTTTAGACGTTGCACCGTCTTTAGCCGTTTTTTTACCAACAATATTGGCCCATTTACGTCCCACTGGAATAGTCTCCTCGAAAATTTATTTACATGACAGGCAGCTTAATAAGCTGCCTGTTTTTCCCGCCATATTATATCATCATATGTAAATTCTCGTCTATGAGAAATAAAAACATCCAAATTTTACGGAGTGTTACTTTAATTTCATTAATAATTAACATTATGGATAAGTTACAACAAATCAGTCTTCTGATTCTTCTTTTTTTATTCTTAACACTGGAACCGCAGCAATAATAGATAAGACAAGAGAATCAAAAGTAATACCCCTGGCAAAGTCCCGCGTTCACTTTTTATATAAAACGTTCACATTTGCTTCTGACACAAAACAGCTTATGCGCCCACATACCTACCCGGTCTGACTGAATGCAAAAAAAAAACCGAAACCCTGCTTTTGAAAAGAGCAGCGTTTCGGCATTCATTCACTCTGAAGTGACGTCAGACTTTCAGCAGTTTCACCGTCTCGTCGATGTCGATTTCATCTTCCGAGAAGATCAGCGTCGTGCCCTGGAAGGTTGTGATCGCCAGCTTTTTCAGCGTGCGCATTTCGCCTGGCTTCACGTCTGATTTCGGTCGGATGCTGTTCATCAGCACGCCGACAGACAGCACCGCGTTTTCTTTGTCGATACGGGTTTCTACCGGCACTTCTTCGCTGTACACCAGGTAAGACTTGATCGCCGTGAGCTTCAGGCGCTCGCCCGCGATATAGATGTACTTGCTGTCGGGAATGACTTTCACCGCATAGGCAGACAGGCCTTTGTTGTTGGTGGTGGGTTCAAAAGTCACCGCCGCGTCTTTCTTGATCAGCTCAGGATTAGCAACCTTAATCACATGAAAATAGCGGTTGTCGCCGTTTTCATCTTTGATAAATCCAAAGCCTTTATCTTTAAACCACGTTGTGATTGTTCCGTTCATTGCTGTTTCCGCCTGATTAAACCAAATACTCGTAGAGTATACCTACTCAATTTGCGCGCAGTGTAAAACACAGACCCCGTCTTTGGCTACTCGTTACCCCAGCGATTGAGGAACTCCGCGATATCATCAATACGCTGTGCGTCAACGCCGGCCACAGTTGCCATCTCTTGCTGCGCGTCTTCGCTGATCTCCTCGTTGTTCATCAAACGGGTGATCAACTGCTGGAAGTAGTGCGCCAGCGCATCGCGTTCGGCATCGCTCACCGGCTTTGCGGCCTCGGTCGCGTACTCATCGGCGATATCATAATATTTTAGCGGAATGTCGTGGTTCATCAGGTGCTCCGGGGTAAATGCGTGTGCCAGCAGTTGCCTGCCGCGTCTGGGGTGAATGATAGCACTGTTATTTCATGGTTCGCGATCTGTTTTATTCACGGTAATACGTTGCATTTATCCGTTATATTTTCCGAAACTACTTCGCATTTAATAAACCTGCCCATACTTGATTGACTGTATTTTTATTCAGTCCGGTATAATAGTGGAGGATTAACGAGTGTTATAAAAAAGAAACATAAACTTAGTTTAAATCAACTCTCTTTAATCATTTTCCAACGCATTAAATAACGCAGACGATAACCCGGTGATTAAACACAGCCAATAAAGATTCGTCCCGTAGGCCTGATAAACGCCCCGCCATCTCCTACCGACATCATTGCGTTGCAATTGGCCCAATCCCACCGTTAGTCGCCCATTTGCCCACATTCATCTTCTGGACAACACTCTACGATGACACCACTGACCCAACACGTAGAGCGCACACCATGAACATCACGCAAATCCGTAATGCCACACAGCACATCACCTTTGGTGGAATGACTTTTCTGGTCGATCCTATGCTGGCAGCGAAAGGCGCATATCCGGGTTTTGCCGGAACCGCACGTGCCGAAATTCGCAACCCAACCGTCGACCTACCCATCGACATCGATACCCTGCTGAATGTCGATGCGATTATCGTAACCCATCTGCATGAAGATCACTGGGACGAGGTTGCCGCTCGTGTCGTGCCGAAAGACAAACCAATTTATGTGCAAAATGACCATGATGCACACGTACTGCGGGAACAGGGTTTCACACAACTCACCGTGCTGACGCAAAATACCGTGGTCGGTGCTATCACTCTGCGTAAAACCGGCGGCCAGCACGGCTCAGATCGCGCCTATGCCATTCCACAAATGGCAGAGCGCCTGGGTGATGCCTGTGGCGTTATCTTTATGCATCCGGCGGAAAAAACATTGTATCTGGTTGGGGACACCGTCTGGCGCGACGAGGTGGAAGCCAACATGCATACCTTCCAGCCAGGCGTGGTGGTTCTGAACGCGGGTTTTGCCCACGTCATCGGGTTTGGCCCAATTATCATGGGCGCGGAAGATGTGCTGAAAACCCACTTCACCTTACCCGAAGCGCAAATTGTGGCGCCCCATATGGAGGCGATTAACCATTGTCTGTTGACCCGCGCGGCCCTGAAAGAGTACGCCCGCGACAACCAGATTGCGCAATGTGTCCACGTGCCGGAAGATGGGGAAACCCTGACATTTTAATCTCTACAAAGGAATCGTATGCAGCCGCTTACCGTCGCCATTGTTGCCGTGGAAGATTTCAGCCCGTTTCACTTCTCGGTGCCGTGCATCATTTTCAGTGACAAAATGGCGGCGAAAAAGCGCTTTGAGGTACAGATGTGCGGCGAAAAACCGGGCATTATCTCCTCGCAGGATGGTTTCTCCGTTACCGCAACCCATGGCTATGAAGCGGTAGAGACTGCCGACATCGTGGTGATCCCCTGGTGGGGCACCACCGCGCATCGTCCACCGCAAAGCCTGCTTGATGCACTCAACCGTGCGCGACAAAACGGCGCGCAAATTGTCGGGCTGTGCCTGGGCGCGTTTGTCCTCGGCTATGCGGGGTTACTGGATGGTAGACGGGCAGCTACGCACTGGGAGTTCGAGCAGGATTTTCAGGCGCGCTTTCCGGCGGCCCGACTGGATATCAACGCACTGTACGTGGATGACGACGGCATTATTACCTCAGCAGGTACCGCCGCCGCGCTGGATTGCTGTTTGTACGTGATCCGCCAGCGTTTTGGCAGCACGGTGGCGAATCAGATTGCCCGCCGGATGATTGTGCCACCGCATCGTGAGGGCGGTCAGGCCCAATTTATCGAACAGCCGGTCGCGAAAAATACCCAGGATCAACGTATCAACGCCCTGCTCGACTATTTGCGCCAGCATCTCCACGAGCCGCATAATCTCGACGTTCTGGCGCAGCGGGTGATGATGAGTCGTCGCACGCTGACCCGTCATTTTATGAAGGCCACCGGGTCAAGCGTGGCGGAATGGCTGATTACCGAGCGCCTGCGCCGCAGCCAGATCCTGCTGGAGTCCAGTCAGTTACCCGTTGAACGCATTGCCGAACAGGTGGGTTTTCTCTCTCCCGTCACCTGGCGGCAGCATTTTAAATCCCGCTTCGGCGTCAGTCCGGCTGAATGGCGTAAAACCTTTCGCGGCGACTAACCTCTTTTTTGCGCCAGCCAGATGGTGTGCCCGGTACAGAGCGGATCTTCCATCACCCTCTCTATCACCGTAAAGCCGTGCGCCGACAACAATGCGTGGTACTCATCAGGCGCGAGGCTGGCGTGAAACAGCGGCTCGCCCTCAAATTGTCCCATGGCGATGCCGTTGTCCGTACCGCTGGTAAACATCAGCGCGCTGCCGGGATGGCTGAGGCGGTCAAAAATGGGGAACATCTTTTGCTGGTCCAACTGGGTTAAATGGAAAAAGCTGTCCCAGGCGATCAGACCGTCAAAGGTTTCATCAAGCGTTAGCTCGCGCATATCCTGCTCCAGCCAGCGCTGCCCGGGAAAGGCGAGCCGGGCACGCGCCAGCATCGCCGCCGAGCCGTCAATCCCCGTTAGCTGCAAACCTTGCTGGATAAAATAACCGGCAATCGGCTGGCCGTTTCCGCAGCCAATATCCACAATATGGCCCTGCCCGCCCATCACTGCGATGAACTTATCCAGCCAGTTTTTTTCAAACAGCGCGCACGAACGCTGGCGGGCAAAAGCCTCCGCATGACGCCGATAGATAGAAAGAATGTTGTTTGCCGCAGCATCGCTCACGATGTACTCACTTTTCTGCTGTTCTATCATTATGTTAAGCATAAAGGCTGTTGACCTGCCAACGCCCAATTCATGTCCCTGGAATGCAACTCGCAGAACCCGACCACAAATAGCCAAAAATAGTCTGCGCTGTGGCATGATAGCGCGTGGATAACGTCATGATCAGGGTGAACAATGTGAAACCGGTAACGCTATACGATGTCGCAGACCATGCAGGCGTCTCTTACCAGACCGTCTCACGCGTCGTAAATCAGGCCAGCCACGTTTCCACAAAAACCCGGCAAAAAGTTGAGGCCGCGATGGCGGAGCTCAATTACATTCCTAACCGCGTCGCGCAGCAGCTGGCAGGCAAACAGACGCCGTTAATTGGTGTCGCCACATCGAATCTTGCTCTGCATGCCCCCTCGCAAATTGTGGCCGCCATAAAAAGCCGCGCCGACCAGTCCGGCGCCAGCGTGGTGATCGCCATGGTCGAGCGTAGTGGCGTTGAGGCGTGTAAAGCCGCGGTACACAACCTGCTTTCTCAACGCGTAACCGGGCTTATCATCAACTATCCGCTGGATGAAGAAGACGCCATGATGGTCGCCGCCAGCTGCGGTACGGTGCCCGTATTGTTTCTTGATGTCTCTGAGCAGGCGCCGATTAATAGCGTCGTTTTCTCCCATGATGACGGCGCGCGACTCGGCGTTGAACATCTGATTCAACACGGACATCAGCGCATTGCCCTGCTGGCCGGGCCGCACTCATCGGTCTCCGCCAGGTTAAGGCATCGCGGGTGGCATAAATATCTGGCTCACTATCAGCTACGTCCCATTGCGGAACGTGAAGGTGACTGGAGCGCCCTGTCCGGCTTTCATCAAACCATGCATATGCTTAACGACGGTATCATTCCAACTGCCATGCTGGTCGCCAACGATCAAATGGCGCTGGGCGCAATGCGGGCAATCAGCGAGTCTGGCCTGCGAGTTGCAGCGGACATCTCCGTGATCGGCTACGACGACACCGAAGACAGCGCCTGCTACATCCCGCCGCTGACCACCATCAGGCAGGATTTCCCCACGCTCGGACAGACCAGCGTCGACAGGCTGTTGCAGCTTACGCAGGGCATGTCCACCCCCGGCAATCTGCTGCTGCCGGTCACGCTGGTCGAACGGAAAACCGTACTGCCGCCTGACACACAAACCGCCACGCCACAGATGCTGGCGGAGTCGTTGATGCAACTGGCGCGTCAGGTCTCTCTGCTGCCATCCGGCGAACGCTAATTACTGTGAGTCAGTTCACCCATTAACCCCGCCCGGCTTTACAGCGTCTCAGCGCACGCCTTATGTTTATTAAATTGTGAGCGAATAACAAACATGAGATACCGCTATGACTCTGAGCTCGGACTCACTCGCCGCCGTACTGGCGCGCCGTGACTGGGAAAATCCCGGCGTCACGCAGATAAACCGTCTGGAGGCACATCCCCCGTTTTGTAGCTGGCGCTGCGTGGATGATGTCCGTAACAACCGGCCTTCATCCCAACGGATTTCGTTAAACGGCGAGTGGCAGTTCGCCTGGTTTGCCGCACCAGAGGCCGTGCCAGAAAGCTGGCCTGAGCATGATTTACCGCAGGCCGATACCCTCTGCGTGCCGTCTAATTGGCAGATGAGCGGTTATGATGCGCCAATCTACTCCAATATCACCTATCCATTCCCGGTCAATCCACCCTCTGTTCCGACGCAGAACCCTACTGGTTGTTACTCGCTCACATTTCATATCGAAGACGCATGGTTAGATGAGGGTCAGACGCGCATTATTTTTGACGGCGTGAACTCTGCGTTTCATCTGTGGTGCAACGGTCGCTGGGTCGGCTACGGTCAGGACAGCCGCCTGCCGTCTGAATTTGATCTTCGCGATTATCTGCTGCGCGGCGAAAACCGCCTGGCCGTCATGGTGCTGCGCTGGAGCGATGGCAGCTATCTGGAAGATCAGGACATGTGGCGCATGAGCGGCATCTTTCGCGACGTTTCTTTGCTGCATAAACCCGCAACGCAGATCCGTGACCTACGCATCAACACCCGCTTTAATGATGATTTCAGCCGTGCGGTGCTGGAAGCAGAAGTCCGGATAGCAGGCGACGAGCGTGAAGATGTACGCGTGACCCTGCAATTGTGGAACGGCGAAACGTTGGTTGGCGAGCTCACCTCACCGCCCGGCAGCGAGATTGTTGATGAACGCGGCGCTTATCACGATCGCACTACGCTGCGTCTCAACGTTCAACACCCGGCGTTGTGGAGTGCCGAAACGCCTCATCTGTACCGCGCCGTGGTGCAGCTTCATACTGCTGACGGTACGCTGATTGAAGCCGAGGCCTGTGACGTCGGCTTCCGCGAGGTCCGCATCGAAAACGGCCTGCTATTGCTTAACGGTCAACCGCTGCTGATTCGTGGTGCTAACCGCCACGAACATCACCCGCAAAACGGTCAGGTGATGGACGAAGCGACGATGGTGCAGGACATCATCCTGATGAAACAGAACAACTTTAACGCCGTGCGTTGCTCGCATTACCCAAATCACCCGCTATGGTACACCCTGTGCGACCGCTACGGCCTGTATGTGGTGGATGAAGCCAATATCGAAACCCACGGTATGGTGCCCATGAATCGCCTGAGCGACGACCCAACATGGCTTCCTGCCATGAGCCAGCGCGTCACGCGCATGGTACAGCGTGACCGCAATCATCCAAGTATCATCATCTGGTCATTGGGCAATGAGTCCGGTCACGGCGCGAACCACGACGCGCTGTATCGTTGGCTGAAATCGGAAGATCCCTCTCGCCCGGTGCAGTACGAAGGCGGCGGCGCGGATACCGTAGCCACCGACATTATTTGCCCGATGTACGCCCGCGTAGACCAGGATCAGCCCTTCCCGGCGGTACCCAAATGGTCAATCAAAAAATGGCTGTCGATGCCCGGCGAGCAGCGCCCGCTGATCCTCTGCGAATATGCTCACGCGATGGGTAACAGCCTCGGCGGCTACGCCAAATACTGGCAGGCATTCCGCCAGTATCCGCGTCTGCAAGGAGGATTCGTCTGGGACTGGGTCGATCAGTCGCTCATTAAATATGACGACAACGGTAATCCGTGGTCAGCCTACGGCGGGGATTTTGGTGACACACCGAACGACCGCCAGTTCTGCATGGACGGGCTGGTATTTGCCGACCGCACGCCGCATCCGTCGCTGTATGAGGCCAAACACGCGCAGCAGTTTTTCCAGTTTACGCTATTGCCTGGCCCCCAACGCCAGATTGAAGTGCGCAGCGAATACCTGTTCCGCCGCAGCGATAACGAAATCCTGCACTGGTCCATCGCCCAGGACGGCAATCCACTGGCCGCCGGAGAAATCGCTCTGAATATCGCCCCACAGGGCCGCCAGCTGATCACCCTGCCAGCCATCCCGATGCCGGAAACCGCAGGCCAGCTGTGGCTGACGGTTCGCGTGGAACAACCCGAGGCGACTGCGTGGTCAGACGCCGGGCATATCAGCGCCTGGCAGCAGTGGAAGCTGGAAGAAAAGCTCAGTCTGGCGCTTAAACCTCGCGCCAGCACAGCGCCACAGCTGACGACCCGCGATGACACGTTTACAGTAATCGTCAGCGATAAACGCTGGGAATTCTGCCGCCGGACAGGTTTACTGACGCAATACTGGCTGGCCGAAGAAGCACAGCTGTTAGCACCGTTAATCGATCAGTTTACCCGCGCACCGCTGGATAACGACATCGGCATCAGCGAAGTCACGCGTATCGATCCTAATGCCTGGGTCGAACGCTGGAAGGCCGCGGGCCATTACCATGCTGAGCCACAACTATTGCAATGCGAGGCCGAAGCGCTGTCGAACAGCATCCTTATCACCACCGCGCATGCCTGGCAGTATCAGGGCGAAACGCTGTTTGTCAGCCGTAAGTCGTATCATCTCGACGGCCACGGCGAGATGCAGATTACCGTGGATGTCGATGTAGCCAGCGGTACGCCGCACCCGGCGCGTATCGGCCTGAGCTGCCAGCTGGCACAGGTGGCTGAGCGGGTGAACTGGTTAGGCCTTGGGCCGCACGAGAACTACCCGGATCGCCTGAGCGCTGCCTGTTTTGATCGTTGGGATCTGACGCTGGGTGAGATGTATACGCCGTACGTCTTCCCGAGTGAAAACGGCCTGCGCTGCGGGACACGCGAATTACGCTACGGGGAGCATCTGTGGCGTGGTGATTTCCAGTTCAACATCAGCCGTTACAGCCAGAAGCAACTGATGGAAACCAGCCATCGTCATCTGCTGCAACCTGAAGCCGGAACATGGCTCAACATTGACGGTTTCCATATGGGCGTCGGCGGGGATGATTCGTGGAGCCCTTCAGTGTCGCCGGAATTTCAGTTGAGCGCAGGGCGATATCATTATCAGCTGAGTTGGCGCTAACTCTGCGCCGGATGGCGCGGTGCTTATCCGGCCTACGGTGCGCGGTTTCGTAGGCCGGATAAGGCGAAGCCGCCATCCGGCAACGCCTTACTCCTCGATCGCCTGGCGGATTTGCTGTAACGATGTCGGATCGTCAATGGTGGTCAGATCGCCAGGATCGCGGCCTTCGCAGATCGCCTGGATCGTACGCCTGAGCATTTTTCCGGAGCGTGTTTTCGGCAGTTGTGACACAAACCAGACATGTGCCGGGCGGCCAAAGTTACCAATCTGGCTGTCCACCAGCGCCATGATCGCCTTCTCTTCAGAATGCGCAATGTCGCGGTCTTCCAGACTGTCACTCTGCTTTGGAATGACAAACGCGACGGCCACCTGCCCTTTTAGCGCATCTTTCACCCCCACTACCGCTACCTCAGCAACGTTCGGATAGCTGGAGATACTCTCTTCTATCTCACGCGTGCCCAGCCGGTGTCCGGCGACGTTGATCACGTCATCCGTACGTCCCAGAATGAAGTAGTACCCGTCGTCGTCACGAATGCCCCAGTCAAAGGTGGCGTATACCTGGCGGGAGAACAGCGACCAGTAGGTATTCACAAAGCGTTCGTCATCGCCCCAGATGGTCTGAATACAACCCGGCGGCAGCGGCCCTTCAATCACCAGCATCCCCTTCTCATTTGCAGCACAAGGTTCGCCAGTCACTTCATTGAGCAGTTGCACGTTGTAGCCGTACATCGGCACGCCAGGACTGCCCAGGCGCGACGGTCGGTCGTCCAGCCCGCGGGCAATCGCCATAATCGGCCAGCCAGATTCGGTCTGCCAGTAGTTGTCGATAACCGGAACACCCAGCGTTTGGGTTACCCAGCTTGCCGTCGGTTCATCCAGCGGCTCGCCGGCCAGATACAGCACTTCCAGCGAGGAGAGATCGTGATTACGGATCTGCGCGGTCGGAAATTTCTTCAGCACACGGATGGCGGTCGGTGCCGAGAACATCCGGCTGACCTGATACTTTTCAACGATTTTCCACCACACGCCGCAGTCCGGCCAGGTTGGCAACCCTTCGTATACCACTGTCGCCATCCCCGCCAGCAACGGGGCATAGACGATGTACGAGTGTCCCACCACCCAGCCGATATCCGACGCGCAGAAGAAAACTCCGCCCGCTTTGCCACCAAAAATGGTGTCCATCGAGGTGGCCAGCGCTACCGCATAACCGCCCACATCACGCTGCACGCCCTTGGGTTTACCGGTTGTACCGGACGTATAGAGAATGCAGGAGGTTTCATTCGATTCCAGCCAGACCACCGGCACGCGTGCGCCGAGATGCTGTTGGCGCAGCGCGGCAAAGTCGAGGTCGCGTCCTTCAGCCCACGCCATTTTCGCCAGGCCACGATCAACCAGTACCACATGGCGCGGTTGATGCTGAGCCTGCGCAATCGCATCATCGAGCAGCTTTTTATACGGCAGGATCTTGCCGCCGCGCGCCCCGGCATCCGCCGATACGATGACCTTTGGCTGGGCATCGTCAATGCGCGCCGCCACGCTATGCGAGGCAAATCCGCCAAATACCACGGAATGGATCGCCCCAATCCGCGCACAGGCCAGCAGCGTAATGTGCGCCTCGGCGATCATCGGCATATAGACCAGCACCCTGTCGCCGCGCTGTACGCCCAGCGACAACAACATCGCCGCCGCGACGTTTACCTCGTCATACAACTGACGAAAGGTAAATGTGCGCTCTTCTTCGGTTTCCGATGAAACCGCGATCAGCGCCAGCGCGTCAGGCTGTTTCTCCAGCCAGCGGTCGATGGCGTTATGGCACAGATTCGTCGTCCCGCCACAAAACCAGCGAGCAAACGGTGGATGACGATGATCCAGTACCTGAGCAAACGGCTGCTGCCAGTCAATACGCTGGGCCTGCTCGGCCCAGAACGACTCCGGCTGCGTAATCGAACGTTGATAAAAATCGCTATAAGACATAATGCTCTCCTGTTGAACTTACGCCTTGCCGCACGCAGGTTTAGATAACGAACAAATCAAGGTATTCGTTGACTGGCATCTGCTCCAGGCTTGCTCTGTTCAGGGAGACATCCAGAATGCGCTGCTGCTGACGGGTCGGGAACTGACGCGCCAGGTTGATTTTGAATTTTTCGACCAGTTTCGGCATCCCGTCATGACGACGACGCGCATGGCCGATGGGGTATTCCACTACCACTTCTTCAAAGCGTGAGCCGTCGGTGAATTCCAGCGTGATGGCATTCGCGATGGCGCGTTTTTCCGGGTCGTGGTAATCGGCAGTAAAGGCCGGATCTTCGAAGCAGCTAATCTTTTCACGCAGGGCGTCAATGCGTTTATCCTGCGCCACGCCGTCTTCGTAATCCGCTGCGGTTAAGCGTCCGAACAGCAGTGGGATAGCCACCATGTACTGAATGCAGTGGTCACGATCCGCCGGGTTATTAAGTGGACCTTTTTTATCGATGATACGAATACAGGCTTCGTGTGTACGAATGGTCACTTTTTCGATATCCGCCGCCGTTTTACCCGTCGCCTGCAGTTGTTCATACAACGTCATCGCCGCTTCAACCGCTGTTTGTGAGTGGAACTCGGCCGGGAAGGAGATTTTAAACAACACGTTTTCCATCACGTATGAGCCGTACGGGCGCTGGAAGCGGAACGATTCCCCTTTGAAGGAGACGTCATAAAAGCCCCAGGTTTTTGCCGTCAGCGCAGACGGGTAGCCCATCTCGCCGGTTTTCGCCATCAGAGCCAGACGCACTGCGCGTGAAGTGGCATCGCCAGCAGCCCAGGATTTACGTGTGCCGGTATTCGGGGCATGGCGATAGGTGCGCAGCGACTGTCCGTCGACCCACGCCAGCGATACCGCATTAAGGATCTCATCGCGGGTCAATCCGAGCATTTCGGCAACAACGGCGGTCGAGGCGACTTTCACCAGCAGGACGTGGTCGAGTCCAACGCGGTTAAAGGAGTTTTCCAGCGCGATACAGCCCTGAATTTCGTGGGCTTTAATCATGCCGGTCAGCACTTTTTTCATGGTTAACGGCGCTTTTCCCGCCGCCACCGCATTGCGTGACAACCAGTCAGCCGTCGCCAGAATACCGCCGAGGTTATCGGAAGGATGGCCCCATTCAGCGGCCAGCCAGGTGTCGTTGAAGTCCAGCCAACGGATCATCGCGCCGATGTTAAATGCCGCCTGAACGGGATCGAGCTGGAACTGGGTGCCCGGCACACGAACGCCGTTCGGCACCACCGTACCCGGTACGACCGGCCCCAGCAGTTTTTTACAGGCCGGATATTCCAGCGCTTCCAGGCCACAGCCGAGGGTATCAAGCAGGCAATAATGTGCAGTGTCATACGCCACCTTTGAGGTGATCTCGTAATTCATAACGTAGTCAACGATATCAACAATTTCACGGTCAAATTCAGGGCGGACGTTCGAAATATGTGCAGACATAGGGTACATTTCCTGTTTTTTTATCTTTAGCGGTTTGGCATTAGCAACGTTTTTCAATTGCAACGAATTCGCGATCTTCCGGGCCAACATAATTGGCGGAAGGACGGATAATTTTGTTGTCCTGACGCTGTTCGATAATGTGCGCCGCCCAGCCAGTAACGCGGGCGATGACAAACAACGGGGTGAACATTTCGGTGGGGACGCCCATCATGTTGTAGGAGACCGCCGAGAACCAGTCGAGATTCGGGAACATCTTTTTGGTATCCCACATTACGGCTTCCAGACGGTCGGCGATGTTGTACATTTTCAGCGAACCGCCTTCCTGAGAGAGCTGTTTCGCCACGCGCTTAATCACCTGATGGCGCGGGTCGGCAATGGTGTACACCGGATGTCCAAAGCCAATCACCACTTCTTTGTTTTCCACACGTTTGCGGATATCCGCTTCGGCTTCATCCGGCGTTTCATAGCGCTGCTGGATTTCCAGCGATACCTCGTTGGCTCCGCCGTGTTTCGGGCCGCGCAGTGCGCCAATCGCCCCGATAATCGCGGAATACATGTCTGAGCCAGTACCGGCGATCACTCTGCCGGTAAAGGTGGAGGCGTTAAATTCGTGCTCGGCGTACAGCACCAGCGAAATATGCATCGCCTTTTCCCAACTTTGCGACGGCTTTTCGCCATGCAGCAGATGCAGGAAGTGGCCGCCAATCGAATCATCGTCAGTTTCCGGCTGAATGCGCTCGCCGTTGTGGCTGTAGTGATACCAATACAAAAGGATTGAACTGAGCGACGCCAGCAGCTTGTCGGCAATATCGCGCGCGCCGGAAACGGTATGCCCCTCTTTTTCCGGTAACGTACAACCTAACGCGGAGACGCCGGTGCGCATGACGTCCATCGGGTGTGATGCTGCCGGCAGCGCTTCCAGCACGGTACGCACGTTAGCGGGTAAGCCACGCAGCGCTTTTAATTTGCTCTTGTAGGCGTTGAGCTCATCGCGGGTAGGCAATTTTCCGTGGATCAGCAGGTGCGCAACCTCTTCAAATTCACACTGCTGCGCCAGGTCGAGAATATCGTAGCCACGATAGTGTAAATCGTTACCGCTTTTACCTACGGTACACAACGCCGTATTTCCGGCGGGGACGCCGGACAGCGCGACGGATTTTTTCGGCTTAATGACATGGGTACTGTTTTGCAGGATCGTTGTGTCGCTCATGTTGTCCTCGTTATTTTTTATATATAGGGTATTGAGGGTATGCATCGCGTAGTACGTTGTAGGCCGGATAAACGTAGTGCCATCCGGCATTGCCTGATGGCGGCTGCGCCTTATCAGGCCTACGGCTTCGTGGTGTACAGCGCGTCGAGTTTCTCTTCGAACTGGTAGTAGTTGATGCTTTCGTACAGCTCGTTGCGCGTCTGCATAATGTCGATCACGCTCTTTTGCGTACCTTCCTGACGCAGCACGTTGTATACCCGTTCAGCGGCGCGGTTCATGGCACGGAAGGCAGACAGCGGATAGAGCGCCATCGCCACATTTGCACTGCGCAGCTCATCGGTGGTGAACAGCGGTGTCGCACCAAATTCGGTAATGTTAGCGAGGATCGGCACCTGCACCGCGTCAGCAAACTGACGGTACATAGACAGCTCGGTGATCGCTTCCGGGAACAGCATGTCAGCGCCCGCTTCGACATACGCCTGCGCCCGATCGATAGCCGCCTCTAACCCTTCCACCGCCAGCGCATCGGTACGCGCCATGATGACAAAGTTGGGATCGGTGCGCGCATCCACGGCGGCGCGGATCCTGTCGACCATCTCTTCTTTCGAGACGATCGCCTTGTTCGGACGATGACCGCAGCGCTTAGCGCCGATCTGATCTTCAATGTGCAGCGCAGCAGCACCGGCTTTGGCAATCGACTTCACGGTTCGCGCCACGTTAAATGCCGACGATCCAAACCCGATATCGGCGTCCACCAGCAGCGGCAGCGGGCAAACGTCGGTGATACGGCGGATATCGGTCAGCACATCATCCAGCGTAGAGATACCGAGATCGGGCAATCCCAATGAGCCGGCCGCCACGCCGCCGCCTGACAGGTAAATGGCCTGGTATCCGGCGCGTTGGGCCAGGAGCGCATGGTTGGCGTTAATGGTGCCCACGATTTGTAATGGATTTTCTTTGGTGAGCGCAGCGCGGAACGCCTGCCCTGGGGAGTGTAGAGACATATCCCATCCTCTTGTTATCAACTTGTTATCGTTCGTTGATTAACCTAAAGCAAGGGGTATGCCAAAGACCTGAACTTTGGCTAAAATTCTATTTTTTATTTTTAAAACAAAGAATTACATTTAACACCTGCATTTTTTATGTACAAAAGCGTGTCAGCTATCGTTTCATGAAACCGAGATGAACGTTTCATTGCAACATTTATGAAACACAACTAAACCCAATATTCGGTTCCTTACTTTTTGGGTTGCTTATGGCTGATACGCATCTTCCGCCGCGGGTGAATGACGACAAACCGGTTATCTGGACGGTCTCCGTTACGCGTCTGTTTGAACTGTTCCGCGACATCAGCCTCGAGTTCGACCACCTGGCGACCATCACCCCTATCCAGCTCGGTTTTGAAAAAGCGGTCACCTATATCCGCAAGAAGCTGGCGAGCGAGCGTTGTGATGCGATCATTGCGGCGGGCTCCAACGGTGCCTATCTGAAAAGCCGCTTATCAATTCCGGTGATCCTGATTAAACCCAGCGGCTTCGATGTGCTACAAGCATTAGCGAAAGCGGGAAAACTCACATCATCGATTGGCGTCATTACCTATCAGGAAACCATTCCTGCGCTTCTCGCCTTTCAAAAGACCTTCAATTTACAGCTTGAACAGCGTAGCTATATCACCGAAGAAGATGCCCGAGGACAAATCAACGAGCTGAAGGCCAACGGCACGCAGGCAGTGGTCGGGGCGGGACTCATTACCGATCTGGCGGAAGAAGCCGGTATGACCGGCATCTTTATCTATTCAGCGGCTACCGTGCGCCAGGCCTTTGTCGATGCGCTGGATATGACGCGCCTGACGCTGCGGCGAAACGGTCAATACGCTTCTGGCGATACGCTGCGCACCCGCTATGCACTGGGAGATATGCGCGGTCATTCTGCTCAGATGGAACAGGTGCGGCACACCATAATGCTCTACGCCCGTTCCCGCGCACCGGTGTTGATTCAGGGCGAAACGGGGACGGGGAAAGAGCTGGCGGCGCAGGCCATTCATCGTGAATATTTCACCCGTCAGGAGAATCGACGCGGTAAACCCTCACCACCGTTTGTTGCCGTCAACTGCGGGGCAATCACCGAATCCTTACTGGAAGCGGAGTTGTTCGGCTATGAGGATGGTGCTTTTACCGGCTCACGGCGGGGCGGACGCGCGGGTCTGTTTGAAATCGCCCACGGCGGAACGCTGTTTCTTGATGAGATAGGTGAAATGCCGTTGCCGCTACAAACCCGGCTGCTGCGCGTACTGGAAGAAAAAGAGGTCACCCGGGTAGGCGGACATCAACCCATTCCGGTAGAGGTACGGGTGATTAGCGCCACGCACTGCAACCTGGAACAAGAGATGAAACAAGGCGAGTTTCGTACCGATCTGTTTTATCGCCTGAGCATTCTGCGCCTCAAACTCCCTCCGCTACGCGAACGGCTACCCGATATTTTACCGCTGGCGGAAGGCTTTTTAAAACAGTCACTGGCGGAATTAGATGTACCGTTTTCTGAGCCGGTGCGTAAAGGGCTGGGGCTCAGCCAACATATGCTGCTGAATTACGGCTGGCCGGGGAATATTCGTGAGCTGCGCAATATGATGGAGCGTCTGGCATTATTTTTAAGCGTTGAGCCACAACCAGAACTTAACGTCCATTTCTTGCAGCAATTATTGCCAGAGCTGGCGATTGTCGCCGAAATACCCCAGATATCATCATCTCTGACGCCACAACAGGTGCTGGCGCAATTCAACGGTGATAAAACCGCAGCGGCACGATATCTCGGTATCAGCCGAACCACGTTTTGGCGCAGATTAAAAGAATAACCCGCCAGTACAGAGGCTGGCGGGTATTTTATCTTTCAATGCAGCGCGTTATTTTTTCTTGTAAATATTAGCTGTTCCATGGATTTTGTTATCCGTTTGGCCGGAGGTTAATACCACCACATCAGCGCCTTTCTCTTCAGCTTTCTTCAGCAGCTCTTCTTTAGCATCTGCAACAGAAACTTCATTACTCGTTGAAATATCACCGATTTTTGTGTACTGCGACTCAACCTTTTCAAACTCAAGTTTTGTCATAAATTCCGCAGCATAGGCGTTGGAAAAAACTAAAGCTAACGCACCAATAAGTACTTTATATCCAGTTTTCATATCAAAGCTCCAGGTTTTGTTATATATGCCATCATCGCCCCCTGAACATCCATCGTGCGAGTCAAGGATGATTAATAAGTAGTTCAGCCTGATTAAAAGATCCAGAGTCAACGGAAATATAAAGAAATCTTGCGCTATCGCCACAACAGGCGATCCAGCGCTGCCGCGTTATCCGACGAATTCGGTGCCACAAATAGCGTTAATGCTGACATTGAGAAATTAACTGCGTTTGATGGCGCACTGTGAGTGAATACTCAGAATATTGATTGCGCTAAAACTATAGTAGGTGCAGATTCGTAAATGACCTGCGGGTAAACATTCATTTTCTCACTGATGGAATCGTTGTCTATGGAACCTCTGCACGCCGTCGTGCTCACCGTTAGCCTGTTTGTGTTAACCTTTTTCAACCCCGGCGCAAACCTGTTCGTGGTGGTGCAAACCAGCCTGGCGTCGGGACGACGCGCGGGTGTGATGACCGGTCTGGGCGTTGCCTTAGGCGATGCGTTCTACTCCGGGCTTGGCCTTTTTGGTATGGCGACGCTTATCACCCAATGTGAAGAGATATTCTCACTGATAAAAATCGTCGGCGGTGCCTACTTACTGTGGTTTGCCTGGAACAGCATACGCCATCAGGCCACACCGCAAATGCCCACGTTACAGCAGCCGATCTCCGCCCCCTGGTACGTATTCTTTCGTCGCGGGCTGTTAACGGATTTATCCAATCCGCAAACCGTACTGTTTTTTATAAGTATTTTCTCGGTCACCTTAAGCGCAGAAACCCCGACCTGGGCCAGGCTGATGGCATGGGCAGGTATTGTACTTTCTTCTGTTATCTGGCGTATTTTTCTCAGCCAGGCGTTTTCTCTTCCTGCGGTGCGTCGTGCGTATGGACGCATTCAGCGCGTTGCCAGCCGAGTGATTGGCGCCATCATCGGCGTCTTCGCCTTAAGGCTGATTTATGAAGGTATTCGCCATCGTTAATGCGTAAAGAGAGTTTCACTTGACCATCGTGACGTAATTGTCCGTAATACCGCCTGAATTTTTCAATCACATTTGAGTGGCTGTGAGATGGAACAGGTTGATCCCGTAAACGACACATTACTCCTTACAGAATGGCGGGCGCTAATACGCCAGACATCCCCTGACGTTCATACGATCCTCACAGGGTTAAGCGACGATGAGATCCGCCATTTAGTGACCGTTTTTTATGACTACATGCTCTCTCACGCGGAGAGCGCGTTGTTTCTGAATACCGAGCAGGTCAGTACGCGCCTGAGCGGCAGTATGTTTGACTGGCTACGCAGCGTGCTCGGCAGCGCATATGAAGACCTCCCGCTCTTGCTGGCAAAACAGCGTGAAATTGGTGTGGTACACGCCCGTATCGGCCTGCCTATTGATCTGGTTAACCGCGGGGCGCGTAAGCTAAAAGAAGAGCTGTATCAGTTGCTGAAAAGTAAGGCTGACTACTCTGTCAGCCTGTTGAGCGATGCTATCTGTTTCAGCAGTCTGGCGATGGATACCGCGCTGGAGGCCATGACTGTTTCCTACTCTCCGAGCTATCAAAACTCGCTGCACACGCAGGAGCAGTATCGGCTGCAGACCATTTACGACGACGTCAACGTCGAGCGCGAACGGCAAATCCGTTCGTTTACCGATTGGGAAAATCAGTTTATCTACAACATCGCGACCGGATTACCGTCCGGTGATCTGGTGTTCCTGGCAGACTCTGATTTTGGTATGTGGTTCTCCCATAAGGGAAAACACATTCTTGGCAGCGGTAATCTGCTGGCAGAAATGGAATCCGTGATCGCTGAAATCGATAACCGTCTGACACAGACGCTCTCGAATCAGCATCAGCCTGGCGAAGCCGAACGGATGAGCTTATTGCAGGATGTCCGACAGCTCTCGGCCAAAATCCATTTTCTCCTCGCCTCAATGTTTGAAGCGCTGGTCAAACAGGAAAATGGCAAAGATTCGCTGACCCAGCTGCTTAATCGCCGCTTTATTCCAACGATTATGCGCCGTGAAATCTCGCTGGCGTTACATTCACGAAAACCCTTTACCCTGGCAATGCTGGACATTGATTATTTTAAGCAGATCAATGACCGCTACGGACATAATACTGGCGATATGACACTGAAAAACGTCGCAGCCGTTATTTATGAGCACATCCGCAGCAGCGATTACGTATTCCGCTATGGTGGTGAAGAGTTTATGATCCTGCTGGTCGAATCAGACGAATCGCAGGCCTCGATTATTCTGGAAACACTGCGCAAGAAAATTGCCGAGCTGCGTATCGCCGCGTCCGTGACTGAATCCTTCTCTATTACCGTCAGTATCGGCGTTGCCGAATATGACTATCACCCCGACTACAAACAACTGGTTGATAAAGCCGATCGCGCGCTCTATCTGGCGAAAAGCCATGGCCGTAACCGCGTAGAAACGTACCGGGAATGACTGTCGCCCCCCACAGATAAATAAATACCCCGTTCAGGGTATTTATCTGACCTGTGATAAATATCGTGCTGTTATTTTTATACATGCCCATTAGCGTGATAAAAATGGCAGCCGATTAATAAGATGCAAATCAAATACACTATATCTTTATAGCGGTAGCATATCCCGGTGATGAGTCTTCCTGAATGCAGGGGGAAATATGAGGGATAATAAAAGATCATGAATGGGAAGAAAAAAACGCGCTGGCAGCGCCGCCCTGGTACCGTCGGAGGGAAACTGCCGTGGAATGACTGGCGCAATGCCAGTAGCTGGAGAAAAGCCACCCAGTTTCTCCTGTTGGCCATCAATATCTATATTGGCGTGACGTTCTGGTATTGGGTTCGCTATTTCGAAACAGCCGGTACCAGCGTTTATATCCCAAGGCCCGGCGGTATTGAGGGATGGCTTCCCATTGCCGGTCTGATGAATATCAGATACACACTGGAAACCGGCTTTCTTCCCCCCATTCACGCCGCTTCCATGCTGCTGCTGGTTGCCTTTATCCTGATGAGTCTGCTGTTAAAAAAAGCGTTCTGCTCGTGGTTGTGCCCGGTGGGTACGCTGTCTGAGCTGATAGGTAATCTGGGCAAAAAAATAGTGGGTCGCAACTTTACCCTGCCGCGCTGGCTGGATCTCCCCTTGCTGAGCCTGAAATATTTGCTGCTGAGCTTCTTTCTGTATATCGCCCTGTCGATGCCAGCACAGGGGATTCAGTATTTTCTGATGTCAGCCTACGGCATGATTATCGACGTTAAGATGCTCGATTTCTTTCGTAATATCGGCACGACGACGCTCATCGTGGTGGCGGTTATCAGCATCATGAGCCTGTTTATTCGCAATGCGTGGTGCCGTTATCTGTGCCCTTATGGCGCACTGCTTGGTCTGTTCTCTTTGCTTTCGCCGTTTAAGATCCGCCGCAATGCCGACAGCTGTATCGATTGCGGCAAATGCGCAAAGAACTGCCCGTCGAATATTCCGGTCGATCGCTTAATTCAGGTACGCACCGTTGAGTGCACGGGATGTATGACCTGTGTGGAATCCTGTCCGGTAGCCTCAACGCTAACCCTGTCACTGAAGACACCGCCTGGCGCACAATCAGGGCACAGCACAGCGCCGAAATCATGGTGGCGACAAGGTAGGTTATCAGGGTGGACAATGACGCTACTGCTGCTCGGTATTCTGTTTGCCGCCGTAGGCTATGCGGTGTATGCCAACGTCTGGCAGACGCCGGTGCCGGATCATATGTATTTCCAGTTGATCCCGAAGGCCAGAATGATCGGCCATTAATGGTTTGATCTGTCTGCCTTTATGCCGAGTAGTGACGACACCCTACCCGGCGTGCATGTCGGGTATCACCGGTTTATTTCTTCGCCCCGGATTTACCAATGCCCCGGTACAGTTCGTTAATCCGCTTCACGGATTTAATGGATCGCTGCGGCGCGGTAGACGCGACAGACAGCACAATCATTTCCAGGCACACCAGTACCGTACCGTGGAGCGGCATTTTCCCATTCTCGCCGCCGCGTGGCACGTTAATCACCACATCCGCTTCTTTACTAAAACGGGAGTCCAGCGCGTTCGTCAGTAAAATAACCGGGACCCCCAACCGCCTGGCCTCGCGAATGGTCGTCAGCCCTTCCCGGTGCGGTGATTTCTGCGCCATCATGATCAGCACATCTCCCCGCTGCAATGCGATCAGTTGCTCCGCGAGGTTAATCCCGGTGCGATTAAACGCTACCGCAGGCAGGCCAATACGGCTAAGCAGACGCGCGGTATAATCCGCCAATACGCCGGATGCGCCAATGCCAAAAATCCCCACCTGACGGGCTTCTACCAATAGCGCCACCGCCTGCGCGATTGCATAGCGGTTTTGCGGAGTGGAAAGGGCTTCACAGGTGCGCTGATGCCCCTGCAAGACAAAATCAATGCTGGAGTTCACATCGCAAGAGAGCGTATTCACCGTGGTGGTCATCTTCTCTTCTGAGGTCACGCCAGGGCCAAACCAGTGTTCAATGGTCTGCTTTAAATCGCGCAACCCGGCAAACCCCAGCGCCTGAATTGCCCTGACCACCGTCGCGTCAGAGGTTTGAGTGGCGGCAGCGATTTCGATCGCCGTAAACTCCAGCACCACTTCGCGGTTTTCGTTGATATAACGCGCCACGGCCTGCATACGTGGCGAGAGTAAATGCGCCCTGGCGCGAAAACGGTCACCATAGACATCAATACGATTTTTGGCTTTTTTCGCCGTCAGCATGGTTATTTCGCCTCCGGTAGCCAGCGACCGGCGATATGCGTTTGCACCTGCGCCACCATCAGGCTGAGCGAGGCATAGGAATTGGATATCGCCTCTTCACGGGAGAGTAAAACGTAATGTCCGCGCTGGCAGGCCGTCAGGAACTCACACCAGCCCGGCATCACCGCATCCATCGCCGCGATTTCATCCTGCGGTTTACCGCCGGTATCGCCACGCCAGGTCGCGAAGACAAAATCGGCATCCAGTTCAGGCAGACGTTCCGCACTGACATCAATGCGCCCACCCGGCGGAATGCTGTCGATAAGCTTCGGAAAGGTGAAGCCAGCATCGCGTAACACTCGCCCCAGGGAATGATAAGTGTGCAACGCATTGATTTTACCCTGATTGGCCTGTATTACCGCCACAGAGATGTGCTGCGTATCGACCGTCCGCTTGAGCTGGGCAATTTCTTCACGGTAGCGCCGTTCCAGCAATGCCAGCCGGTGCTGCGTACCTGTCAGCTGCGCCAGCTTGCGGTAGATCTCCGGCGCACCGCCATCGAGATGATCGATACTGACCGTCGGCGCTATTTTTTCCAGTTGCTCAATCGGCGTGTTACGGCTGGGTTCGGTGATAATTAAATCCGGTTTCGCAGCGACAATGGCTTCAATATCAATGTCTGCCGTACCGATATACGTCATGGTCGAATTATCAAAATCCACGCCGGTCAGCAGCACGCCGGAGCGTAAAAAATGGCTGCCATCCGGGCGCGTTCGGCCGTGGCTGGCCACCGGAGGCACGCCCAGTTCGATCAGCGGAATAGTGATGTCGAGATCGTGCAATGACACAATGCGCTGCGGATGTAGCGGCACGTTCACCACCCGCCCGAGATCGTCAGTAAATGACTGAACAGGCACCGCCGCCTGGACTGTGCAGCCGACCAGCAGCAGCAATGAAAAGATTAAACGCATATACCCTCTTAGCAATTACAAACGATCCCGGCGACGCCAGAGCAACAGTAAAAAGAACGGTCCACCGACCAGGGCAATGACGATCCCGGCCGGAATTTGCAGTGGTGCAAACGCCAGACGACCCACGGTATCGGTAACCAGCACCAGCAACGCACCGATCAACGCACTTCCCCACAGCAGGGCTGTTTGTCCGCCACGCAGCCAGAATCGTGCCATGTGTGGCGCCATCAACCCGACAAAACCAAGGCTACCCACGCAGGCAACACTGGCGGCGGTGAGTACAACCGGCGCGAGAAAACGCAACAACGCCAGTCGGGGTAAACGTACCCCCAGCCCCGTTGCCGCCGCATTGCCAAGCAGCGCCACATCCGAAGCTCGCGCCGTGGCAAATAAGATGATGGCCGCAGGCAAGGTCCAGACCAGCGCCACCAGCAGCAGTGGCCAGGTGGCGGCATGAAGGCTGCCCGCCAGCCAGACCAGCGCAGTCTGTACGTCACGGACATCGGCGGTGGTCATAAATACGCCCATTCCCGCCGCAAAGAACCATGACACACCAATGCCTATCAACACGAAGCGAGGCCGGGAGAAATCACGGGCCAGCAGCATCACCAGTGTGGCGACCAGTGCGCCGCCGGCCATTCCCGCCAGGGGCCGCCAGACCAGACTTGCGGACGGGAAAAGCAGCACCAGGGCCAGCACCACCACGCAACTCCCTTCTTTAACACCGATAAGCCCGGGATCGGCCAACCCGTTGCGGGTGATAGATTGCATTGCCGCCCCGGCCAATCCGAGCATCGCCCCGCACAGAAGCGCCATCAGCAGTCGCGGCAGTCGTACATCCCACACGACATACTGTTGCTGAGCCGTCAACGCCTGAGGGTCAAACACCGCCCGTCCGATAGCGGAAGCCGGAACCGGGAGCGACCCCTGCATCACACCGAACAGCAGTAATGCGATTGCCAGCACCGTCAGGCCGAGGCTGTACAGCACGGTTTTGGGACGAATGACACGAGAAAATCTCCCCACCCGCCATGCACGAAGCCCCGCACGCTGCAGCAGATCGTTCATTTCAAAAACCTCGACGCAATGAAAATAAACGCCGGTGCGCCCACCAGGGCGGTCATGATCCCTGTAGCCAGCTCCTGCGGAGCCAGCACCGTGCGGGCGGCAATATCGGCCAGCAGCAGCAGCGCCGCACCCAGCAATGCCGACATCGGAAGCATCTGACGAATATCGTCTGTTACCAGACGGCGGATAACGTTAGGCACTAACAGGCCGATAAACCCCAGCGGCCCCACGACGGAGACTGCCGCACCGCACAGCAGCGCAATGGCGATCATCGCCAGCACGCGTATGCGCAGAATGTTCACCCCTAATCCACAGGCCATACGGTCGCCGAGGGCCAGAATATTCAGGCCCGGCGCGATAGCGAGCGCCAGTACCATACCGGCAAGCGACGGGGGAACGGCGCTTTTGAGACTTTCCCAATGCAGACCCGCGAGATCACCCACCAGCCAGGTGCGCATTGCCAACAGGGTTTGTTCATCCAGAATCAGGATCGCCGCAGTCAGCGATGACACCATGGCCGACAGCGCCACGCCGCACAACGTGACCTTCAGCGGCGTTAAGCCACCACGCCCGGCAGATGAAATCGCCATCACCAACGAAAAGAGTGCCGCAGCACCGCCTGCCGCCAGCAATGGCTGGCTTACCCCCGTCACGCCAAGCGCGGCGCACAACACAACGACAAACGCCGCACCGGCATTCAGCCCCAGAATATGCGGCTCTCCCAGCGGATTACGAATCAACGCCTGCAACAGCACGCCCGCAACACCTAACGCCGCGCCGACCAGCATCGCCGCCGTCATGCGCAGCAGACGTAAGGAGACAATAATCCGGTGGTCGAAATTTTTCGCGTCAAAGTGGAACAGCGCCTGCACGACGGTCTGCGGGCTGATAGTGCGTGCGCCAACCCCCAGATGCACCACCGCCAGAACACACAACAGCAGCGTTAACACGGGGAGCGCCAGCATAAACCGGCCACGGCGACGAGCCAGTGTGCTTGCCATGACCGTCATTGCGCTTGCCCGCCCGGCGCGCGGAACGGCATAAAGAACGGTTTGCCGGTGAGAGGATTCACCGACATCTGCACGTCGACGTCAAATACGTGCTTAATCAACTCGGGCGTGCAGTTTTCGCCATCATGCACGACGCCCTGCAGCGTCCCCTGTTTAAGGAACACCAGCATGTCCCCGTAATTCACGGCAAAATTCAGGTCATGCAGGACCACAACCACTGTACGGCCATGATGGCGAGTCAGTGAATGCAGCAGTTCGAGGATCTCCACCTGATAGCGTAGATCGAGAAATGTAGTCGGCTCATCCAACAAGATGACCGGCGTTTGCTGTGCCAGCGCCATCGCAATCCAGCAGCGCTGACGTTGCCCACCGGAAAGGCTCTCTACCGGTAAATGCGCAAAATCAGCAGTTCCGGTCAACTGGAGTGCCTGCTCCACGGCGCGTTCGTCATCGTCCGTCCATTGTGAAAGCATGTTCTGCCAGGGAAAACGCCCGCGCGATACCAGTTCGAAAACGGTGAGACCTTCGGGCACCAATGGGGATTGCGGCAGGATGCCGAGTTGGCGTGAAACCGCTTTGGTGGGCTGTTGGTGAATGGCTTTGCCATCCAGCAATACGCTGCCACCGTGCAGTTTCAACATACGGGCGATCGTGCTTAACAACGTTGATTTACCCGAGCCGTTCGCCCCCACCAGCACCGTCATTTTGCCTTGCGGGATAGTGAGACAGATATCATGGACGATTGTGTTATGGCGATAACCCGCAGAAAGCTGTTGTAGTTCAATGCCCGTTCTGTGGGCGGTATTTTCCACATGCTGTGGCATGTTCACTCCTGCGCCGCCGCATGGCAAAGCCTGCATGCGTAACTCTCTAAATAAAAATAAAACTCATTCTCTTTGTGATCTTGCTGGCTTGCACTGTAGTAGTCAAGCAATTACACCCTGTAGTTACACCACCTGTCGCCAACAACTAAAGCACAAATAAAAAACGCTGAAAAATCAATAAAAATCATTATTTCTCAATATATTAAAAATTAAATACCCTTAAAAAAATGACGGTTAAATTGCGGTGAATCGCCTGTAGTTTCTTTTTCATTTTTACGTTTACTACTACAAACGCTCATGATTGAATGATTCTCAATTACACATCTGACGCCAGTAACGCCGGCTTACAGATGGATAAATGCAGGGCTGGCAAGCCGGGCAATGAATTGAATCAACCTGTTTCCCTGCCCATTTTTGGCAGGGTCTTTTGCGGAATAAATAAAATAATGGCTGAGTTAACGACTTACTTTTCGGGGATGAAAGGGCGGGCATTGTGCTCTGCTCTCTTTCTGGGCATGACAACAACACCTACGGTATTCGCAGCGGAGAAAGAGACGACTCCGCCTAAAGGGGAAGATACCATCACCGTTCGGGCAGATGCGTCGTCTGCCGATCAGGCCGTAACATCGGGTTACCAACCGCTGAGCTCGTCCACCGCGACGCTAACATCCATGCCATTGTTGGATATTCCACAAGTGGTGAACACTGTCAGCGATAAAGTTCTGGAAGATCAGCATGTCACGACGCTGGATGAAGCGCTGTATAACGTCAGTAACGTTGTGCAAACCAACACATTAGGTGGCACACAGGATGCGTTTGTCCGCCGTGGCTTCGGCGCAAACCGTGACGGCTCAGTGATGACCAACGGTCTGAAAACCGTGTTGCCGCGCAGCTTTAACGCCGCCACCTCACGCGTGGAAGTGCTGAAAGGCCCGGCCTCAACCCTGTACGGGATTCTCGATCCCGGCGGCCTGATTAATGTCGTCACCAAACGTCCGGAAACGCAGTTTGGCGGGTCGATTTCAGCAACCTCCAGCAGCTTTGGCGGCGGCACAGGGCAGTTTGACGTGACCGGGCCGATTGAAGGCACACAGTTGGCCTATCGCCTGATCGGCGAATATCAGCATGAGGATTACTGGCGTAACTTCGGCACCAATCAGAGCACTTTCATCTCCCCTTCCCTGACCTGGTTTGGCGACAACGCCACCGTCAACGTGCTCTATTCACATCGCGACTATAAAGCCCCGTTCGATCGCGGCACCATTTTCGATCTCAACACCAAACACGCGGTTAATGTGGATCGCAAAACCCGTTTTGATGAGCCGTTTAATATCACCGATGGCGAATCGGATCTGGCGCAGCTAAATGCCGAATACCGCTTCAACAGCGAATGGACAGCGAAATTCGACTACAGCTTTAGCCAGGATAAATACAGCGACAATCAGGCTCGCGTGATGGCTTATGATTCTGCCACCGGAAATCTGACCCGCCGTGTTGATGCCACTCAAGGCTCCACCCAGCGCATGCACGCCACGCGTGCCGATTTGCAGGGCAACGTCGATATCGCTGGCTTTTATAACGAGATCCTCACTGGTGTCTCTTATGAGAACTACGATCTGCTGCGCACCGACATGATCCGCTGCAAGAACGTAAAAGGGTTCAATATTTATAATCCTGTCTACGGTACGTTGGGTAAATGCACTAACGTTTCTGCTGCTGATAGCGATCAGACCATTCAACAAGAGAGCTATTCTGCGTATGTGCAGGACGCGCTGTACCTGACCGATAAATGGATCGCCGTCGCCGGGATGCGTTATCAGTACTACACCGAATACGCTGGCAAAGGCCGTCCGTTCAACGTTAACACCGACAGTAGCGACCAACAGTGGGTACCCAAATTCGGTATGGTTTACAAACTGACACCGTCCGTATCGCTGTTCGGTAACGTGTCGCGATCCTTTATGCCGCAATATTCTATCGCCAGTTATATTGGCGAGCTGCCACCTGAAACCTCAACGGCTTATGAAGTGGGGGCAAAATTCGATATCTTTGACGGTATCACCGCCAATATTGCCCTGTTTGATATTGATAAGCGCAATGTGCTGTACAACGAAATGATCAATGGCGAAACCGTGGCGAAAACGGCGGGTCGCGTGCGTTCACAAGGCGTGGAAGTGGATGTCGCCGGTTCGTTGACCACCAACACCAATATCATCGCCAGCTACGGTTATACCGCCGCGAAAGTGACGGAAGATCCTGATTACAAAGGTAAGCCGCTGCCCAATGTACCGAAGCATACCGGCTCATTATTCCTCACCTACGATATTCAGAATGCCTTTATGGGCAATACCCTGACGATTGGCGGTGGGGGTCATGGGGTGAGTCGCCGTTCCGCAACCAATGGCGCAGACTATTATCTGCCGGGCTATTTTGTCGCCGATGCCTTTGCCGCTTATAAGATGAAGATGCAGTATCCGGTCACATTGCAGCTCAATGTGAAAAACCTGTTTGATAAGACCTATTACACCTCATCCATTGCCACCAATAATCTGGGTAATCAGATTGGCGACCCGCGAGAGGTACAGTTCACGGTGAAAATGGAATTCTGATCCTCTTCATCCATTAACCCTGCCAATTCTGGCAGGGTTTCCCGATTATTCCACCATTTTAAGATAATTGCACTTGTGCTGTCGCCGCCCCGTTTATACAACCCTAAAGCTCACCTGTAATGCGATGATGTTTATTTTGTTATGGGCGACTGGGGACCACAATAATGAATGGGATAACATCATGACTAAAACAAAACTGACGCTGCTATTACCTTTATTTTTAGCTGGCTGTTCAATGAGTGACGGGGAATTAAGAAATGCCTATGCTCACCATTATCAGCAGCCTGCGGCTTACGTTGAAGTCTATAAGCAAAAAATAGCCAGCATGGATATTAATACGCTGGCGCAATATGCCGCCGCAGAAGATAAGAAAAAAATGCGCGGGCAGCCAAGGTTGAAAATTGACGAGTTTATTACCATTGAGAACGTTCAGGCGAAAGATAATCGGGTAGTCTACGATTATACGCTTTCAGAACGCTGGCTGGCGCTGTCTGCAGATAAACGGCGCGAGAAGCAGAGCAATATGAATAAAGATTTGATCTACCGAACCTGTTCGTTGGAAACGGTACGTCTGGCGCAGGCAAAAGGGCTGGAAGAAGAACATAACTATTACCGCCAGTATCCTGACAAGTTAGCCTTCACCCTGAGAACCAGCGCGCAGATTTGTATGCAAAACGGTTTTACAAAATAGCCGCACTCACTATGCCTGATACGCTGCGCTTATCAGGCCTACAATTTGCACGCTGCCGTAGGCCGGATAAGGCGCCAGCGCCGCATCCGGCTAAAAAGAGAGACTCAGAATTTCCAGGACACGCTGCCAACAATGCTGCGTTCTGCGCCAAAGTAACAATAAGAAAGCGAGTTGCAGGCCGCGACATAGCGTTTATCGGTCAGGTTGTTAACGTTCAACTGCGCGCTCAACCCTTTAATACCGATATTCGTTAAGTCGTAACCTATCGCCATATCCACCAGCGTGTAGGACGGCAGGGTGTGAGTATTCTGGCGATCGCTGGTAATACCATTAACGTAGCGCACGCCTGAACCCAACGTCAGCCCCTCCAGAGGCCCCCTTTTCACATCGTAGCTTAACCAGGTGCTGGCCTGATTGCGCGGTGCATAAACGGCACGCTTACCCTGTTCCTCCGGGCTGCTTTTCTTATAGCGAATATCGGTGTAGGTATACGCCGCCTGCAAACGGAAACTGTCCGTCAGTTGGCTAATAGCTTCCAGCTCCACCCCTTCAGATTCAATTTCGCCAATCGAACGGTACGGATCGGTCGGCTCTTCTTTGGTGGCAATATTGGTCTGATTAATGCGGAACACCGACGCGCTAAACTGGCTATTCAACCCTTCCGGTTCATATTTCAGCCCGGCTTCCCACTGCTTGCCTTTCATCGGTTCCAACAGGTTACCGTTCTCATCCGCAAAACTGGTTGGCGTAAAGGCGGTGGAATAGCTGATGTACGGCGCAACACCGTTATCAAACAAATAAAGCAGAGCAGCGCGACTGCTGAAGTTATTTTTGTCCAGATCGCTGCGAGTGCCGTTTTGCTTATCAATATTCGATATGCTCACCTGATCGTAGCGGCCACCGAGCGTTATACGCCAGCGATCCCATGACATCTGATCCTGCAAATAGTAGCCCGTCTGGCGCAACTTGTGTTTCTCGCGCGCATACATATTGATGTAATCCGGCTTCGCCCCGTACACCGGGTTAAACGCATCGATCGGCGGAAATGCCCCGTAATAGCCGGTAGTATTGTTACTGCGATCCTGATAATCGATGCCCACCAGCAAGCGGTGATTGACCTGCCAGGTATCAAAACTGCCGTCGAGCTGGTTATCCAGCGTAATGGCCGACATGTTTTCATCAGAGCCGGAATAGCCGCGATTAAGCTCTGTTTCATTCAACCAGCCTGCCGCATACACCTGGTTCAGCTCAACGTCGGTATGCAAATAGCGTAACTTTTGCCGCACCGACCAGCCGCTATCAAACATGTGCTCAATGTTGTAGCCGACCATATTTTCACGGCGATCGTATTTGTCGTAATCATCCTCGCCTTCGTAGAAGGTGTTGGCGATCTTCTGCCCATAGTGTGGCACAACGGTGCCGTCATACGGCAGGCCGGAGTGGCTGCCACCTTCCGGGTCACGGTGCAGATAGGCCATCAGGTCAAGACGCGTCTGGTCTGTAATGCGCCAGGTCAGACTGGGCATCAGCGCGTAGCGCTCTTCTTTCAACGGGCCGAACTGCGAATCAGCATAGCGCGTCATGCCACTCAGGCGCGCCGCCACGCGGTCGTTATCGTCCAGCGCCCCGGTGACATCAAACGCGGCGCCGCGCTGATTGTTGTTTCCGGCAAACAGTTTCACTTCTCCGCCCGCATCAAACGACGGTTTACGCGATGTCAGCGCCACGATCCCGCCCGGAGAAGATCGGCCGTACAGCACGGAAGCCGGGCCACGCACCACTTCAATATTGTCGAGAAACCACGGATCGACCACCAGCGAACTGTGCGAGTTAGTGTCGCCCATCATTTTCAGGCCGTCGAGATAGACGTTGTCCAGACTACCATCGGAGAAACCGCGCAGCACAATGTAGTCAAAGCGGTTGGAGGCACCAATCTGGTTACTGTACACCCCAGGCGTGTAGCTAACAGCCTGGCGCACGCTGGTTGCACCTTGTTCTTCAAATTGTTCACGGGTAACGATAGAGACCGATTGCGGCGTTTCGATATCCGGTGTGGCAAGCTTGGTCGCCCCACTTTGCATTTGCGAGGTGACAACCACCGTATCGTTTTTTGTTGTTTCCTGCGCCAGCAGAGGAAAAGCCACACTGCCGGTCACCCATCCTACCAGCAGCGCCAACCGAGTCTTCGCGAACATGAACATCTCCCAAGGCATGTCTAATTGTAAATGAGAATTATTGCCATTTTTGTATCAGGAGTCGCTATGCCGAATGCCAGGTTGCGTATGCGCAATGCCAAATTATTAATCTGCCACGCGCATAAAACGGGAAAATGGATTAGCAAAGTTTGAGAACATCACCAGGCGGGAAGCCATAGCGACGACGAAAAGCTGTAGAAAAGTTGGTGGCGTGCTGGTAGCCAGACATCCATGCCGCTTGCTGTACGCTATATCCTTCCAGCAAATAGCCACGCGCGCGTTCCAGGCGGCAGTCGCGCAGGTAGTCAAACACCGAGCAGCCATAGGCCGTGCGAAATTTACTGCGCAAACTGCTGGGGCTCATCGCCGCACGCTACGCCAACTCGTTAAGCGTGTAGTCATTTTCAGGGGTTTGCTCCAACAGGCGACGCACACTTTCCAGCCGCTGCTGCTCGCCACTGGCGGCAAGGCATTTACCGCTCTCTACCTGACAAACGCTGAGACCGTGACCAAATAATTGTAAAATCAGTCCTTCTAGCATCAACTGGCGCGAAACCTGGCTGAGCGAGCCCTGCTGCGCATACTGTAATCCGCTGAGTAAAAACCCCGGCACCTGCCAGATAAGCGTTGGCGTCTGGCAGCTTTCCCACTCACGCATAAGGGATTCAAGTAATCCTGTGCGCCATGCCCCGTCAGGATACAACCCGAGTGATAGCGTCCGTAGCTTGCAGTCTGCAGGGTGACGGGCGCTCATCGCCTGGCGTTCACTCAGACGCGAACTAAACGCCATGCCGGAACGTACCACATGTTCCTGCCCGTTGAGCGTCAGTATCACGCAACCCTCCAGCACCACCAGCATATACAAGGGACTACTGTGCCGGGAGGTGGTTTCATACGGTTGCAGCACCTGTACATCAGAGTGTGTGACGCACATCCCGCAAGGGAGCATCATCTCCTCCACTTCCCCTTGCAACACGGCACTGGAACACGGAAGACCCGGTTTTTGCGCCAGCAACGGAAAACGGTAATCGATCCCGTAACGCTCACCAAAGTCCCTAAACTCACTGACGGAGAAGGTGCGGGTAAAACGTCCGGATGCATTCTGGGCGGTGGTGTTGTTCATGCTGTCTTCTGCACAAGAAATGGAATTTGCAACGTACGATGAGTGGCAACATTACCATTACCCGCACAACACAACAATAATAATGAGAATTGTTATCAATATGACATTCGCGGGTTACTCCAGCCAGAGCAGTTCTGCTATGTTAGCCTCGGGCGCAGCTTCTTTTAACCAGCGATACAGCAACTCAATATTTCGAAGCCGGGTTGACGCTTTTGGCCAGACGAGGTAATAGCCGTCTCCTGTCGCGACCGCCTGTTTAAACGGTAACGCCAGCATCCCACTCTGAATTGCCGTCAGGCTTAAGAGCAGATCGGCGACCGCCACCCCATGCCCGCTCATTGCCGCAAGACTCCCCTGTTCCAGGGTGTCGAACACGTTGCCACGTGCCAGGTTCAACGCAGGAAACGCTCCACTACGCTGCAGCCAGCGACGCCAGTCGCGGCGATCGGCAGAAGGATGAATCAATTCACAGGCGGCGATATCACTTTGCGCCTGAGCCTGTAACGCAGGCGCGCAGACCGGGATAAGCCACTCCTGAAACAGCAAACGGCTGTCCGTATCCTCACCAAAATAACCATTCCCCAACAGGATTGCACAGTCATACGGTTCGCGACTGAATGCGACGGAATCGGTGTCCATCCACACGCTGGAAATTTCAATCACCGGCGTTGGATGGGCTTCCCGGAAACGGCGCAGCACATCCAGCAGCCAGCGCATGGTCAACGTTGAGGGGGCTTTCAACCGCAGCTCATGACTGCTGCTACGAAAAGCATGGCAGGCATGTTCTAAACTCTGAAACCCGGCCGTCAGCTGTTGCGCTAACCCCTGACCTGAAGGCGTTATCTCAATACGGGGACCGCTACGAACAAACAGTTCGCAGCCAAACCAGGCTTCCAGTGTGCGGATATGACGGCTTACCGCACCAGGCGTGACGTTCAGTTGAATAGCCGCTTTACTAAAGGACCCCAGACGGGCAGCAGCTTCAAAAGCTCTCAGGGCATACAGTGGGGGTAGCGTCATCATCGGCTTCTATGTTGAGTTTTACTCACAGTAGAGCGCAGTTTTATTCGTTTTTCAATGTGACACGCAGGCGGAATACTGATGAAAAATAACGTCAGGATCATCAGATATGAATCTCGCTTTACTGGCTGTATACAGCCTCTCGGTGCTAACACTGTTGCTAACGCCTGGCCCTGTTGTGGCGCTGATTACCGCGACGGCGGCACAGTACGGCTATCGCCAGGCCTTTATGACGCTATGCGGAACGAACGGCGCTTCATTGCTACTGCTCGCGCTTGCTGCGCTGATGCTGGCGGGGGTGGTATCACTCTCTCCTCTGCTGCTGTGTGTGCTGAGTCTCGCCGGATCGCTGTATATCGGCTATAGCGCGTTTTGCAGCCTGCGAGCCAGAAATCAAGCCGCCAGCGAAGGCTTTCGCCAGCCGTCTCATGGGGGATTTATCAACGGTTTCCTGATTGGCGTGTCAAACCCGAAAGATATTCTGTTTTTCGTTTCATTCTTTCCCCAGTTCATCACCATTACACATAATTTCGCCACCAGCATGCTGATACTCACGCTGGTATGGGTCATTTTTGACGTTGCCGTTCTGTCATTTTATATCGTGATTTTCAAACGCTGGATGCCCACGCGGTTTGTCAGAGACAGCGTTTTTATCTCGTCCCTGTTCCTGCTGGCGGTAGCGGTGTTTGGCATTCTCTACAATGTGGCCGCACTGCGGTTACAGATCACAAATTAGCGTCACAAGGGTTCCCCTCGAGGGACCGCCTGTTATCATTCAGCATGTAAATATCTTTCAACTCAACCCGAGGCTTTGATGCTGGAGAATGTCATCATCAGATAATCAGTTTGCCGACCTTATCAGGCCGGACTGGTTATCAATGCGCTGAAATCGAATGCGGACACCGCAGTGTGTTTGCACGTTTTGCACATGATGATTAAACAGGTTTTCCAGTATGAATTTATCCCGTCAGGAACAACGTACCTTACACGTTCTCGCCAAAGGTGGCCGCATTGCGCACGTCCGCGATAGCGCTGGCCGCGTCACATCCGTTGAATGTTATAGCCGCGAAGGATTGCTGCTCTGCGACTGCACGCTTGAGGTGTTTAAAAAGCTCAGAACCAAAAAATTGATCAAATCCGTCAATGGCCAGCCCTACCGCATCAACACCACCGGATTAAACAATGTTCGCGCCCAGTTAGATAATCGCTAAGGAGAGAGTGATGGATATTCCCAGAATTTTTACTATTACTGGCGTCAAATACCCGCCACGAAAGATATTGCCCAGGCATGCGGGGGCAGTTCGATGGCTGGAGGCGAACCCAAACGATGACTTTGCGCAGGAAGTCAGAGAGCAACTGAGGACGTCACCGGGACGCCATGTCACCTTCACCCGGGAATATCTCGGCTGGGGAGTATTCGCACTCATGCAACGGTAATTTTTTGCAGTCGGTATAGCCGGATGAGTTATACCGACCTGCAAAGCCGGTACCCGTTACTTCATTAATACTTCAACAAATTTAGCCAACCAGGCAGGATGAGCAGGCCATGCCGGCGCGGTAACCAGATTGCCGTCGACGTGCGCCTGGTCAATGCCGATATCGGCATAATGCCCACCGCTTAACCGAACTTCTGGCGCACACGCTGGATACGCGCTGCAGGTCCGGTTTTCTAACACTCCGGCTGCCGCCAGCAGTTGCGGGCCATGACACACAGCGGCGATAGGTTTGCCCGCGGAGTTAAAGTCTTGTACCAGTTGAATGACATCCGGATTCAGACGCAAATACTCCGGCGCCCGCCCACCAGGGATCAACAAGGCGTCATAATCCGCCTCGCGCGCATCAGAGAAATTCGCATTCAAGGTGAAGCGATGCCCTGGTTTCTCACTGTAGGTCTGCGCCCCATCAAAATCGTGAATGGCGGTTTGAACATAGTCGCCTTGTTTTTTATCCGGGCAGACGGCATCAACCCAGTGACCGAGCATTTGCAGAGCCTGGAAAGGCACCATCGTTTCATAATCTTCGACATAATCCCCGACCAGCATCAGAATCTTCTTCATGCACATCCCCCACTCACGGTTATTAATAATGAGAAATAACGGCCATCTTTACTATAGTTCACACGACTCGGGACATTACTAAATACCGCAGAACAATCGGCTGGATCAGCGGTGTATTAAAAATAAACGGCAGGTCAATTTATAGGCATCGATAATGAATAAAGCATGGTCTGCGCGGTTTACAGCATGCAAGAACCTTCACTCATACCGAGAGGACAGGACCATGAAGATGCACGCCATGACGAAAATACTGCCGTTGATTTGCCTGATCTCAGGCGGGCTGCTCTACTCCGCTGCAGCCAGCGCCATGGGAAATGACGATACCACCACACCAACATGCCCGAAGGGTCAGGTTTACGACAACAAAACCCAAAAATGTTTGCCAGAAAAAAGCAGCATGATCGACGATCAGGATAAAACGCAGTATGCGTATCACCTGGCGAAAACCGGCCATTATCAGGATGCCATCAATTTACTCGATACCTTACAGCAGCCCAATACGCGTGAAGCCTGGAACTATCGAGGCTATGCGACGCGCAAGCTAGGGCGTACGGATGAAGGGATAAGTTACTACCAACGATCGATTGCCCTTGATCCGCACTATGCGAAAGTGCGCGAATATCTTGGGGAAGCATGGATGGTTAAAGGCCGTCCCGACCTGGCGAAAGCAGAGCTGGCCACCATTAAGACTATCTGCGGCACCCAATGCGAAGAATATCGCGATCTGAAAGCCGCGATCGACGGACACCCAGAGTCATAGACCGGAAGATCCAAAAAAAATCACCGTCAACGATGCGCATTTTCAAGGGATACAGCCGTTGGATCGCATCGTCGACATACCGTTTATTGCCTCAGAAATTCGCGGAGAATGTAGGCAGTTCACAACTCTGTTGTCCCTCGATTACGGTTCGTATTTTCGCATGATAGGCTTTTCAGATGACCCTTTCTGCTCTGGCCGCTGCGGACTACATGAAACTCAGATTGTCCTTTCAGGTAAAGCTGTTCCTCTCACTGGTGGCTTTTTCCTGCCTTCTGCTGGCGCTGCTTGGCGTATTGCTGTTTCACTTTATCGACCGCCAGTTGCACCACGATTTGGGCCAACGTGCGCGGGTACAGGCCAGCGAAATTGCCCTGATTCCCGGTCTGGCAGAAAAAGTACAACAGCGGGATATTCCCGGTATCGCACAACTGATTCAGCCGCTGCGCGCTGAAAGCGACGCCAGCTATATTGTGATTGGTGATGCGCGTGAACAGCATCTTTACCACTCAGAATCCCCGGAGCGCCTTAACCTGCCGATGATCGGCGGCGACAATGCTGACGTGCTGAAGGGCAAAACCATAATCACAGTGCGTAAGGGCGGGATCGGTGTCTCGTTACGCAGTAAGGCACCTATTTTCGATAGCCATCATCAGGTAATCGGCATTGTCTCCGTCGGTTACCTCACCTCCTACATCGCCAATATCAACGCCCGCCTGCTGTGGCGCACCGGAATGTACGGCCTTGCCCTGCTGCTGCTGCTGTTTATTTTTTCCTGGTTACTGACCCGCACGCTGAAAAAACAGATGTTCGGCCTGGAACCCAAAGATATCGCCCAGTTGGTGCTACAGCAAAAGGCGTTACTGGAGGCCATGTACGAAGGGGTGTTTGCGGTGAATGCCGATAAACAGCTAATACTCATCAACCGCGCCGCCAGGGAGATGCTCAATATTCGCCAGAGTGAACAAGCGTTGCTCGGCAAACCGCTGGATGAGGTGATTCAGCTGCCACCGTCGTTTTTCGCGCCAGGCAATACCGCTTATGACAGCCGCCATCACGATCATATTACCGTCCTGAATCAACGGGAAACCATCGTCAACCGCGTGGCTATTGAAGTTGAGCCGGGCACCCAAAGCGGTTGGGTATTCAGCTTCCGCAATAAGAACGATATCAATACGCTCAGCAGCCAACTCAGCCAGGTGACCCGCTATGCCGATAACCTGCGCATCATGCGCCACGAGCAGCTCAACTGGACGGCGACGCTCGTCGGCCTGCTGCAGATGCAGCGCTATGACGATGCGCTGCGTTATATCCAGGTACAGTCAGAGGGGGCCCAGCAGGTGCTGGATTTCCTCTCCAGGCAGTTTGTCTCTCCGGCGCTGTGCGGCCTGCTGCTGGGGAAATATGTCGGTGCCCGCGAGAAAGGTGTTGAGCTGATTTTCGACCCTGCCTGCCAGCTCTCGCGCCTGCCGGAGGGGCTGAGCGAAACGGAGCTGATGTCAGTAATTGGCAATCTGGTGGACAATGCGGTCGATGCCACGCTGAAAACGCCAGCACGTACCGCGCCGGTGGAAGTGTATATATCGGATCGCAACCACGAACTGGTGATTGAAGTGGCTGACCGGGGCTGTGGCGTTGATGAAGCCATGAAGCCGCATATTTTTGAGCAAGGCTTTACCAGTAAACCCACGGACAGCAGTGCACTCACCGGTGCAGAACATGGTATTGGCCTGTACCTGGTCGCGGGCTATGTTCGTCGGGCCGGTGGCAGCATCGAAATAAGCGATAACATCCCGCAGGGTACCGTATTTTCGGTTTTCATCCCGTTCCAGATTTCACTTTCGACAGGACCTTCCCATGACTGATATCCGCCCTCTTGAGGTTGTTATTGTTGAAGATGAGCCGCATCTGGCACAGTTGCATCGGGAGTTTATTGAGCAAAACTTCCATCTGCGCATCGTGGGGATCGCGGGATCGCTGGAACAGGCCCGCGAGCTGATCCTCCGTCATCGGCCGCGTCTGCTGCTGCTGGACAACTATTTGCCGGACGGTCAGGGCGTTGAGCTTATTGATAGCCCGCTGCTCAAACAGTTTGAGTGCTCGGTGATATTCATCACCGCCGCCAGCGATATGCAAACCTGCAGCCATGCTATGCGCAGCGGCGCGTTTGACTACCTGCTAAAACCCGTGTTTTCCCACCGTCTGCGGGCCTCGCTGGAGCGCTTTATGTTGCTGGTACACACTCTGCGCCAGGTGAAGGTTGTTGACCAACATGCACTGGATAAACTGTTCAATTTACCCGCGGGTGAGGCATCAACCCAGCCATCAACAAAGGGCATTGAACCGGCAACGCTCGAGCGGGTGAAGCGTATTTTCAGCGAACATCCTGACACCAGTTGGTCAGTTGAGCAGGTGGTGGAAGATGCAGGGATCAGCAAGACCACGGGTCGCCGCTATCTGGAGTATTGCGTGGAAATTGGGTTTGTGGTGATTGAGATTCAGTATGGGAGTATTGGGCATCCGAGGCGGCTGTATCGGAGGGGGGCTCAGGAGTAACAATCACTGTAGGCCGGATAAGCGAAGCGCCATCCGGCCTACAACGGCGAGAATTCTATTCTCTCAACCCATCGCCCTCACGGTTTCTATGGTGTTAATTACCGAAACAACGCCAACAATCACATTTCCACCAGCCGGCTCTCTCCCCCCTCTTGTCTCTCCCCTCCCATCCGCTATGTTGACTTTTAGTTCCTCAAATGTAACTAAAAGGTTAATAATAATGGCGAACACATTCCGCATCTCTCTGATCTCTGCTGCTGTTTTCATGTCGTTTTCTGCCCTGTCCGCGCTGCCGCAGGGGTATCCGGCTGACTACCAAAAGGTGGTTGATGCCGCCACCAAAGAAGGCAAAGTCGTGGTTTACTCCACAACGGATACCAAAGCGGCGGGGCCGCTGATTCAGGGCTTTGAAGCCACCTATCCGGGCATCAAAGTTGAATATAACGATATGAACAGCACCGAGCTGTATAACCGTTATATCAGCGAACAGGCTGCTGGCGGCGGCAGCGGTGACGTTATCTGGAGTTCCTCTATGGATACCGCGATGAAGCTCGCGACCGACTATGCCATGGAGTATGTTTCAGCAGAGCAGAACCAGCTACCGAAATGGGCGGTCTGGCACAACAAAGCCTACGGCACCACCTACGAGCCGGTGGTGTTTATTTACAACAAGCGCCTCATCCCGGCGAACGAGGTTCCGGACTCCCACGCCGCGCTGGCCAAGCTGATTGCAGGCCAGGTGGATAAATTCAAAAGCAAAGTCACCACCTACGATATCGAAAAATCCGGGGTTGGCTTCATGCTATCGGTGCTGGATTACAAGGCCGATCCGAACTACTTCAAAACATTGGCCGACGTGGCGAAAGGCGGGTTAGCCGTGCAATCGTCCACCGGTACGATGATGGAGCGGGTTTCATCGGGTGAAAACCTGATTGGTTATAATATCCTCGGCTCTTACGCCGAAGCGCGTGCCAAGAACGACCCGTCACTGGGCATTTCCTATCCGAAGGACTACACCCTGGTGCTGTCACGAGTTTCTTTCATCAGCCAGCAGGCAGAACATAGCAATGCCGCCAAACTGTGGCTGGACTATGTGCTGTCTGAAAAAGGGCAAAACATCCTCGCCAACCAGGCCGATATTCCGTCTATTCGCAACGATATCGACGGTAAAAATGACATCGACGGTATGACCAAAATGCTGGGTAGCGCGCTGAAGCCGATCCCGGTTGATGAGTCATTACTTGAATACCTGCAACCGAAAAAACGTCTGGATTACATCAAACAGTGGCGTGAAGCCGCGGCCAAATAAGAGCCAGAACCAGGCGCACAGTTCACTGGTGCGCCTGGTGCTCGTTTCCTGAATACGTGTTACCGGATCTCCGCTTATGAATGCATTACGCAGAAAGTGGCAAAGCTTGCCGCGTGGCATCGTCGTGCTGTTAACCGCGCTGGTTATCTACACGCCGTTGTCGTTCATCGTGATACAAAGCTTTTTGTCTGCGCCGTTCTTCTCGCCGGCAAAGGACTGGAGCCTTGAATCCTTTGGCTTTATTTTTACCGACCCTGACTTCTATAAAGCGCTGAAAAGCGGCTTTATTCTCGCATTCGGTCTGGTCATTATCGCCATTCCTCTGGGCGGCATACTGGCCTTCCTGATGGTACGTACCGACTTACCGGGTAGACGGTTGATTGAGCCGCTGATCCTGGTGCCTATTTTTGTTTCACCGATGGTGCTGGGTTTTGGCTATGTGGTGGCCGCAGGCCCGGTAGGCTTCCTGTCACTGTGGGCACAATCGCTGATTGGCTTCGTGCCGTGGAACATCTACGACATGTCGAGCATCGTGGTCATTGCAGGCCTGACACACGTACCGCACGCTTATCTCTATATCTCCTCGGCGCTGCGCAGCGTGAGTTCGGACGTGGAGGAAGCCGCACGTATCTCCGGCGCATCCCCGCTGCAGGTGATGACCTCGGTCAGCCTGCCGATGGTTCGCCCGTCTATTCTATACGCCGTGGTGCTGCTGTTTTTCCTCGGTCTGGAAGTGTTTGGCCTGATGCTGGTGCTGGGCGATCCGGAAGGCAACATGGTGCTGGCGACCTACCTGTATCAGTTGACCAATAAACTGGGTACGCCGTCGTATCACCTGATGGCGGCCGTTGCCGTGGTACTGATCTGCCTGACCATACCACTGGTGATGCTACAGCGTCGCCTGATGCGTACCGCTAACCGCTTCGTCACCATGAAGGGTAAAGCCTCGCAGGCCCGTGCGCTGCCGCTGGGTAAATGGCGCTGGATAGCGGGGGCTGTGGTCGCGTTCTGGCTGACCATCACCATTGGCGTACCGTTGATGGGCGTGGTGCTGCGTGCGTTTATCTCTAACTGGGGTGTGGGTGTGTCGCTGTGGGATGAGCTGTCCCTCAGCACCTTCCGTACCATCTGGGAACAGCCGAACCTGCTGCGGGCCATCGTTAACTCCATGGCGATTGGCGTGATTGGCGGCGCGCTGGCGGTGGGCTGCTATCTGTTTATCGGCATCGCCATGCACCGTAAACCGGACAACACCACCCGCTTCCTCGACTACAGCGTGCTGGTTCCCCGTGCGGTGCCCGGCCTGCTCGCCGGTCTGGCGTTTCTGTGGGTGTTCCTGTTCTTGCCGATGTGGCTCGATAACGCACTGAAATCCGGCTGGCTTTCCGGCATGCCATGGTCGCAGTGGCTGCGCGATAACCTGATTGTCTGGCTGCGCTCGTTACGCAGCACCATGTTCAGCGTCTGGCTGGCGTATACGGTGGTGTGGATGGCCTACGGCCTGCGGCTTATCTCCTCAACCCTGCTGCAAGTAGGGCCAGAGCTGGAAGAAGCCGCGCGCAGCACCGGTGCGACGCGTGGGCAGATCACCCGCCACGTCACCATTCCGCTGTCGCGCTACGGGCTGATTGGCTCCTGGCTGTTGATGTTCCTGATCTTTGAGCGCGAGTACTCAACGGGCGTCTATCTGCTGTCGCCGGGCACGGAGACCATCGGCTCGATGCTGGTTTCTCTGTGGGCGGCAGGCGCTATCGATATCGTTGCGGCGCTGTCGTTTATCAACATTGTGTTGGTGGTGATTGGCCTGGGTATTGCCCTACGTTTTGGAGTGAAATTACATGATTGAATTATCGGTCGAGAACCTGCACTTAACCTACGGTGATAACCCGGTGCTAAAGGGCGTGACCATGGACCTCAAACGGGGCGAAGTGGTTTCGTTACTGGGACCGTCCGGGAGCGGTAAAACCACCCTCCTGCGCGCCGTGGCCGGGCTGGAAAAACCGACACAAGGGTCAATTACCATCGGCAACAACAAAGTCTACGACGGTACGCCGCGCAGCGAAATCCCCGCCGAGGAGCGCAACCTGGGGCTGGTGTTCCAGTCCTACGCTCTGTGGCCGCATAAAACCGTATTTGAGAATGTGGCCTACCCGCTGAAGTTGCGCAAAGTCTCCACCGCAGAGATCAACCAACGGGTACAGGGGGTGTTGGATCAACTGGGCCTGGGACATCTGGGTAAGCGCCATCCGCATCAACTTTCTGGCGGCCAGCAGCAGCGCGTGGCGATTGGCCGTGCGCTGGTCTACAACCCGCCGGTTATCCTGCTCGATGAGCCGCTGTCCAACCTCGACGCCAAGCTACGCGAAGAGGCCCGCGTGTTCCTGCGGGAGCTTATCATCAAGCTCGGCCTTTCAGCGCTGATGGTGACGCACGATCAGAACGAGGCGATGTCGATTTCCGACCGCATTTTGCTGCTCAACAACGGCAAAATCGAGCAACAGGGCACGCCGCAGGAGATGTACGGCTCGCCGAAAACGCTGTTCACCGCCGAGTTTATGGGCAGCAACAACCGCCTGCACGGCAAGGTCACTGAACTGCGCGACGGCAAAGCACGTATTGAGGGACGTGACTGGGTTCTGTGGGGTCAGGCGGGCGACGGCGTTCAGGTTGGCCATGAGGGCACCGCGGTGATCCGCGTTGAACGTGTGGTGCTGGCCGACGGGCCAGGCGAAAACCAGTTGGCTCTCCCGTTGCTCACCAGCATGTATCTCGGTGACCGCTGGGAGTACCTGTTCCGCACCGTGGCTGATGATTTTGTCATCCGCGCCTACGGCAACGAAGTACGCGATCCGCAGCACTGCCACCTGGCCTTACCCGAAAAACATGTTTGGGTGTTCCCAAAATCCTGATGCCAGAAGGGAGCGGCTGTCGCTGCTCCTTTTTCTGCAGGAAGGATAGCGGTAATACAGAAGATATATTTGCGTACAATGAGATGATGATGCTGCTCATCGTGCTGATGACATCAGACGGGCTGGTCCTGGTACAGGAAAGGGTAAAAATCAGTGCGAAGAAATAGAGAAATGGTGCCGATAATAGGAGTCGAACCTACGACCTTCGCATTACGAATGCGAAGTTATTATACTTTTACCCCTTTAAAAACCTACTCTTAAAACAATTATTTCATTATAAAACATTAACTTATAAAAAACACCTGTTGATAAAAATTGACAGGTGTTGATGTGTATTTCCCCAATTTACTTACACCAGCCGTTACATTATGGTGATGTAACCTTTCTCATCTGGAGACCAAAAATGGCACTTCCGAGACAAAAACTCACCTTCGAGCGCATTCGAAAATTTGCTTTAACTGAAGGTAAAAACCAAGCATTTCTTTGGGATGCGGATGTACCAACTCTGGCATGCCGGGCAACTCGCGGAACAAAAGCTTTTGTGTTCCAAAGCGTATATGCGGGAAAAACCCTTCGCATGACCATTGGCAACATTAACGATTGGAGGATTGATGATGCCAGGGCCGAAGCCAGGCGGCTGCAAACATTAATCGATACTGGGATAGATCCGCGTATAGCTAAAGCAGAAAAAATTGCTGAAGCGGAATCACAGCAGGCTGAATCTCGTAAAACGAAGGTAACCTTCTCAAGCGCTTGGGAAGATTATCTTCAAGAATTGAGAACCGGAATCAGCGCAAAAACTAAACGTCCTTACTCTGCACGTTATATTGCCGATCACGTGAACTTGTCCAGCCGTGGAGGCGAAAGTAAAAAAAGAGGCCGGGGCCCAACCTCGTCTGGACCATTGGCTAGCTTACTCGACCTACCGTTATCGGAACTAACACCAGAGAACATTGCCGTATGGCTAAGTACAGAGAGACAAAATCGGCCTACCGTCACTGCTCATGCCTACCGTCTGTTGCGTGCATTTATCAAATGGGCTAATTACCAGAAAAAATATCAGGGAATAATCCATGGCGATCTTGCACAAGATCATAACGTGAGAAAAATGGTTCCAGTATCAGCGAGTAAAGCGGGAGATTGCTTACAAAAAGAACAGTTAAAAAGCTGGTTCAGTGCCGTACGTAGCCTCAATAATCCCATTGCATCGGCCTATCTCCAGGTACTTTTGCTCACCGGTGCACGGCGTGAAGAAATTGCGTCACTTCGGTGGTCTGACGTAGATTTCAAATGGTCAAGCATGAGGATTAAAGACAAGATCGAAGGCGAACGTATCATCCCTCTCACTCCTTATGTTTCTGAGCTGTTAAGTGCACTAGTGCAATTCCCAAATTCTGACGTAAATAAGGAGTGTTGGGTTTTCAGAAGTAACAGCAAAAGTGGCAAAATTATTGAACCGCGTTCAGCACACAACAGAGCGTTAGCTCGAGCTGAGTTGCCACATATCAGCCTTCACGGCTTACGCCGTAGTTTTGGAACCCTGGCAGAATGGGTTGAAGTGCCAACAGGTATTGTTGCTCAAATTATGGGACACAAACCAAGTGCACTGGCGGAAAAACACTACCGCCGTCGTCCCTTAGATCTGTTGCGCAAATGGCATGAAAAAATTGAGACTTGGATCTTAGAACAAACCAAAACCAGTAAAAAAAAGAATGTTGAGTTGCGTTGATATTCAATATTATCAATAAGTTAAACGGAGTGTGGATATATTGACAGGAATACAAACTTAGATGAAAATCGACTCATAAACCTCAACCATAAAGGAGATGTATCAGAATGTTTGATTCAAAGACCAGCGCTTTAGACAATGACCAAGAGATTCTGGCGAACATGCTGGGATTAAATAATGCGGCTTTTGAAATCTATTACCATGCCCCATCAGCAGATGCAGGACCACTCGCTCAATGGTTTAAAAATCATTACAAGAAAGTTGCTCTTCATGCAATGAACCTTGCTATGAAACGGAAACACGTAAGAATTAAGTCACTTAGCATTGCATTTCAGAATGTAATTTTTCGGAGTGTGCCTCATACAGGCTCGGCTGCAAGGTCACGTCGCAGCACCACCAAATCAGTTAAAAATTCTTTGTCTTCTAGTTCTAGCGATGGAAGTGATCCCGAACCTGCTGAGGCTTTTGGTTCCATATTCCCTTCTTGTTTTTGTCATATAAATTTCCTCTTTAATTCATTTGCCAACAACTCTTTTACAGAGGTGGCAGCATGAATCAATCTAAAATGTTACACTCATTAGATCTAGATAATATTTCCTTGGTATCTACTACTGAGTTAGCTGATTTTCTAAAGCGCAAACCTCAAACGATAAGAATGTGGTTGCATGAAGATCGCCTTCCCTTCGGTCTAGTCAGACCAATCAAAATTAACAATAGAAATTATTGGTTTGAAGATGATGTTAAAAATTATCTAAAAACGTTAAAAACAGCCAACGTTAAATGTTTGTGAGATATTTATTCATCATTAAAAATGATTCTGGAAATATTTCTTAGTCCATCAACTTGGCTTTTCATTGGTAGGATGGCGGTCCACTTCTATAGATAAGTGGACTGCTTCAAAAACAGTATAATTTTTCTAAAAAAGAGGAGCTATACAATGCATGTCTAAGGAAAAAAAATCTAAGCAAAATAAAGAACTTTGTCTGGAGTTTCATACGCTGCCCACTTTTGCACAGCGATTGATAAGTTACATACATTACAAAACAGGAGCTCCCATTGAGCTTATTTTAATAGTATTACTTGGGGTAATGGCATTTTCCTGTCAGGATAAATTTGATGTTCAGCTTAAAAATGGGAGAACATTTACATCACTTTATCTCCTTTTATTAGCACGGTCAGGTAGCAGGAAGTCAACGGTATTCAAAGCACTGATGGAAACAATCCATCAAATGGAAAAGGGAATGAAGAATATCTTTCTGGAAAAGGAAAAAATTTATGAACTGAAAAAAGTATCTTGGGATACGGAATTAAAAGAACTTAAAAAGCAATTTAGCAAAGCTGTTCGCCAGAAGGTTGATGTAGCTGAAACACGCGAAGCACTGGAGGAATGTCAGAAAAGTGGACCGGTAGCACCGGTTAGAAAGTATCTTACTAAAAATGATTCAACAAGCGAGGGACTTAAAAAGACATTAGCTCTGGGATCTCCGTCCTTGATGCTCGGTTCTGATGAAGCCGGAGGGGTGTTTGACAGTAGCCTTTTTCGCGATATATCAGTTCTCAACTCTCTTTGGGGAGAAGGGAGAATTTCAGACAGCAGAGCATCTCGTGACAGCTACGATGTTGATGATGTCCGGCTGACCATATTGCTGTTACTGCAACCTGCAATATTTAACGATTTCCTAAGCAAGCAAGGAAAAAAATTAAGAAACTCAGGGTTCTTAGCCCGTTTATTATTAATTGATCTGGAGCAAGTACCTGAACCATGCGATATCCCTGATGTATGTTCATGGTCTGATGAACCAGGGCTTGATGGTTTTTTCTCTATTCTTGTTAAGCACTTGCAAGACGGCATACAGCGTAGAGAAAACAATGAAGAACGTATCTGTATTACTTTATCTGAAGAGGCGAAAGCATTATGGGAAACACAAAATAAGCGAATCAGGGAACTTATGCAATCAGGAGGTGAGTTGCATCACTATGATGATTTTGGTTCCAGAATAATGGAACAAGCTACGCGAATCGCAGCAGTAATGCAAATGTTTATTACACCCGACTCACCAATAATTACTAGGGATACTTTTCTGTCAGCAGCTAAAATAAGTGAATGGTGTATTACCCACTTAATTTTAAAAGTAGATTCTACCAGAAAACCTAGCGAGAAAGAAAAGTTGCTATTTTGGCTTGAGGAACATGTTATCAGTAATAAATCTTACGATTTTAGGAGGCACACTATTCGTAGAGATGGTCCATACTCTCTTAGAAACATAGAGCGTCTGATACCCGTTTTAAAGGAACTTGAGAAAGATGGCATAGTGCAGTTATTTAAAATGGACGGCGTTGACTATGTAAAATATATTGGTTCAGACGTGCATCCTTTTGATATGGCTAAAGCATCAAACATACCTTTAATTTCATCTGGATCTGTTGCTTTTAATAAACTACCAAAGAACGAATAACTTCAGAGTAGCTAAGTTTTTCTGGATAATATTTTTTTGTTCTAAAGCTCAATAATCCTGCGGCCTCAACTTAAATGACTAGGGAGGGCAACTCATGATTTTAAGGTGGTATATGTAATATACCTTAATTAAGGTTCTATACCTAATCAGTACTTATCAATAGTAATAATAACTCCCCTACAGGAGTTATATCCAACATCACATGGGTAGCGTGAGGGCTACCCATTAGCCAAAGATTATTATTTACATACTTAAGGATTATTATGGAATCACAATATACACTTACCAACGAAGAAATTGATGACTTGGTAGAAATAGCCTCCAAAAAGTATAGATCACCTATCGACCGCGATATTCTCATCCCACTACTTAACATGGTCTACGGCGCACTAGTGCAGAATAACCGAATACTAGGTATTCGTTCTGATCTGAGATTTGCCCAGTCCCATGTACTGGGAGAGCCTGATCTACCCCTCTGCTTCCAGCGCGATGATACGCAGGCAATCACTCGCTTCTTCGAGTCACTGAAAAGTCAGCTACGGGTAGATCATAACCGGTCCAAGAGACCGGGTGACCCGACATTTCCATCTTATGGGTGGTGTAGAGAACGTGACACAAGTGAGCATCCCCATTACCACCTGATGCTGTTATTTAATGCGGATGTGTATGGATACTTGGGCAATTACCAAGAACTCAATGCTAAAAATATGGCAACCCGAATACAGAAAGCTTGGTGCAGTGCTATAGGGCTTGCTCACGAAGAGTACGCGACATTAGCTGAATTCCCACCTAATGCTGTTTACAGGTTTAGCAGATTCGATGCTTTGGATCGTAACTCAGTCTACTGGGATTTCCTGATTCGACTGGCGTACTTGGCCAAAACCAGAACTAAGGATGTCCACTGCGGTTACCGCAACTTTGGTACAAGCCAATGTCCGCGGTTAAGCGGATTAGCCAGTTGATAGCTCTCTAGCTGAGGTATTTATCCTCATTCTGTCAATTAACATAATTGACACATTTCTCAGTGAAATTTTTATAGTTTGCCTCGGTACCCTGCTACAACCTGCTACATGTAGCAGGTTGTAGCAGTTTCTAGGAAGCGATAAATACCATTACCACATTTGCTTGTTATTCAACAAAGATGCCTACTACCATCACGGTGTTTACAATCATGAAGACAACATAGGAGATATGATTATCGGGGCATGGCACAGCACCCAAGGCTGGAACTCGAAGAGCATTAAGGTCAGGTGCATTTTCCAGATGGTTGCCACTTCGTGCTGGACACCAACAACCCTGACTTCAACAAGCATTTTAAGGGACGCTTGAACGTCGGAATTATCTGTGCACAGCCAAAACCAAAAATTTTTGAGAAGATGTGAGTTTATCTAAGCACTTAATAACTACACAGTCTTCTTAAATTATCAGCAAGCTGAGCTTTAACATCCTTCAGGCTCACCCCCCATAATGCGGCTAACTGAGTCTCGGCTATCTCACTATCCCATGGCATTAGTGGAACATTATGAAACTTACCAAATGGCCCATCGGTTTCTGTAAGAATGCGTGATTTAGGAATTTTCAAAACTAACGCTTTCCCCTTAATTGTTTCGAGCATAGCGGGTCCTACGGAGAACCAACACCCTAAATCAATTGCTCTTTCTAGCTGCTTTGGAGTCCCAGTAAACCAATGTAATATCGCTATACCATCAATATTTTCAATCTCATCAATAGTATCTGATGCACATCCCCGACTGTGAATAGTCATAATCTTACCTCCGGCACGATGCACACTATTAAGTATGTGTCGAAATACCTTCAGCTGGACGTCCCAATGTTCTTTAAACCCCTTACCTCCATCAAGCCCTATTTCGCCAACATACCTGGTCTCCGAAAGTAACGAATCAAACAGCTCTAACTCATGAGATCTTTGATGCGCAATTTGGGGATGAAGCCCAAGAGCAGTTCGGATTCGTTGGCTTCCTTTAGCCAGTAAAGAAGTCCCATGCCATGCTCTCGGTGTCGTTGTAACCGACAGTATATAAGTCCCTCGACGTCTGCACTCCTCAGCCACTTGTTCTGGCTGAGGATATAAGTCAAGATGACAGTGCATGTCGATACTCACACAATGCCCTCACTCAATAAGTAGTTTTCGACCTCATTTAGCCCTTCCATAAACACTTGCTTAAAATTACTGAAAGCGGCCACAGGCAAGGGACCGCTCTTGGCGACCCATGCTCCTATTTTCAAAGTGGATTTCTGGGCGATTGCAATCCTTAGAGCGATAAGGTCATCCCTACGATCAATTTCATTCATTACTTTAGCCAGGGACTGGAAAGTGTAACCAGCGTCTCTATTAATTCCCCCTGCATGAAGCGATGCCCGTCGAATGATGCACGGTACACATACCCCGCACTGCTGATTAGTGCGTTTCCAATGACTGCAAGATACTGTACTTTCTACAATTTCAGTCAATAGTGGCTTGTTCAAACATTGATAAGCCATTTGCCCTTTTGTTTTGAACTGATATGGGTTGATTATTTGGCAAGGAATTCCGACCGCATCAAACAGCTGTTGGATGCTGGCAATAAAATATGGATGTGTTGTTCGTGTGCTCAACGTACCGATCCGGCGTGGGGTTAGTGGTGCATTTAACGAGATAAACCCGTTTTCGGGCACAAAAATATCGACCTTTTTTTGTTGAGATACTTCTTGAATAGCACAAGCGCCCACTGCCGCAAAAGCAAGAAAATTGAGGCTCCGCGTTCGCATCGTAATGTCAGTCACACCTTGATAGTGATGCGGATCAGCATTAATTTCAAACCGTGAATATCGACCATTTAATCTTTCAGCGATTTGATCTTGGCGTGACTTATCTCCTTTATAAGCATGACTAACTAAAAGCGGAGCGCGCCCCATTGTCAGAAGATCTATTGCGCCAATAGCCGAATCTAATCCTCCCGAAAACAAGCAGACACAATCAAGTTCTTTGAGCTTGATTAGGTGAAATCTTGAATGTTGACTATAGGGTTCTGGCGGTGCATAACCACCAGTGCAAAACTCGAAATCCCAGATGTCTCCGCTAAGGAAATGCAAAGCGCTTTCAAGTTCCTTCTTTAGAGCAATCCATCGAGATGGCTCATGAAGGGGAAGTCGTAGCGAGAATTGACGAGTCCAACCATCCTCAGAGCTTTCACGCTGAACGAAGGTATCAGCCGCTGTAACCGCTAGTGCGATGCTCAAAAAATCCATGACCTGAGCTGGAATTTTGACTCCCAAGCGCTTAATTCGCTCAATCGCAGGATTCCCAATAATGGATATATCACCCCGCCCCTGCCCACTTAATCCATAAAGCTGTACGGGCAACAAGTTCTCACTTGCTGGCGGTAAGAGACGATGATCATGATGAAAAACTAAGTGTGTCATTGATAGGCCTCCCATTCTTGCCAAGCCTCAGTAATTACCTGACGCTCGATTTTAACCATTTGGTTTTTCGTAAAAGTCCTAATGTTACCGACAAGTTTTGGAGCCATATGCTTATCAACAACAACTTTGATCAATTCTCGAAGTTCAATTTCTGCATGAATGGCCTTTGAAGGAGTGTCCGCTTTATTCCATGCCTTGTTAGAATCCATGACCATTTGCAGAAAAATGCTTTCAGCTAAATAACAAATCATTGTGTCAACGATCACACTATCAGTTATTTTTTGAGGATCGAAAATTGCCACACCATCGAGAGCTTCCACTAAGGCATGATTCATGGCAGCACAAATCTTTTCTGAATCACCATCCTGTGATGTTAAAGCTTGAGCAATAGCCGATATTGCTATTTCACATGGAAGGCCAGCCAAGCTTCCCAAATCAATGCTTGGTTCTCCTGGAGCCGCTTGCACTCCCGCCAGAGCCCCAAACAATCCGCCCCCAGCCTGTGTGACACTCCCTAGTCGTCGAGCTGCACTACTGCTCCCTCCAGACGCTTTTCGCGCGTAATGCCCTATTGCTTTTCTAAAGTCTGCTCTATTGCCGTTTGAAACTGCATTTCCCAAAGACTCCCTAAAAGGCGCAAACCTTCGTTCTTGTGGCGGGGTTAAGGGTTGCTGTGGCTGATCATCAGCCCATGGTGGAACCAGTGGAGAACCACCACCCGGGCCTATACTTGATTGTGAAGTTCCCATTAAGCGTCCTTATTCCATTGCTCATCTTTCAATGCTGCAGCCATCCATACAGGTGGCTTCGTTCCCTGCTGCAATTCCTGCAAGTAACGAATTAATATACTGGCAGCATCTGCCGAGTGGCGAGCCAAAAGGCATGCACCAGAAAACCCCTTAGGTCTACGAGTCCAATCCGATGCTTGCCTTAACTGGCTAATTAAACCTTCCATTACAGGCACTTGTTCCTCACGAGGAAGCGTTTCCAAAAGAGCTTCTGCTGCGGGAGAACTGGTATTTTTCATTTCAATGAGTGCATTCAGTGCTTCCCGCCCATACGACGATAAACCAACCACATATGCACCTATTGGCATAGTTTCTCTGGACAGATATATGGCGGCTCTCAAATCGATTCCACCAAGGCGCGGTTCAAGCTGAGCCCATTGAGCAATGAAAGCTTTAGTTGTTGGATTATCAGTCCATGTCTTTGGCGCTTCAGTAGGTATTTGACCGTCAGCTTCCTCAAGCTGTTTAAGCAACTGTGGTATACCTTGTTCAATATCCACTAGATGATATAAGTCAGCGGTACCATCTACTCCAACACATCGCTCAAAGATTACTAACTTAGTGATGATTGCTTCATCCAAAGGCATTGCTCGCCGCTTGGCAATTTGAGATCGCATTTTGACAACATTCAACAAGCGCTTAACGATTCTAGGATTGCCATGGATAATTGGCGAATTGGCTAACACAGGAGCAATACGGTCCGCACGAGCAAATGCCAAAGCGAGGTTACTATCCTCAGACTCACCAGTCATTTTCAGAGCGTCCTGGCGTGTAATAGGTTCATCTTTCCAAGATTGCTGTAATGCCTTTTCTAGGCCGTCACGGAGCGTAGTAAGTTTTTCGCCTTTTAAGCCATGTTCAATGGCATAAAGCATGAACAGATATGAACGAATCTCACGAACCCCAGCTTTTGGCACCCGAATAGGAACTTGGATGAGCTTATCAAGATAGTCTATTTGATGCCGCTGTGATGCTCCCTTGAAGTAATCAGCTACTGAAGAACGAATCATGTCCTCATCTGCTGCAATGATAAAGGCTGTATTAGTTAAGAAAAGGAATAACCTGATTGCTTCAAGTGTATGGATAGCATTAGCCGGTAGGCAGCGGTCGAGGTTATCAATTACCACAATGAGTGGCTTACCAAGCTCTTCTAAAATTTCTCCATATTCCTTACGAAATGCATCAATCTGCTGAGGAGGGCTTTTTTTAGCCTCAGGTTTAATCAAACCACCAGCCTTCTCTTTGCCTTCTTTAGCCAGATTGCCCAAAGCCTCATATTCTTCCTGGCTTTGGATACCGTCGGTAACATTCCTAAACGCGCCAATTCCCCTAGAAAGTAAACCGCCAGTAGGGACTCCAGCAAATAAAGCAGCTCCTTCCGCCAGAAGCCCCATTGCTCTAAACCCATCAACTCGGCTCAGAAGTCTCTTCGCTTTTGAGATGAGAGGCGTATTTCCATCAGCAGCTTTTGTCAATGCTGTAGCGATGACTTCAAGTAGAGCTGCTCGCGCATCGTCATAGCCCTGATAGAGCCAGGAGTCAAAGTTAATTACAATCCAATCTTTTTTATCTTGCTCAAGTTTTTGCTCTATCAATTTCAAAAGTGAAGATTTGCCTGCCCCCCAATTCCCAAAAATGCCGATTGATACTGGTAACATGTTTTCGGTAGTAAGCACGTCTACAGCTAACTGGGATACTTCACCAAAATTTAGGTAATCCTCTGATGATTCCTTATCTGACCACATCTATTTATCCTTTTTTCTCTTGGCTGATGGAAGATTCAAATCCCAGGGCAAGGTTTATTAAAGATGTCGCCTCGGTTATCAACTTGTTAAAAATTGCAACTCAACTACCTGATTATATTTTCAATTCTCGGATAAGTGATATGCCCAATGATCGCACAAATCAACCTGTAATCGGCTACATAGAAGACCTCATGGTCCTCAGTACTTTGCTCACCGATGAAGAAAATCTGAGCCCTGTCTTTTAGCTTTTTCTTCCCCGCATCTTTCGCTTCTTCCTGGGCGGCCTCCAACTCGTTACGAAGTGCTGTGCGTTTAGCTTGGGACCAGCCGCTCCATTCCACATGGAGTTTATAACTTCGAGAAGGCTTGAGCTTTCCGGATTCATCTTTAACCCATTCTCCCGAAAGCGGAATGACAATCCGATTCTCATCTTGCTCAAATTTCTGCCACAACAACTGTGAGTAGAAAACTCGCAGTTCCGGATAGGGCTGAATCGGATCTTTAAGTTTTTTAAAGACAGTCATGTAAGTATCGGCATCAATATCCGGTATATGTAGTGACATACCTCGATCATACGGGAAACGAATAAACGCTCTACAAATCTGACGAATAGCATTAACCGGACGACGCGATTGCCGTGTTGGGGGATTGCCTTTACTGGATGTTGATGATGCAGAACGCGTTGTGCTCGAATTGTTTTCACCACCCGTTGTGTCAGGATCAACAACCGGGCGTTTTTCAATCAACTTTAACCCTGCAGGCATCAAACCCGGTGCACTGTCCAAGAGATGGCGGACGCTTTTCTTCTGGCCCTGCTTAACAACAGTGCTCTCAGCATCAGCATCGCAGTTGATGTGTTCTTTTCCTGGCATTTTATTAAACGACGGTCTTTTCTTACTGCCTTTTTGCCAGGCGGAAGGATACATTTCGATTCCGCATCCCCAGCAAACATAACCACTGGTATCAACGATATCCAACAACCAGAGCTCTTCAGCATCCACTTTTTCTCCGGTGCGTTTGTCACGAGCAGATTCCATCCTTTCCTCCTAAAATGAACAGCCCTCGAGTTTTCTCAGGTTGAGATCCTAACAGCCCTGCTTTATCACCTGGCCCAGCGCTGTTAGGTTACCTGGTTATCCGCATCTCAGATGCCGTCACCCCTTCAGGTGTAGGAACGAGTGACCACAAGCGTGCATCAATGCCATCATTTTGCAGTTTGCGCATGAAATAACGCGCCTGAAGGGCATCATGTGTTGCAATTACAACCTGGAAGCCATGATCAACTATGTAATCACGCAGTAAATCGAATACGGACGCTGCGTGGACCAAGTCATGATGCTGTGTTGGGTCATCCAGAAGCAGGCAGCGCCATGAGGACCACTGGTGTTCCAATGCCATGGAGAGCAAGAAGGTAAGCTGTAGATCAGTAAGCTGAGCTTCGCTTGCTATCGCCGGAACCGGTACTGACTCCCCATGTAACGGAACAGATACTTCAGCATGTTCCTTTCTGTAGATACTGCGAAAACCCAAACTGGTGCCAGTAAAGCGCTGTTCTCTGACTACGCGTTTGAGCAAAGCCTGCCACCTTGGAACGACAGAGAGCACATGTTTTTGTACATTCGAGATCTCAGTAGATAGGCATCGATTGAGCGTCTCCATCGCTTCAGATAATTGCAGCAACTGCATCTGATTTGTTCTCTCGTTATCAATTCGCTGGCTAAGACTTGTAGCGAATTCCTGCTCAGATGATGTTCCTCGGCGACGATCTATAAGCCCTTGTGCCAAACGAGTCTGTTCCAGCTTGTTCCAAGTGCCAATCTCAATTTTGAGTGTTTGTAACTGTTCTGAATGTCGGGACAGGTCAGCAACGGATGACTGCAGTTGAATCTCTTTACTGCTCGCCACTTCGAGAGCGGGATCGCCGGGAAAGGACAGTTGTCTCCATGAATACCGAATTGAGGCTAGCTGAGCATGAGCGTCAGTGATCTGCTTTTCGAGGCCATTTATCTTATTATTAACTTCAGCTAAAGGGATATTCTGTCTATCCAATGCAGATTGCCCAGCCTCAATTTTTGATTTTAATTCAGCTAGTTGAATCGTATTTTTGTTTTGTTCAGTGGATAAATCAGCCAACGTTTTTGAAGGGAGTGCCCCTGCTGTTATTGCAGCTAATGCAGCGGTTGTTTGTTCAAGGCTAGCCAAGGCTCCGGCCCGATTATGCCGCGCAGTATCCAGTTCGCGAGTCGACAATTGGTATGCGTTTTTAGACGCTTCCAATATTTCAGGTGTCGGTAAGGGGGCAAGGTTAAGCTGTTTTTCGTCAATCTGCTGTTTCGCTGAAGCATTTGATTCTTCGCGACGTTGGATAGATGCTTTCGCTAGTTGTACCGTATCTCCGTCAAGAAGGATGTTTGTTTTGAGTTGATTGATCTCTGCTACTGAGCGAACGATATCGCCTCGCAATTCAACAATTTTACTCTGGCACGCTTTCAATTCTGTTTCGGTATGCGTCACTGTTTCTATGCATTTCCGCAAGTGATCGGATGCTGTTTTAACGCGCTGTTCTGCTTCGATGACTTTGGGGTCTATAGCCTCTAATGATCTAGTAATGCGTTTATGAAGAACGGCAGCGCCATGTTCCACTCCACATAAAGGGCAGTCCCCGCGATCCTCTGGTAAATGTGCGGCAATGGTGGCTACGGATTGCCTTATAGAGTCAGCAGTAGACGTGAGCATCTCATGGAACTGCTTCGCTGAAAGCTCATCTGTTTCAGCTGATACCTTTAACGAATTCGCGGTATGAAGATGCTCCTGAAGTACACGCTCCTGAATTTCCTCATTGCTAACCAAGTCGGTAATTGTCGCAATGTGTTGAAGAATGTCTTCCCAGCGCTTGATAAGTTGATGAGCAGTGAGTACTTCACTATCTACAAGCTGCAGAGACTTACGCTGTTTATTTATAAGTTCATGTTCAATACGTAGCTGTTCGTTCCCCTCATGTATGTGACGCAAGGTTGATGCCAGAGACTGGGCGTCGGCCAACGCTTTGTCAGCTGACGCCAAGTCAAGCTTACATTGCTCGAAGGCCTCTTTGGTTCGCGCCTCACTATTGAGCCGGTTAAGCTGCTGTATAATTACATCACGTTCTGCTTCAGCTGTGACAAGTTCCTTCTGGAGTTTATCTTTTTTATCAACTAGCTGGGCTCGTTCCTGTTGTTTTTGTGTCAGTTCCTCTTTAGCAGTTATAAGCGCATTGCCAAGCTGCTCAGAACGCGCTTGCTCAGAAACGAACCGGCCAATTAGTCCATCCACTTCCATAAGCGCAGTAATCTGTTCGCGAAGTCGGTTCAGCTTTGCTTGTACTGTTTGCTCTAATGCCTCGTGCATTGTTTCCAGATTGCTGATACCCACTGGCGGAACCAGTAAACCTACTGGCAATTGTTCTGCACTCTGAGTATTGCGAGCTATGTCTGAGATTGATTCTGCGATGTTTTCTTTACTGCGCAGGGCCCCCTGAGATTGTGATGCCGCCTGGTCCCGATCAAGAATCAGACTTTGCCACTCCCCAAACTCAGCTTCGAGCGCCTCAAGGGCTCCCTTTGCTTGCTTCAGCTTTTCAGTGAGAACGCGGCGAATGCCGCCAAGAGCATTACTAACTAGGGTTCCATCTTTACCGATTGGCAAGCGAGCCAGTTGAGCGCCCGCAACTTTTGCATCCGCTTTGACCAGCCATTGGCCCTCGCGCTGATCCAGTAAGTGGGTAAGTCTTAATAAAAAGGGGATGTCCTCCGAATTCGTATCCGGAAAAAGAGAGCTTAAATCACCAGTCCTTTCGACGTCACCTTCGTTGCTCACCTGCGCAGAGGCTTGTACATCCCCAAAATCCAAGACCACCTTAGCGACAGTCTGGCTGTCCCTGATAATGGGTGAAAGATTCTCGCCTAGACGAGAAATATTACCCGTGAGACTAAATTCGATCGCTTCGAAGAAGGCCGTTTTCCCCGTACCGTTAGGGGCCAGTAAAATGGTTGCACCGCCACTGAGCTCAATTTTGGTGTCGGTACCGTATCGGCGGACATTTGAGAGCGTGATAGATTTAAGTTGTTTCATTGAAAGTCCTTCTCTCCAAACATCATATCCCTCAGCGCATTAACAATTTCATCGCCAGATTTCTCAGAGAGCAACAATTCACGCCATGTTTCGAGATGAGGTTCTACCCAAGAGTGTGCTTGCCCCATCGAGTTCAGAGACGCTAGCAGAGGATCGCTGATATCATTCCCACCTCTCGCAGGTGTTAAAGACGCCAGAAAACTTCGATCAAGGAAGGAGTCAATATCTTCCTGCTTTCTGAGCACCACCTTCCTGCAAAATCGATCGTCCGTTTCAAAACGGGCAGCATCTTCTGACTCAACTCCATCGATGAGCATAAACATGTAAAGGTCTGCTGTCTGAGGCTCTGCAAGTATGTCTCGGATATCAGCGGCCCATCGGAAAGCACTCTGGATATTATCCACGTTACTAGGAAATGCTGTGATCAGCACTGTTCGCCATCCAGCATTCTCCCGATTAATGCGTCTGAGTTGTATTGCAGTCATGCCGATATCAATTGAGGGTGAAACCATTTCGTCCACATCTGGAAAATGAACTTCATAGCGGCCCTTAGCACGCTTGGTTATAGCAGTAACGAGTTCTTGGATTGTCGGCATTTCAGGATCCCTTCGCATTCTTCTCAATGGCCGATTCACGAGCGAGCTTTCGATCTTGCCACTGCTTAGTGAAATGTTGGCGTACGGAGTCAAGTGTTCCGTTATGTAAATGACGAAACATACCAGACCGCGTGACGAGCAGGTGAGGTTGACGCTCCGCGGCCATACTGGTCGCAGTCTCTGCGTCGTCAGCCATACCTATATTCAATAATTCTGATGGGGATGTACTCACACCCGATAAGATAACGATGGGATCCGGATTAGGGCCAATAACGTCTATTAACGGATCGTCAGAAAGCTCACGTACTCCCGAAAAACCACCCGCAGGACCAGACCAGTACTTAAGAGCAATGCTCAATACTGGGCCACCTTCCTGAAAAGATTCCCAGTTATTACTGTCCTCAGGCAAACCCACAGCAACCAGTAATAAGGTTTCAACAGCGGTAACAAGAAGATTTAAAGTACGAAGGCCCAGGCGAAGCGCATGTCTTTCATTTTTTTTCTCCGTTTTCGGATAGAGAAGCTGCTCCATGAATTTTCGGCGTTTTTCTGGTGCAGCTGCGAACCCGCTCAGCCATGACTGCCAAACCGTCTCCATCGCATCTGCTAGCGCCGAATCTGAGATTGAGCCAAGCTTTTCTGAAACCCCTTGAAGAAGGCGTTGCCACAGCACGTCGTCCATAGCTTTAGCAAGCGCTTCAGCTTCTCCTCGAGCAGCATTTACTGTCTTAAATTCATAATCCTGTGCACAGGATAGGCGTTCGGCATTTTCAAGCCAAGGTAGGTCGCTGAAGTCATGTTCTGCACAGCCAAGTGTGTGTCCAATTTCATGACCAATGCTACTACGCCACGCTGGTTCACCTAACATCAGCCCCTGACTGCCTTGGGGTAAATGCAAAGCCATACGCACAATGGCAGAAAGAAGAGTCAGATTATCGCCTGCAGGGGGGGAGTAATTGGCATAAACTCTGAGTTTGCGGTTGCCGGGCTCACGACTCCACATGTGCTCAACGACCCCTTTTGCGGACCTTTCTGTTGAACCGGCAAGATCAAGCGTTCCGGCTAATGACCAAGTTTTACCAGCCATAGTAGAACCGTCGCTTAACTGATACTGCACCCAGGTTTCAACATCAGGGCGCAGTTCACTTCGCAGTTCCTGGACGACGTCATGGCATCCCAAGGCTGCTACGTCAGATGTTTCTGCCGCGATATAGGTAATTAAACGGTCCAGTGTACGATTCGGATCGCTGAAGTAACGACCAAGCGAGTGAATTGTCCGATCTTTTAATGTCGCATCGTTACCGATACAATTGATTTTAACCCGGCGAAGTACATTTCGTATCTGACTCCAGTCTTCGAATCCACACCAGGTTGTTAGCCATAAATAAGCCCTCGTGGTTGGACCATCCTGACGCTTAGCTAATTCCTCTATACTGAGTCCATTTTGACGACAAAGATCACAGACTTCTTCTAAATGATTGACTGAAAAACTATCTTTTATTTGTAGATGCAGACCCACGAGGGTGAGTCTAAACTCACGGTTAGGAGATTCATCAAGTTTTCCCGCTTTCGCGATTCTGGCAAGACTGGAAAATGCCGAGTCTAAAACGGAATTGGTCGGGGAGATGGGCGAGGAACCCTTTCTGGGTTTTTTAGCGAGTTGTACAGCTTTATCAGGATCTTTGGTACAAAAGTCAGTCGACTGACGCTTAATCTGTAAATGCTCATAGTGGTCTGCGGTGTGCATGATTACCACATCGTCCCACTCCTCAATGCCACCTTGTTCAGCACCAATCGACAGAGGTGCCAGCCTTCCACTTAAGAATTTCTCAAGCATGTCCGCCAGACGCTGAGCAATTACCAGCTTTTCATAGTCAGACTTCCGCTCTAACCGGAACCTTCTGAGCATTCAGATTTTCCTTATTGCATTTTCTGCCCTAAAAAAATTAGGGATATGCTAACCGAATTAGCAAGGGTTTTATAGTGAGCTTGATTTCATCTTGCAGTAAGAATTAAACGTTTTTTATGGTTCTTGGTGGCTTACAACGCTGATAACTTCTTGATGATATATAAATTGAGTGGAGTACCAGTTGTCAGTGCTACCTTTCTGTGAGGTGTGATAGAAGTTATGCAGGTATCTACGTTGTCGGGTTTAATGATTTAAACTTTTGGGGATACCCTGAATCACTTCAAAGTGTAATTATCAGGGTTCGAATAGCTGTACATCGCTCATAACAGATCCCTCGTTGCTTCAGACGGTTCGCTAGTGCCGTGAGTCCAACGAATGGAAACGCATACCAGCATTATAAAAAACTTCAGACAGATATCACCTCCCTGAACATACCCCTTAACGGCAGAACCTTATGGTTCTGCCGTTTTTGTATTCTTTTTCAGAGGAGCAGTAATGAAACAATTTGACGGTCTGCAGTCACTGCAGCAAACGCTTTCCGGCCTGCCCCAGTGGGTCTCTGAACGCATTCTGCAGCAGATAAATCAGTTAACCCACTACGAGCCTACAATAGGCATTATGGGGAAAACCGGCGCAGGCAAGAGCAGTCTGTGCAATGCGCTGTTTGCCGGGGACGTTTCACCGGTCAGCGACGTGGCCGCCTGCACACGTGAACCTTTGCGCTTTCGCCTGCAGCTGGGAAAGCGCTATATGACCATCGTGGATCTGCCCGGTGTGGGCGAAAGTAGCGTTCGCGATAACGAGTATGCCGCGCTGTATTGTCAACAGCTTCCCCGGCTCGACCTGGTGCTGTGGTTGATCAAGGCCGATGACCGGGCACTGGCGGTGGATGAGCATTTTTATCATCAGGTGATTGGCGGGGCATACCGGCAAAAGGTGCTCTTTGTTATCAGTCAGTCCGACAAGGTTGACCCCACCTGCGGTGGTGAAAAGCTGTCAACAGAACAGAAACAAAATATCAGCCGCAAAATCTGTCTATTGCATGAGTTGTTCCAACCTGTAAACCCTGTCTGTGCGGTGTCGGTACGTTTGCAGTGGGGACTGCGGGTGATGGCTGAACGGATGATTCGTTGCCTGCCGCGGGAGGCCAGTAGTCCGGTAGCGGTACAGCTTAGTGCTCCACTTCGTACCGATACCGTTAATAAAAAAGCCCGTGACGATTTTGGTGAAACGGTCGGCTCGGTACTGGACACAGTAAGTTCCATGCCCCTGATACCGGCCCCGGTTCGGACAGTCATCCAGTCTGTACGCGACATCGTGGTATCAGTCGCTCGTGCAGTCTGGAATTTCTTCTTCTGAAAATTAACCCTTCTAATCTAACCCGTAGTTTCCTGAGCCCTGCCGCGACTTTGCGGCAGGGCTTTTTGTATTTATTTTCCATCATGAGGAGTCTGCTTATGACCCGTCTGGCTTCGCGCTTTGGCGCAGTAAATCTTATCCGTCGCGACCGTCCGTTAACCCGCGAAGAACTGTTTCTTGTGGTGCCCAGCGTTTTCAGCGAGGACAAACACGAATCCCGCAGTGAACGATACACATATATACCCACGATTTCTCTCCTCGACAGCCTGCAGCGCGAAGGCTTTCAGCCCTTCTTTGCCTGTCAGACCAGAGTGCGTGACCCAGGTCGCCGCGATCACACAAAGCACATGCTGCGCCTGCGCCGAGAAGGGCAGATTACCGGCAAGCAAGTCCCGGAAATCATTCTGCTGAACTCTCATGACGGCACCAGCTCGTATCAGATGCTGCCGGGATTATTCCGCGCGGTATGCCAGAACGGGCTCGTCTGCGGCGAGTCGTTTGGCGAGGTGCGGGTGCCGCACAAAGGAGATGTCGTAAGCCAGGTGATTGAGGGAGCGTATGAGGTGCTGGGGATTTTTGACCGTGTGGAAGAGAAGCGGGATGCCATGCAGTCGCTGATGCTGCCGCCACCTGCACAACAGGCTCTGGCACAGGCTGCACTGACGTACCGTTTCGGTGAGGACCACCAGCCGGTGACAGCACCTCAGATACTCTCCCCACGCCGCTGGCAGGATGAGAGCAACGACCTGTGGACCACATACCAGCGTATTCAGGAGAACCTGATTAAGGGCGGGCTCAGTGGCCGGAGTGCGAAAGGTGGGCGAACGCATACCCGCGCCGTGCGTGGTATTGACGGAGATGTGAAGCTCAACCGGGCTCTCTGGGTGATGGCGGAAGCGATGCTGAATGGGCTTCAGTCCTGAGCTTGTTATCAGCATGTTGGGAAGGGACACTCCCTGTCCGTTTTACCTCCATTGGGTTGGGTGTTTTATCACCGTATTCTACGGAATGCCGCGTCGGGCCTGCCTTCGGTGGCAGATAAAAAATAGTTCATTCCATGTCCATACCCTGTCCGCCCCCCTCTTTAGAATCATTTCATATTCAGTCAGTTAATTATTACGGAGATTTAAGATGACACAGGCAGAGCGCCGTCATGACCGACTGGCTGTCAGGCTGTCACTGATAATCAGCCGCCTGGTTGCCGGTGAGACGCTGAACATGGCCCGACTGGCTGCTGAGTTTGGTGTGTCAGTCCGTACCCTGCGACGGGATTTTCGCGAACGGCTGATGTATCTGGACCTGGAGTATCTACGGGGGCAATGCCGCCTGCGCAGTACCGGTGGAGGCGTACAGGGTGAACTGGATGCGCTGACCTTTGCTCACCGGGCTGGACTGGCCGATATTTTTCCGGGGCTGGACCGGCGTCTGGCGGGCATGCTGCTCACTGCAGGAGGGATGCCGTGTCTGGTATGGCAGCCGCCACAGTCAGTGTCACCGGCCAGCTCACTGGTCTTCTACCGTCTTGTCAGTGCCATTACTGCCTGCCAGCGGGTCCTGCTGCTGGCCGAGGGAGAGCGCTGTGACGGGCTGGCCCCGTACCGCCTGATATCACTCGACGGCTGCTGGTACCTCACCGGTGAACTTAACGGGTATATCACCGTGCACCCTCTGGCGACCATCCATGCGGTGACAGTCCTGAACACCACTTTTACCCCGCGAAAACGTCTCAGCCAGTTAACCACACAGGCGGGCTTTATCCGGGCTCTTCCGCACTTCAGTTGTATTCGCGAAGTCCTGTCTTCTGGAGCCTCTGAGGAGGAGCAGGGCAACACACTGATTTAATGACCTCTGTTAAGAAGGAAAAACAATGACCTGGCATTACGAGAAAAATGGCATACGTCACGACAATGTGACCGAAGATGACATCACTGACCTGATTGCGCGCGGTGAACTCACCGCTGCCACGCTGGTGTGGCGACAGGGTATGACGGATTGGCAACCGGTCTCCGCCACCCCGCTTGCTACAGTACTGCAGCAAAGCACCATCCCGCCCGCACTGCCGGGGCACCGCATTCCCGGCGGAGTGGTATGGACGCTGGCATTTGCTCCCTTCATTGGTTATGCGCTTGAGCTGTGGACGGCAGGGTTGAACGGTATGTCCTTTGACGAGGCATATGATGCTGTCTCGGGCGGACAGTACTGGTTTATCACGCTGCTGCTCAATATCGCATTGGGGTATCTCGATGAGCGACGTCTGCGTAAGGCCGGAGTGGACACCATCACGTTCGGCAAACTGGCGTGGCTGGTACCGTTCTATCTGTGGCGACGGGCGAAAACCCTCGGTCAGAAACCGGCTTACTTCTGGGTATGGCTGGCAATGCTGGTTCTGACCGTTATGGCCTGAATCCTGCTCAGACAACAACATGCCTATATGATGCAATAAAAGGATATCACGATGAAAAAAAGACTCACTACTCTGGCTGTTACAGGGCTCCTGCTGCTCACGACCAGCGCACATGCCTACGATGTCACCGGTCGTCTCACCAACTGGTACGACATGAAGAAAAGCGGCTGGACCTCTGCGGATGGCTATGATGATGTGAAAATGCTCAATGCGCTTGGGTTGAAGGCTGACATCATTGGTTATTATCCGTGGACGAATACATTTTTGCTGCGCCAGGCCTATAACACCCCTCTGTATCTAGCTGACAAAAAAACAAAAACCGTCCGTTATCTGAACCTGAAAACGGCTAGCGGATATGCTTCTGATCTTGATGTGGTGTACCAGGGTGAGGATAACGGTAAAGGGTGTTACTTCAGTATCGTCGATACACAGGTGCAGCTTGAGATGGTTAATAAAAAGGCGGAGCCCCGTGTATTGATGGTGCTGCCTGAAAGCTGCACAAATAAACAACAACTGGCTGCCATTAAGGCCAGGCAGACAGAAAAGGATCGCCAACTGCAACAGTGGGCCTCTCAGCAAAGCCTGAAAGAACTGTGCCGCCGTACCGGTAACTGCTGAGCATCTGATTAAAGACGTTTTAAATCACACCAGATGCCCTGCAAATATATCGGGTGTCATCTGGCACCCATTAATTCAGGAAGAATGCCATGTTAAGTATTATCACTTCAGCCATATCCGCCCTCATTCTGTTGCTCGCCACCTTCAGTGCCAGTGCCGCTCAGCTTCCGGCAAACCTGATGGATAAAGACAATCCAGGCCAGGAGTACTGGTGCCAGGGAAACGACATCAATACTTCCATGTGTTCACTGACCGGTGTCAGCGACGACCATAAATTTGCCCTGATTCAGGACCTGCCGGGCCCGGCCTGTGAAGACCTTAGCTTCGGGGTTATCGACCTGGTGCGCCAGACCGGTGTCAATATTCCTTACGATGGTGGTGACTGTAAGGGCGATGTGCAGGCCGGATTTGTGCGCAGCACGAAAGATAATGCCCTGTATGTGAAAATTGTCCGGGGTAGCAAAACCCTGCGGCTGTATAAGGTACAAACCGGTTACTGATTATCACCCCACACCTGCATACACCCACAACCCCTGACGCGGCAGCGTCAGGGGTTTTTGCTTTTAAGGTACATCGAATGCCTGAATCTCACATGCTGCCACCGGGACCTTTTACCCGACAGCAGGCCGAAGCGATTACCCGCAGGTATCGCAACATCAGCATTGAAGACGACCAGGGCACACACTTCCGCCTGGTGGTTCGTGACTCTGAAGGTCGAATGATCTGGCGGGCGTGGTGCTTTGAACCGGATGCCGGTGAAGGGCTTAACCGTTATATCCGCAAGTCAGGCATGCTCAGAGCATCCTCCTCCTGACCACACCCATTCATCATCCCTGTATATCCTTTATTTCCCATACGCCAACCATCGTTGCTGGCGTTTTTATTGACGGAGAGTATCCATGACGACACAAACTCAATGCGAATTGGTACCCGCTAATGAACCTCAATTTGCCCTTACTGCAACACCAGTACCTGACGAACAGCGTCTCGATTTCTGGCCGCAGTACTTTGGCTCTATCCCACGATGGATAACGCTGGAACCCCGCATTTTCGCCTGGATGGACCGCTTCTGTGATGAGTACAGCGGTGGTATCTGGTCCTTTTACACGCTCAGCAATGGCGGCGCGTTTATGGCTCCTGATGCTGACAGTGACGATAAATGGCATCTGCTCAACGGCATGAACGGCAATGGTGCGGAAATGAGCGCAGAAGCCGCAGGTATTGCTATCTGCCTGATTGAATACAGCCATCACGCCTGTCGTACAGAATGTGACGCAATGAACGCACACTATTATCGCCTGCGGGACTATGCCCTGCAGCATCCTGAAGCTTACGCCATTCTGCGCATCATCGACTGACCGGAGGTACAACGAATGAAACAGCTTTCCTTTTTACCCGGCGAGATAACGCCACAGGACCGGCGTCTCATCCAGCGCGCCCTCAGGATTCTGGACCGGCATCTGCATGAGCCCGGGGTAGCCTTCACCTCCACCCACGCCGTACGTGAATGGCTGCGACTGCATATGGCCGCGCTTGAGCGGGAAGAGTTCCGGGTGTTGTATCTGGACAACCAGAATCAGCTTATTGCCCATGAGACGCTCTTTAGCGGCACGATTAACCGCACCGAGGTCCATCCCCGGGAGGTGGTCAAGCGCGCCCTGTATTTCAACGCGGCGGCGGTAATACTGGCGCATAACCATCCTTCCGGCGAGACGACGCCCAGCCAGGCGGACAAAGCCCTTACGCAGCGACTGGTTCAGGTACTTCAGTTGGTTGACATCCGCATCCCTGACCATCTGATTGTCGGTGGCAGGAAAATCTATTCATTCGCTGAACATGGTTTGCTTTGAGGTATGACATGAAAATTATCAGTAAACGCCGGGCGATGACAATTTACCGTCAACATCCGGCCTCCCGCATTTTTCGATACTGCACCGGCAGATACCAGTGGCACGGTAGCGTCTGTCATTACACCGGTAAGGTAGTTCCTGACATTCCCGGCGTGCTGGCGGTATACGCCGAACGCCGCCAGGACCGCAACGGACCTTATACCTGTCTGATGAGTATCACCCTGAACTGACAATAAAGAGGTTATAAATGAGCAACACTACATGGGGCCTGCAGCGGGATATCACGCCGCGCCTGGGAGCACGTCTGGTGCAGGATGGCAACCGGCTGCACTATCTGGCTGACCGGGCCAGTATCACCGGTAAGTTTAGTGACGCCGAATGTCTTAAGCTGGATGTGGTATTTCCACATTTTATCAGCCTGATAGAGTCGATGCTGACCACTGGTGAACTGAATCCCCGTCATGCCTACTGCGTCATCCTGTACCACAACGATTTTACCTGCGAAGCCGATACTCTTGGTAGTTGCGGCTACGTATACATCGCTGTTTATCCCACTCAACGCTAACTAATTTCACGAGAGCAAGCATGAAAACTCTACCTGCTACAATTTCGCGGGCGGCGAAGCCCTGTCTGTTGCCCGTGGCTGTCTGGAAAATGTTACTGACACGCCTGCTTGAACAGCACTATGGCCTGACACTGAACGACACCCCGTTCAGTGATGAAACTGTGATTCAGGAACACATTGATGCCGGTATCACGATGGCTGATGCCGTTAACTTTCTGGTGGATAAGTACGAGCTGGTTCGTATCGATCGCAGAGGGTTTAGTTGGCAAGAACAATCACCTTATCTTCGGGCCGTTGATATTCTGCGAGCTCGACAGGCAACTGGCTTGTTACGACAAAGCCGAAGTGACCTAGAACGCTGAATTCTACGAGCAGCATTCCCAATCTTCATCACCAATATTTCTCCTTTATTTACTCCTTGCATAATGCGTCTGCTACTTACAGTGGACGCAATACATCTTACGGACAAAATATCATGTAAACAGATAGTAAGACCTTTCGTGATCAACTGAGACAGTTTGTCTCAGCCAGCACTAGACAACAAGCTCTGATCAAGATGATGCCCCTAACACTATTAAATGCTACTCATTTGATAAATTGAGGGTTCCATAACAAAGTAGTAGATTGCCTTGTCATACAGTAATCAAGTAACTAAGCTGACCGGCTTAATGGCGGTAGTACTGCTTGTTTTGTACAATTAGTTGCGTAATGGTCTCTGATCAGATAAATATACAACTGTTTTTATATACAGGTTTAATGGCATGTTACAATATACATCTGTAGAGATTTGCGCAGGAGCAGGAGGTCAAGCCTTAGGGTTACATAACGCTGGCTTCGCTCACCGCGCACTAGTCGAGATTGATCCAGCTGCCTGCGAAACTCTTCGCCTCAACAATGAGCTCCATTCTTTGGGTTGGGGAGATATCGTAGAAGGTTGCGTTAAGCATTTTGCTGAACACACTGCATATAGTTTTTCTGATGTTGATTTGGTTGCAGGGGGAGTTCCTTGCCCACCATTCTCAAAAGCAGGGAAGCAACTTGGCAAAGATGATGAACGTGATTTGTTTCCGACGGCGCTCAAAATTGTGAACACCATTAAGCCAAAAGCAGTAATGATTGAAAATGTTTCTGGTTTACTAGACCCAAAGTTTAAGCAATACCGGCAAGAACTAGATCATGCTTTCTCTGCAATGGGCTATAAAACCTTTTGGAAACTTCATCATGCCTCTGATTACGGAGTTCCTCAGCTTCGCCCACGTGTTCTTTTAGTGGCATTGCGTGGTGAATATGCAGCTCATTTTCATTGGCCGAGTGAAACGTTGATACCGCCGACTGTGGGTGATGCCCTCTTTGACTTAATGTCAATGGGAGGTTGGGAAGGAGCTGAAGCCTGGAGAAAGGCAGCAGATAATATAGCTCCTACACTTGTTGGCGGCTCCCATAAGCATGGTGGGCCAGATCTTGGCCCGACAAGAGCCAAAAGATCCTGGCAAGCGCTTGGAGTCAATGGACATTCCATAGCGGATAATGGCCCTGAAAAGGGGTTTATCGGGTATGTTGGAAGAGACGGAAAAATTCGGACTGGTTTTGAAAATATGCCTCGTTTGACTGTAAGAATGGCTGCACGAATCCAAGGTTTCCCCGACTGGTGGAAATTCTCTGGTAAAAAAACAGCTGCTTATCGTCAAGTCGGTAACGCTTTCCCCCCCCCTGTTGCCGAGGCAACAGGAAGGCAAATCCGTAAAGCACTCGAAGCTGTTGACATCATGAAAAAACAACAGTTGGCGTTACCACTCGAGTCAAATGATATTCAGAGCTTGCGTATTGCGTAGGCAACGATTTCGTCTAATGAAATCCCATCTGCATCGGCTAGCTGCTGAGCTTTTCTTAAAGCAGCTTCTGGCAGATGGAGCATTGTTGTTATCCCGAACTTTTCAGGGAATGCCCATGAGCATGTGTAACAATCATCAGTGCATCCCTCACATGCTCTTCTCTTACCTACGTTGCAATTGTGGCAAAGAGCTTGCCAATTGGTTAACTCATTTCCACCACCACGTGACAAAGGTATTTTGTGATCCGCTTGTAGCCCCCTGACCCCAGCAGCAACAGTTTTACCACATGTTGCACATGTGTTGCTGTGGTTAGAAAATAAACCAGATCGTTGTGATTCTGTCAGGTATTCCCTTTCCATTGGTGGGGCAATCATATTTGATTTTAGCCGCCAAGCATGCCCCGAGAACTCCGCAATGTACGAGCTTTCGAGATCACAGCCTAGTTCATCTCGCAATTCTCTTGTTCGTCTATCGAAGTACTTTTGCCCTGTCAGTTCCAGTAGTTCTATTGATGAGACCCAAGGTTTAGGAAAATCAATATCATCCGAGCCCCATAATCTCTTCAGGATAGTCAACTTGACTTCACTCAATCGCTTTTTTTTAGGTAACGTTGACAAATAATTTTCGAATAATTCCATGCTATCTCTCGAAAGAAACCTTAAAATCACAAGGGATTACACCACAGATGGAAGTGTACAGGGAAGGGCTATCTTAAAATCAGGCATACCTAAACAGGCTAAGAACCAAAGCTTCACAATACGTATTTTTCAAAAAAATCGTTCTGATATCACTACTAATGAACATCCTATCATCAATGTGAAAAATCGACAGGAATGAGCCAACCTGAAATTGCATATATCAACTGTTGATGTAGGTCGATGAAAATCACTTACACATACAGTTACACGCGAAAAAATTATAATATAAGCAAAGAGAGTTTTTAACGTAACTAATTGATTTTGATGGTGCCGATAATAGGAGTCGAACCTACGACCTTCGCATTACGAATGCGCTGCTCTACCAACTGAGCTATATCGGCCCTGATAAGGACATGTCCACGAATGCGAACACGGGGTAGAAGGTTAAAACTAACCGGGCGATGCGTCAATGGCCTTGTGAATCAAACGCCTATTTTTGCATCACCCGGTTTCAATTACGCACGAATCGTGTCGTCACCAAAGCCAATCCACTTGTAAGTGGTCAGTGCTTCCAGCCCCATTGGGCCACGTGCGTGTAATTTTTGCGTGCTCACGGCGACTTCCGCGCCAAGTCCAAACTGACCGCCATCGGTAAAACGGGTAGAGGCGTTTACGTACACGGCGGAAGAATCAACTTCATTCACAAAACGATCGGCGTTGCGCAGCGTACGCGTCAGAATCGCATCAGAGTGCTGGGTGCCGTGTTCGCGAATATGGGCAATGGCGTCATCCAGATCGGCGACAATCTTCACGTTCAGATCCAGCGATAAAAACTCATCGTCATACTGTTCCGCTTTTACCGCCACGACGTTTGCCGGTCCGGCCTGCAATGCGGCCAGCGCAGCATCATCTGCATGAAGCGTCACGCCGCTTTCTGCCATTTGCTGGCTTAGAGCAGGCAGGAAGCGCTCAGCGATACTCTGATTCACCAACAGTGTCTCGACAGTGTTACACGTGCTCGGACGCTGGGTTTTGGCGTTGACGATAATCTTCAGCGCCGGGGCGATCTCAGCCGTATCATCTACATAGATATGACATACGCCAATACCACCGGTGATCACCGGGATAGTCGACTGTTCACGACACAGCTTGTGCAGCCCTGCGCCACCGCGAGGGATCAGCATATCGATGTACTTATCCATTCGCAGCATTTCAGTGACCAGCGCGCGATCCGGGTTATCAATCGACTGTACGGCAGCCGCGGGTAAACCACAGGCTTCCAGCGCCTTTTGGATAACCGCTACGGTGGCGGCATTCGTCCGGTAGGTCTCTTTCCCACCGCGCAGGATCGCAGCATTGCCGGTTTTCAGGCACAGCGAAGCCACATCAACGGTGACGTTAGGACGCGCTTCATAAATCACGCCAATCACGCCCAGCGGCACGCGACGACGCTCCAGACGCAGACCGCTATCCAGCAGGCCGCCGTCAATCACCTGCCCGACCGGGTCAGCGAGATTACACACCTGACGCACGTCGTCAGCAATCGCTTTCAGGCGCGCAGGAGTCAGCACCAGGCGATCAAGCATCGCTTCGCTCAGGCCATTTTCACGTGCCTGTTCAACATCCTGTGCGTTCGCGCTGAGGATGCTTTCCGTTTGCGCTTCCAGCGCATCAGCAATGGTTTCCAGCACGCGATTTTTTTCGCGGCTGGAGAGTAGCGCCAGCTTATATGACGCAGCTTTGGCAGCAATGCCCATTTGTTCCAGCATATGCCTGTTCCTTAACGGGTAATCATATCGTCGCGATGGACAGCAACCGGGCCATATTCATAGCCAAGAATAGTGTCAATCTGTTGTGAGTGGTGCCCGGCAATACGGCGTAGCGCATCACTATTATAGCGAGTGACGCCGTGGGCAATATCACGCCCTTCGAGGTTGCAGATGCGGATCACTTCACCACGAGAGAAGTCGCCTGTCACGCTTTTAATGCCTTTTGGCAGCAATGAACTGCCGCGCTCCAGAATCGCCGCGGTCGCACCTTCATCGACGGTAATCTCCCCGGCAGGCGGAGCGCCGAAAATCCAGCGTTTACGGTTTTCCAACGGAGAAGCCTGCGCATGAAAACGGGTACCGACAGAAACACCTTCCATCACATCACCAATGACGCCCGGCTTGCTGCCTGCGGCGATAATGGTGTCGATACCCGCGCGGCAGGCCACGTCGGCAGCCTGTAATTTAGTCCCCATGCCGCCGGTTCCCAGACCCGAGACGCTATCCCCGGCAACGGCGCGCAGCGCATCATCAATGCCGTGAACGTCTTTGATCAGTTCCGCCTGCGGGTTAGTACGCGGATCGGCGGTGAACAGGCCCTGTTGATCGGTCAACAGTAGCAGCTTATCGGCACCCGCCAGGATCGCCGCCAGCGCCGAAAGGTTGTCGTTATCACCGACTTTAATTTCAGCGGTCGCCACTGCGTCGTTCTCATTGATGACGGGAACAATGTTGTTATCCAGCAGCGCACGTAGCGTATCGCGGGCATTAAGGAAGCGCTCTCTGTCTTCCATATCCGCACGCGTCAGCAACATCTGGCCGATATGAATACCGTAAATTGAGAACAGCTGTTCCCACAGTTGAATCAATCGACTCTGCCCTACCGCCGCCAACAGTTGTTTCGACGCTATCGTCGCCGGGAGTTCAGGGTAACCAAGATGCTCGCGTCCGGCGGCAATCGCGCCCGAGGTAACGATAACGATACGATGCCCTGCGGCATGGAGCTGCGCGCACTGGCGAACCAGTTCGACAATATGGGCGCGGTTCAGGCGGCGCGATCCGCCCGTTAACACACTGGTGCCAAGTTTTACCACCAGCGTCTGGCTGTCACTCATGATTCTCTGCCATTCAAAATTGGGGAAAATGATATCAAACGAACGTTTTAGCAGGACTGGCCCCGGTTGCCAACAGCCAGCGCACAAAGCATGGAATTTTATTGCGCAGGATCAGCAAGCGTAGCGGCAGATTTTGACGCATTTATTACAGACACAAAAAAACATTCTTTTTTAAAAATATTCTTATTTTGTCATAAAACGTTCATTGCCAGACGTTAAAAACCCTCCTGTCTTTTAACGGGGATCACACCCAGTAAATATTAGCGCGTACTTTAAATCAGGAATGAAAATGAAAAAGAGCACTCTGGCATTAGTGGTGATGGGAATTGTTGCATCGGCGTCCGTACAGGCGGCAGAAGTCTATAACAAGAACAGTAATAAACTGGACTTGTATGGCAAAGTCAAAGCGATGCACTACATGACTGATTATGACAGCAAAGACGGCGACCAGAGCTATATCCGCTTAGGTTTTAAAGGCGAAACACAAATTAACGATCAACTGACCGGTTATGGTCGTTGGGAAGCTGAGTTTGCAGGGAATAAAGCGGAAAACGAAACCAACCAGCAAAAAACACGTCTGGCTTTCGCCGGTGTGAAATTAAAAGATTTTGGCTCGTTTGATTATGGTCGTAACCTGGGTGCGCTGTATGACGTGGAAGCGTGGACGGATATGTTCCCGGAATTCGGCGGTGACTCTTCCGCGCAGACCGATAACTTTATGACCAAACGTGCCAGCGGCCTGGCCACCTACCGTAATACCGACTTCTTCGGCGTCGTCGATGGTCTGGATCTTACCCTGCAATATCAGGGCAAAAACCAGGACCGCGATGTAAAAAAACAGAACGGCGACGGCTTTGGTACCTCCGTGACGTATGACTTTGGCGGCAGCGATTTCGCCATCAGTGGTGCGTATACCAACTCTGACCGTACCAATCAGCAGAACCTGCAAAACCGGGGTACTGGCGATAAAGCAGAATCCTGGGCGACAGGTTTAAAATATGATGCCAATGATATTTATCTGGCAACGTTCTATTCTGAAACGCGCAATATGACACCTATTTCCGGTGGCTTTGCTAACAAAACTCAGAACTTCGAAGTGGTCGCTCAGTACCAGTTTGACTTTGGTCTGCGTCCATCCCTGGGTTATGTGCTGTCAAAAGGCAAAGATATTGAAGGCGTAGGCGATGAGGATCTGGTGAATTATATCGACGTGGGCGCGACCTATTATTTCAACAAAAATATGTCGGCCTTTGTTGATTATAAAATCAACCAACTGGATAGCAATAATAAGCTGGGCATCAACGATGATGATATCGTCGCTGTCGGTATGGTCTATCAGTTTTGATATAGCATAAAAAAAGCCGGATGGGGTTGCGCCGCCATCCGGCTTTTTTCTGTTCATTATGCCGTTAATTTAACCGGCTCATCCTTAAAGTCGTCAGCAGGCTCCAGCGCCAGATTCAGCGTCGTTAACAACCCACGCAACTTTTCATGAAACTCGCGTAAGGTGTATTCCAGTCGCTCTACCACTTCAGTCTCTTTAATCGGCACGGCGGTCCAGTTGCCGTCTTTATCGAACAAACCAAACTGGTAGCTGTACGTAAAGCGTTTCTCCTGCGCTTCCAGCTCCATCCACCAGCCCCAAAATTCACGTTTCTCTGGTGCCGGTTTCACGTTGACGCAAACAGCCAGACAATCGAAAAAGAATCGATTATCTTCGCACTGCCCTTCGCGGATGTAGGGGCCAAGCGCGGTGAATTTTTTGATCAATCTGCTTTTCGGGTGTCCACTCGGTAACGTCATTGCGATCTCCTTAGGTGAAGCAACTGTTTTACCAAACCAATAAAATTTAGCAATCTATTAACACAATCTATGATTGATCCACCCGGTAATTTCTTGCAGCGCTTTGTCAAAATTGCGATACACCGGGTTGAACGGAATCTCCAGCAGCTTACCGTCGGAAGATGAAGATGTGATTAAACGCGACTCATCTTCCGGGCTAAATGGATCGTTTTTCCAGAACCCCGACAGCATTGGCGTTGGACAGCGACGGCCCAGCAGCCCTTGCACCTTTAATGAATAGCGGTTTAGCTCGACGCGCAGCGCTTCATCAGACGCATCGTGCATCCCCAGACGGCTGGCCAGAACGTCAAGATACATTTCCGGTACTGAAGCCTGACGTTGCGGGTCGCTAAGCAGCGCATGCACCACCGGTCCGAGACAGGCCACCGCCTTCAGGCGCGATGATTCAAGATAGGCCAGGCGTACTGCGACGTTAGCGCCAAAGCGAAAACCGAATGCCGCCACACGGGTGTGATCGACCCAGGGAATATTCGGCAGCGCTTTTAATACATGTTGATGCAGCAGGCTGGAATCCTGGGTCAATTTCCATTTTGACGAGAATCCGACTGAAGGCATATCCAGCGTCAGCATGGCAATATCACGCGGTGCGAAATAGCGCTCATACAGGGTGTAGTAGTCGGTTTGCATGGAATCCAGGCCACCGCACATCAGCACCGTCGGGAACGGGCCGTCGCCTTTTGGCATGTGCAGGAAGCCGGTTATCGGCGCACCGCCGGCAACAGCAAATTCCATCTCGCGCAGCGTACCTGGCAGTCGTTGAGCCGCCTCTTCGTAAGCGCGGTTGGCCAGGGCCTGCGCCTGTTCTGCCAGCTCATCACCTTTTAAATGTGGGTATGCTGCAATGTTGTACAGCGTGGAAGCATGCAGCCAGTGGCGACCACTCACCTGCGGGTCCTCTTCCATAGACGCTTTCTGTTGCCAGTCCATCGCCTGCTTCGCCCACTCGTAGATCCAGTTTCCACCACGATAGCCAATGACCGTATCGTAGAGCTCTTTATCCGTGCGTTCGGCTTCGCTCATGACGATACGCGCCTGCACTTCAAGGATTTCACGCGGATCGACCCCACGCCAGATCCACATCAGGCGATTCACCATGCGATACCAGTGCGGGATTGTTTTGCCATCCAGAGCGGACTGCACAGACGGCTGCGCGCCGTGGTTAAAACGACGAACCAACGTTGACGTTTCAGGATGTTTGAAGCGGGGTTTAAACAGAACTTCGCTGAGGTTAGCCTGCGACATGATTACGGCCTCCATGAGTACTCACTAAGGCATAGTGTAACCTGACACCGCACAAAAAGAACAACGCCCGACAGTGCGGGCGTTGAAAACTTTTTAGATTAGCGACCAGAGATCGGCGGAACAAATACCACGCCCATATCCCACGGCTGCTCAATCCAGGTATCCTGCGGAATATCAACCACATAGTCATTCACCAGCGGACGACCAGCCGGCTTAGCGAAGATCGTGACGAAATGCGCTTTAGGATACATTTCACGGATAGCAACGGCGGTACCACCGGTGTCTACCAGGTCATCGATCACGATGAAACCTTCACCGTCACCTTCCGCACGCTTCAGCACTTTCAGTTCGCGCTGGTTGTCGTGATCGTAGCTGGAGATGCATACGGTATCGACATGGCGAATACCCAATTCACGCGCCAGCAATGCGCCCGGCACCAGACCACCACGGCTAACGGCAATAATGCCTTTCCATTGTTCAGAAGGCATCAGGCGGCTTGCCAGTTTACGTGCATGGATCTGCAACATGTCCCAGGTGACGACGTATTTTTCGCTCATGTGAAGTGTCCCAGCCTGTTTATCTACGGCTAATTAATAAATTGAGGGTGAACCAGGTTGCGCGAGATTATAGAGACCTGACGCACTAAAAACCAGTGTTTCGCGGAATCCGCGCCTCTTTTTGCATGCTTTATACTAGCCGTCAGCGAAGAAAGTGGTATTCTCAATCGCATCGCGCAAGCCTGACTTGTGGTGTTTTTAATTCCGCTAACCCCGTGGCCTGCAAGTCAATTTTGTAGGACATCGCCAAGGAGACTCAACGTGTCTGAACTGTCTCAGTTATCCCCGCAACCGCTGTGGGATATTTTTGCCAAAATCTGTTCTATTCCTCATCCGTCCTACCATGAAGAGCAACTCGCTGAACACATTCTGAGCTGGGCCCAGGAGAAAGGTTTCCACGTCGAGCGCGATCAGGTTGGTAATATCCTGATTCGTAAACCCGCTACCGCAGGAATGGAAAATCGCAAGCCGGTCGTTTTGCAGGCGCACCTGGATATGGTCCCGCAAAAAAATAACGACACCGTGCACGATTTCACCAAAGATCCGATCCAGCCTTATATTGATGGCGAATGGGTAAAAGCCCGTGGTACCACGCTGGGTGCAGATAACGGTATCGGTATGGCGTCTGCGCTGGCGGTACTGGCTGATGACAATGTGGTACACGGTCCGCTGGAAGTGCTGCTGACCATGACCGAAGAAGCGGGCATGGACGGCGCATTTGGTCTGCAGGCGAACTGGCTGCAGGCTGATATCCTGATCAACACCGACTCTGAAGAAGAAGGTGAGATCTACATGGGTTGCGCAGGGGGTATCGACTTCACCTCTAACCTGCCGCTGTCCCGTGAAGCCATTCCTGCTGGCTTCCAGAGCTTTAAGCTGACCTTAAAAGGCCTGAAAGGCGGTCACTCCGGCGGCGAAATCCACGTGGGTCTTGGTAACGCGAACAAGCTGCTGGTACGCTTCCTGGCAGGCCATGCCCAAGAGCTGGATCTGCGTCTGGTTAATTTCAACGGCGGTACGCTGCGTAACGCGATTCCGCGCGAAGCCTTCGCTACCCTTGCTGTTGCCGCAGATAAAGTCGATGCGTTAAAAGCGCTGGTCAGCACGTATCAGGAAATCCTGAAAAACGAGCTGGCAGCCAAAGAGAAAAATCTGGCGCTGCTGCTGGATGCCGTCAGCAACGACAAAGCCGCACTGACCGTTCAGTCCCGCGATACCTTTGTTCGTCTGCTGAACGCAACGCCAAACGGCGTGATCCGCAATTCCGACGTGGCAAAAGGCGTGGTGGAAACCTCGCTGAACGTTGGCGTTGTCACCATGACGGACGACAACGTGCAGATTCACTGCCTGGTTCGTTCGCTGATCGACAGCGGTAAAGACTACGTGGTAAGCATGCTGGATTCGCTGGGCAAACTGGCTGGCGCGAAAACGGAAGCCAAAGGTGCGTATCCTGGCTGGCAGCCGGATGCAAACTCACCGGTTATGCACCTGGTGCGTGAAACCTATCAGCGTCTGTTCAACAAGACACCGAACATCCAGATTATCCACGCTGGTCTGGAATGCGGTCTGTTCAAGAAACCGTATCCGGATATGGACATGGTTTCCATTGGGCCGACCATCACCGGTCCGCACTCTCCGGATGAGCAGGTTCATATTGAAAGCGTCGGTCATTACTGGACGCTTCTGACCGAGCTGCTGAAGTCTATTCCAGCGAAGTAAGATTCTGCGCTAAATGCCGGATGGCGCTACGCTTATCCGGCCTACATGCTAATTTGTAGGCCAGAGAAAGTTTTTATGCCGCCATCCGGCAATACATCAGAGTCAAATTCCCAGCAGTAGTTGTCTTTCCATCTGCGGGTCCAGCAGCGTGACGTGTAATCCCACCAGCCTGACACCTCGCCCTCCCCGACGTTCGTTCCAGGTATTGCGCGCCGTCGCGATCAGATCCTCTTTATTTAAGCGCGGCCAGACGTGTTCCTGCGTGGTCTGCTGAAAATCATTAAACTTGAGTTTTATCCCCTGACGAGCGATGAAGAGATCGGGCTTAACCTTTGCCAGCCGCCGCTCCAGTTCCGGGTAGAGTCGCTCAATAATCGCCTCACACTCCGACCATTCATGAATATCTTCCGCCAGCGTGCGCTCCACGCCGACTGACTTTCGCAGCCTGTCGTTATTCACATCGCGTTCATCAATACCCTGACTGCGTTCCCACAGCACACGACCAAACTTACCAAACCGCTTAAGCAACAGGGCCAGATCGTATTTTTGAACATCCTCGCAGGTACGTAACCCCATTGATTCCAGCTTCGCAGCGGAGACTTTGCCGACGCCGGGAATTTTGCCTAACGGTAATGTTCTGAGAAATTCGGGAACATCCGCGGGAGTAATCACATATTGCCCATTGGGTTTGTTGAGATCGGAGGCTATTTTTGCCAGAAATTTTACCGGCGCAATTCCGGCCGAGGCGGTTAACTGTAACTCGTTAAAAATTGTCTGGCGGATTTCCTGAGCGATTAGCGTAGCTGAGCCGTGGCAGTGGGTGCTGTCGGTCACATCCAGATAGGCTTCATCCAGCGAAAGGGGTTCGATGAGCGAGGTGTAGCGAGAGAAGATGGCCTGAATCTGGCGAGAGGCCTCTTTATAAGCGTCGTAACGGCCGGGTAATAAGGTGAGATGCGGGCACAGTTTTAGCGCCATTCCCGTAGGCATTGCGCTACGCACACCAAACTTTCGTGCCGGGTAATTGGCGGTGCTGATGACTCCCCGGCGTTCGCGACTGCCGCCAATAGCAATGGGAATATCACGCAGGGCGGGGTTGTCGCGCATTTCCACCGCCGCGAAAAAGCAGTCCATATCGACATGTATGATTTTACGCATCGTTCGCCTCCCACAACACTGTTTAAGTATACAGTATTTTTATGATGTGAGAAGTATGATTATGCCTTACGCCGGACCATTCATAACGAAGCGTGCATCGCACAGGTAACGCACGACATCCGTTTTCGTATGCTCCGCGGGATTGCCCGCCGTGCTGACAAACAGTTTATTCACTTTGCGAATATTTGCCCGCAGCAGTTTTTCGATCGTCATCAGACGAAAGGCATCATTTTCAACGCAGAAAAGCTCGTAATCACCCAGACGTTCACCGCAAATCTCACAGTGATTCATCCAGTAGCGTAGCCCGGTGGTTTTACTTTTATCGAGGTAGTAATTGCTGGCTTTGATGTTCTTTTTTATCTCTTCAGGCAGAGAATTAATGTGGAACAAAAAGCTGTTACGCCTGACCGACTGCCAGCCCTGACCATCCTGATTTTTCTTAATAAAGCGGGTAAACATCACGCCATGAATACGGGTAATTTGGTGACAGCTCCAGCAGTGCATCTTCGAGGTAATCACCAGATAGTACGGCGCGACAATATTGAAACTGTCGATATTGTAAACATAGTCACGCAGCGCCCCGTTTAACTCATGAGGCTCGGTGTACCAGATACCTGAAACCTGGTCGAAATGTGCGCCCTGACAGGCCACATCGGTGACGTTATCAATATGAATATCCAATGGAATAATATGGGTTACATCTATCATATTGCCTTCCTGAGGGATAGTTTGCCCCCACGTTGCGTGGGGGACGGAGAACGTAGTTAATGAGTGACAGGAGCAGATTGTTGACGTAAAGAAGTCACCTGCTTTTGCTTGTCCAGTTTATCAACCAGCGGTTGCACAACCTTCTCTCCCTGCTGGCCGAAATATTGATACAGCGTATCGGAAGCGCTTTGCGTCAACACCATAATCTCAATGCGACGGTTACCGGCGCTTTCCGGGTTTTTCGCATCTAACAGCATTTGGTCCGCCATTGCGCTGACCTGCATGACTTTATCCTGCGGCATTCCAGCATCTTCCAGCACGCGTCGTGCTGACAAGGCGCGGTCACCGGAGAGGTTCCAGTTGTTGTAAATGTTGCTCTTATAGCTCATCGCATCCGTATGTCCGGTGATGATTATCTTGTTATCCAGCGAGTCAAACACGGGGGCCAGCTCAACCAGCAGCGATTTAAAGAAAGGCATAATTTTGGCGCTACCGCGTTCAAACATATTCCGGTTCTGGTCATCTTTAATCAGTACGCGCAGCCCCTGAGGAACAATTTCCATTTCAAGGTTGGTTTCCATATGCGCATTGCGGGCGATGACGTTAATGTCGGTCGCCAGCTCACCCAATTCGCGGGCTGATTTTTGCTTCAGTAACGCCGTTTTTTCGTTTACGTCCAACGCCTTTTTCGCGTTATCTTCCGTAATCTTCGCCGTTTCCTGCGGGTTGGTGGTTTTATCGAGCTTATTGCGCGTGACGTTTTTCTTCTGCGCACCCGGCGCTATCGGCTGCTTGCCCAGTTTGTTTAACGGTGCCATGCCGCCACCGTTAAAGATTGACTGACCATGCAGCGCCGCCACAATATTTTCACGGTCGGCTTTACTGACGCTGTTCACAATCCACAGCGTCATAAACAGTGCCATCATCGCCAGCGTAAAGTCAGCAAATGCCACCTTCCACGCTCCTCCGTGATGACCTGCATGACTCTTCTTTATTTGTCGGCGGATAATAGTGGTTTTCGCGCCGCGATCGCGACGATTTGGCCCCTTCCTCATGCTTATTCTTGCTCCAGCATCGCATTGACCCACGCGTCCAGGTTGGCGAATGTAGGTTTGGATGCCAGATGAAGAAGTTTACGCCCTGCATCGACCGCCAACAGCGTCGGCTTACCGCCTGCTTGCGCCACCAGCACGGTACGTACGCATTCAAGCAAAGAGTGCTCCGCCCGTGCCTGCTGTTCCATGGCGTTTGCCAGTGGGTCCATCAGGCAATAACAGATGAAGACCCCTAAGAATGTCCCCACCAGCGCCGCCGCCACTTTCAGGCCGATAAGCGCAATGGAACCGTCGATTGACTGCATGGTGATGATGATACCCAGCACCGCCGCGCAAATACCGAAACCAGGCATGGCCTCGGCGGTACGTTGCAGGGAGCGCGAAGGCGTTAACAGCGATTCTTCCGCGGTATCCAGTTCCTGATCGAGGATACCTTCCAGCTCGTGGGCATCAATTTTGCCCATCGCCATCAGACGGAAGTTGTCGGCGATAAAGGTCACCAGGCGTTTTTGGGTCAGCACCAGCGGGTATTTCTGGAAAATGGTACTCTCTTCCGGCTGTTCGATATGCTGATCCAGCATACGCAGACCGCCGTTTTGCACCATTTCCAGCAGCTCATACAGACACATCAGCAGCTGACGCTGAAACTCCGGGCCCATTTTCTTTTTACTGATTACGCCTTTAATCTGGCGAACGATCTCTTTCAGCACATGCATCGGGTTACCGATAATCATCGCGCCCAGACCGGCCCCCATAATAATAATAATCTCGGCTGGCTGCCAGATAGCAATAAGCTGTCCACCCGCTTCAAAATAACCACCAAATACGCAGCCTAAAACCACCAATAAACCAAAAATCTTTTGCATTACGTCCTCCGCATGTTGATTCGGAATTGTTAATCTGGATATAAACAATCACGAATCTTGTGCGTGATTTTTTTATTCATTTGACAAATACGGGCTTCAGTCAGCCCTAATACCAGCGCAATCTCTTTTAAATTCATATCGTGCTGATAATACATTGAGAGCACCAGTCCCTCTTTTTCGCTGAGTTGGCTCAGGGCATAACCCAACATTTCCTGCGTGACGAATTGTTCCTCAAGCCCCCGCCCTTCGAGCGGTGCAATCGGCATATCGCCATTTAGTAATTCATCCAGACTGGCCAGCGATTCGGCGCCTTCCAGCTGTTGGTATTCCTGATAATCTTCAGACGACAATCCCAGCCGGGATAGCTCCTCACATGAGGGTTCATGCCCGAGCCGGGTACGCGCATCACGAATCAAATCTTTAATCTGATGGTATTTTTGTCGTAGCTGACGAGGCCGCCAGTCGAGGCTGCGCAGCTCATCGAGTATGGCGCCACGGATACGGTGGACGGCATAACCGGCAAAGCCCTCATCCGGTTGACCATAGCGGCGAATCGCGTTCAGCAATCCCATCAGCGCCGTTTGTTCCATATCCTGCCTGTCCATAACGCAGGTACATTGCGGCGCAAGTTGACGCACTACTTTGCGCACCAAAGGAAGATAAGCCTGTAAATAATGGCTCTCTTGCTTTGGCGTTAGCACGGGCGTCGCATTAAAGTCTTCTGACTCGTAAGCATCCTGGATCATGTTATTTCCTGGCGTGTCGCTTATTGAAACACGACTTTTTTCACCAAAATGTCCTTATAAGGTGTCGCCATTTTGCGTTTCGCTAATTCAGTTTTCAGGTTTTCAAAAACTTTCTTTCTGATATCGGAGATCTTCAGCGCCCGAATATCTTCATATTTCATATTCGAGAGCTCATCTACGGTAATACTTTGATAAAGCGGTTCGTCCTTCTTAATTTTTTCAGCGTCTTTCTCTGAATCAACGACCATTACCAGTTCCGCGACCATATAGCGATCGCTACCTTCATTATCATGAAGCGTAACCACCGTTTCCGGCAGGGAGACAAAAATACTGCTGGACTCATCCTGGCTATCTTCCGCTTCATGCGCAGGCTTATCTGCTGCAGTTGCGGTTCCTTTAGTCATAGAATGATAAATGCCCCATCCTGCGCCCCCTGCAATACCCAGCGCCACGACGGAGCTAATCAGACACGCGATAACAATTTTCTTCATCTTGCTTTTACACTTTGATCAGAACGGATTCGTTCTGTTGAAATTGAGGTTCATCGTTAAGCGTTAGCGCCGACGCCACCTCGTCCTGTTGATTACCTGACTGCTGTTGCTGCTGTTGCGATTGCCCTTCGGAAGAGACCTGAACATTCACTTCCATGAAGTTTTGTGCCGTGAGGTGCTGGCGTAAGTTTTCGCTAAATTGCTGCAACGAGCGGCAGACATCACTCTGATTTGCACCGATATGAACCATCAGCTTTCCGGCATCCAGCTGCACGGCAATTTCCAGTTTGCCAAGCGAAGGAGGATCAAGACGAATAGTCGACACCTGCTGTTGCTGGCCCAACTGGAATTAAATTCTGTCTTTGAGCAGTGCGGTAAGCTTCTCTCCAAGTTCCTCTGTTGACAGAGTGGTCGGCGCCGAAACTTGCGTCGACACAACGTTATGGTCGCTCAGGGCGTTCATCGGCTGATTTCCCTGCGCCGCCGTAGTGAGCAAACTTTGTGTCGCAAGCGTTGGGTTAACCGTCACGCTATCCGCTTTTCTCACTGCCACCGGGCGAGGGACGCTATGATCCGCAGACTTCACACGGGCGGAAATTTGCTGTGAAGTCGAGAGAGATGCTGGTTCAGGCGCAATAACACGCAGATCCTGGGCAGAGAATGTCGCCAGTTTGGCCTGCTGATCCGCAGTTGCCTGAGGCAAATCCTCGCCGATCGACGCCAGCAACGTTTGCAGCTTAGGCGGCAGTGACGATAAATCCGTTGCATGCTGCTCAGCCGACGGCGAGGACGTTTTTCCTTGTTGAGCCATCGCGTCCGCCAGTTGACGCAAAAGCGATGACCCGGAACGGGAGGTTTGCACCTGCGCCAGCATTTTCAGCATCTCACCATCCGGCTGTTTCTGCCCCACCTCAGGCGTTGTCGCCTGAGCCGGCTGTGCCAGCAGCATCGCCAGCAGTGCCTGCATGGCCGCAGGATCTGCGTCATTGCGTTGATGCTCAGCCACTGAAGCCTGCTGTTGGTTTACTTTTGCACCGATCAGCCGTTCAGCTACAACGTTAAGCCCAGCCTGCGGCAAAGAAAACGTACTGCCGCCCGTGGAAGTCGTTGGGGCCGAAATAGCCGCCTTTTCCGGTGTGGCCTCTGCCAACGCACTGGCCGAGGCCAGTAATACAGGATTCATGCCTTCTCCGAAATTAAATTAACCATTGAATACGCCAACATTCCTTCCTGGTTTTGCTGATGCTGATCCATGCGCGCTTTGAGTTCTTCCGCACGCTGCGTTCGCCGGGCAATTAGCGCCTCAAACGCCGCATGCATTTTGCTTTTCACTTCCCTCAGCTCCCCGGCATCAGTTTCCCAGGCGGCATAGTCATGAAAAACGCGCATCACCTGCTGATGCAGGCCGGGTAATCGTCGCCAACGCTTGTTATCCAGCGCGTCGTTCATCTCTTTTACCAGGGCATAAAGCTGCTGTTGCTGATGCTCTCTTTGCATAGCCTTATCCCAATTTTGCCGACAGGCCTTCCCAGCCTGTGCGCAGATTGGTCAGGATGAGGATCACTTCATCAATTTTTTCTAACGACAATTCGCCGCTGGCTTCATACAGTCGGTAGACGCAGTGGTCATAAAGCCGGGACAGATTCACCACCAGCTCGCCGCCCGTTTCAAACTCCAGCGAGCTGGTTAAGGCGTTGAGAATATCGATGCATTTGTTGATGCTTTGCGCCTTACGCTCGTAGCGTTTGTTCTCAATGTGGCTTTTGGCACGTTCCAGCTCATCCATCAGTCCCGAAAACAGCACCAGCACCAGCTCTAACGGCGATGCTGCTGCGGTACGCGCTGCAAGATCCATCTCTTTATATTGTGAATAACCATCCTGCGTGTCGTACATGTTGATTCTCAATCCTTCTCTTAAATCAGCCGGTTACATAAACGCGGCCATACTCACTTTCATGGTGTACGTTTGAACCAGCGTATTGGTGTACTCTTCTACGTAGCGTTCGTAGTTGGTGTTATAGGTTTCAGTCAGCTGATCGCTTTCGTCCTGAATTTTGCTCTGCTGGTCATCAATGTTTTCCTGGCGCATGGCGATGATGCCGTTGCTGGAATCCAGATAGCTTTCCATCAGGTCGTCCATCTGCGCGACCATGCTGTCGTCGCCGACAAAAATGGAGGTCAAACCGTCCGGGTTTTCTTCCATTTCGTTACTGAACTGGGTGGAGTCAATTTGTAAGTGGCCGTCGGAATCCAGCGTGATGCCATAGTCGACAATCGAAACACCACCGTAGGAGGCGTGAGCGATATCATCCATCTGATTTGCCAACGAATTCATCCCGGCATCACCAGCAAAAACTCCGGCAGCCGTGTCGTCATCGCCATAGCTGGTCAACGAATCAATGGTGTCAATTAACGTGTTATAGGCATCCACAAAGGTCTGCACTTTAGCCTGCGATCCGCTGGAGTCTTCCGCGACGGTAAAGGTGGTCACATCGTTGGGATCGGTAGGGTCGCTGGCCTCAGAAAAAGTCATCGTCACGCCGGGAATAACATCATCAAAAGTATTAGTGCTGCTGATAATGACGGGGCCATTCGCGTTACCCAAATGGATTTCGGCGTCCTGTGCATCCGTTAGCGGTTGCTCACTGGTGGATTCCGCCGTAGCAAGATCGGGGTTACCCGAAACGCTCACCGAAAAACCGCTTTGCTCACCGGTGGTATCAGAGGTCAGCATGATGGTGGTGGTGCCGTCGGTCTTGACCAATGCCGCTGACACGCCGGGGTTGTCGTCCAAGTCATTGATCGCGTCAACCAGTTCGCTGGCATCAACGCAGTTATCGCCATCCTCATCGACTGTGGACAGATCGATATCCATGGTTGTGCCATCATTCATGGTGAGCTCAAATGTACCAGTCGCGGCGTAGGTATCGTCACCCATGCTGAAGGTTGTCTGCTGCGCCTGCGCCAGTTTTGTGACATAGAATGAATAGGTCCCCGCCTGCGCCTGCGAGTTCGCTGACACCGTATTCGCGTCATTATTCGAGGTGGCAGAAAACGTCAGCGGACCGTCGGTGTCGCTGTTAAGTGCGTCTATTGCTGACTGAAAGTCGGTGAGCGCCGAACTTAACGAGCCCAGGCCGTTACTCTCTGCATCCAGCTCAGCCTGTTCGTTCTGCAAATTCGCCGCCTGGGTGGCAATATCGGCGTAGGCAAACTCTTGTGCTAATTTTTGGATCGGACTCGTAAAGCTCATAATCGATGACTCCGTGCAACGTTATTTATGTAATAGCAAAACGCATGCCAATAATTTTTATTATTTATATTCAGTAGGTTAACTTATTAGCGGAAATGAATTTTCCCTTCTTCAGGAAGGTTTCCAGGCAAAGGCCCGGTCGCTGAAAGCACAACACCGCCGGGTGGCGGTGTTGTGCATGACATCACGTCAGGAATTACTGCAGCAGGCTGGAAACCATGCTGGACATGCTGTTGGATTGCTTCAGCATGGTGATACCCGTTTGCATCAGTACCTGTTGCTGGGTCATGTTGGACGCTTCCGTCGCGTAGTCGGTATCCATAATGTTACCGATCGCCACTTCAGTGTTGTCCTGCATGCTGGTCAGGTTAGCCGCGGTGTCGTTCAGACGGTTGATGGATGCCCCCAGTTTGGACTGGATCTGAGACACGTCATCCATTGCAGTTGAAATCTTAGTGATCATATTGTTTGCAGAACCGGAGGCTGTTAGTTCGGTACCGCCCGTCATACCTGCTTTACCTGTAGGATCATTTTGATCATAACGGAAAGATGTGCTGATATCTGATAAATGACCAACAAGCGTATCTAGCTGATCAGAAATATTCACCGTCATGGTATCGGAGGATTCAGCCCCGACCTGGAAGGTAACAGAATGCTGGAACAAACCGTCTGTTTTGGTATTGCTGGTGCTGGAAACACCGAACAGGTTAGTGCCACCGTAGGTGGTATTCTGCAGCATATCGGACATCTGCTGACCCAGTTCGTCATACTCATCCTGCATGGATTGCAGGTCTTCGTCGCTGTACGTTCCGTTCGCTGCCTGTGTTGCCAGATCTTTCATGCGACCCAGTACGTCGGTCATTTCGTCGAACATGCTGTCCGCAGTCTGCAGCATCGCCGTTGCGTCCTGGATATTGCTCAGCGCAACGCCCATACCGCTGGACTGCGCAGTCAGGCGATTAGCTATCTGTTTGCCCGCAGCATCATCCGCAGAAGAGTTAATACGGTTACCTGTCGCCAGACGTTCCATGGAAGTAGACAGGGATGCGCTGCTTTTGTTGATAGCATTTACAGCTGCCATTGAGGCGGTATTAGTATTAATCGATAACATGGTACTGCTCCTTGGGAATAATCGTTTTCGTTTCGATACCCAGTAAAAACGACCATCCGTTTGGAAAACTTAAAGCGCTGCAAAAAAAATTTTCACGCTCCTCACCACCTCATTAACCAGAGAGATAATCCTCTACTCTATTTTAGCTTTCCGTGCTTATCACCACCAATATCCATCACATAAGTAAGATCTCAATTCATATTTAATTAAAAGATTATTAGAAATATCTAATAACGGGTTGTTCTCTTACACATCAACAGGGCTAACTTCATGATACAAATGAGTTTATACTTAATCAAAATCTCATTGTTCACCCATTTCTTGACCTTATTTTACATTTAGTTGCAAATGGCCTATATTTTTATATTGTGAGTCTCAGGCTCTTTCGCTACATTTCAAACTCTCTTTCAGACAGCATAAAAAACACTCAATAGTGATTCGGCTGCCGTTTCACAGCCAAAAGACATTCCAATGTCTCCAGAATTTTAATGCACTGATTTTTAACGGTGTGGCACCAGGGATATAAAAATCTTGCGCGGGTATATAAAACCATGAGTATTGTAGTCAACAACTGGCGGATGGATTCCTCGCTTAATGCGTTAATCCATTGTGAAACAGGCGAGATACGTCGTCTGGGCGAATACCATTTTATTCTGTTAGAAACATTAGCTAAAAATGCCGATGTTGTTTTATCTCGTTCATTTTTAATGACCGCAGTATGGAAGAATCGCATCGTTGGTGGAAATAGTCTGCCGACAGCTGTTCATGCCCTGCGCGTTGCTATCGATGATGATGGTAAACAACAGGAAATTATTAAAACCATACCTAAAAAAGGGTATTTGTTTAATAAAAACTATCTGACTGAACTCATTGAACCTAATGAAAATAAAGCTGATGACAGCGCCGACGATGTCACCGAAGAGAATGCTAAGGTTGCTGAAATCCTTGTGTCTGAAGCGCTACTACCATCAACAGAAAAAAAACAAATATATTTAAACAACAGTCAATTGCATGAAAAAAACAAGAAAAAACCGATCATCAGTCGTCATCCTTACCGGGCAGTTCTGATAACCTTACCCGTTATTGTTACCGCGCTGTTATTGTTTATCTTAATCTCTTATTTTAAAACACCGTCGGCCACTAAAACGCCAGAAGCCCCGCAACTGGTTAAAGAGACGCTGGCAAACGCCGACCGTATTACGGCTTATCAACTTTATGATCCAGGTGAGAATAAGAAATCGTTATCACTGGTTTCACAACATATTGTTCCTGGTGTAGAGCTGATCAATCAACTATTGGTTACGCATAACGCTTCGATGACGCTATATTACCGGGTCTCTCTCAACAAACTTGCCCTTGATATTGTGCTAAGCAATCAATGCAATGACAACTGGCAGTTAGCGCTGAGCTTTGATAACTGGCTAAATAAAGATAACGAAATGAATGGTATTTTAATTAAAGAAGTGGAGAAAATGTTAAATGAAATGCCAAAATGCAAATAATCACTTTTTCCCTTGCCTGTCTGTTTTAACGTTATTTTGTACCTTCATAGCCCAAGCCCACATTGAAAGTACGGTTATTGTTAATTACGATCTTAATTCTGGGAAAAACGTACATTATGAACTCATTACGAGCCCATTGATAAAAAACACGACTGTTACTCTCGTCCCATTGGAGCAAAGTAACAAAACGCCATCCACGTTTAAGATTGCCGCCTGTATTAACCATTATGCTGGCACGTCTAAACAGGGGGAGTTTCATTTTCGTACAACCAAAACCGATCAAAACGACTCTCGGCTGGCAAATTTCGGGTCATTTGTGACAGAACACAACCTGCATACGTGGTGGATTCATTTAGACGCGCAGCAAAATTTGCTTTTTACACAGGATATTGGAGGTCTGTTAATTACAGACCCCTCTGCTTTTACTTTCTCAACAAAAGCATGCCATCAGGGTTAGCTTAATAAACTACGGACCGTCTGGCTGGAAAGCCGGGCCTGTCCGTTTACCGCCTGTGCTAATACCTGGTAATTGTGATTAGCATGATCCAATACCCCACCCAGTGATTCCGAGGCTTTCACCGCACTTTCTGCCTGCGGAAAACGCGCCATACCGTCAATCAGCTGCCGGGCTTTCTCCTGCTGCGCGGCCATTTGCGCACGCTGATCGCCAATGATATCCAGCGCCTGCTGCAAGCCATCCTGAGAGCGAGAACTGCCCTGCACGATATGTTGCAGAAGGTCTTCTGAACGGGACGGATCGGCAAACGTTTTGAGTGGAGTAAACGCCGAAGTCTTCGCATCAACATCGCGTACGCTCAGGGTTTGCTGGATCTGCTGCCACTGCTTTTCCGTGGTGGAAAAGCTCAACGCACCCTGCTGATCGTGTACCTGCACGCCAACACGACGCAGCGCGTTGCTCATCATCATTTTATACTGGCTGAGATCCAGATCCTCACCGACCACCACCGCAGAGTGCTGCGTTTGTCGCCCGTCAGAGACGCTAAACATACGTGAACTTATAGCGTTTTTTTGCAACATTTGCGCCAGTTCAGGTGAGTGAAAAGTCACTCGCGCCTCACCCTGTAAAACCGGACGCAGTTGCCTGTCGACTGCATCTCCGGACAATGTTGGTCGTTTTTCCAGCCACTGTGAAAGCTCAGCCCCTTTTTGCTGCTGCGCCTGTCCACCGCGGCGTGATGCGTGACGATAGTCCAGCAAATGCTGCTCCAGTTGACCCAGGTAGTGATCGGCCTGCTGCAGCGTGGTGAGCTGATCGTTAAGCTGCACGCTGTAGCGCTGGGGCCGGGTGGTAATAAGGGGTGAGGCCGGGTAATCACTCGCCGTGGCGGGTAACTTTTGACGGACAGGGGCATTCTGCGCAACGGTATGCTGTTGCACAGAAGGATTAAGCGCTCCGCTACCGGAGAGTGATGTTGTATTTAAACCGACCTGCATACTATTCCTGAGCTACTGCTAACTGTTAAATCACACTGAAAAGGTTCAACTCACTCACTTTGGAGTAGGTTTTTAAGGTGGCTTCCATCGCCATTTCCAGACCGGTAAAGGTAATGGAGGCCGGGCCATAATCCAGATCGCTCAACTGACTGATAAGCTGATCGTTGGAGGTGGTGATATCCGTCTGAGCGCCGCTCAGCATGGTCATCGTATTCTGCGTTTCACCAATGGTGGCGATTGAGGCGTTGAGCGCGTCAGAGGCTACATCCACCGTATCGATGGCATTTTGAATATCGCTTTGCACCTGCGGATCGGCAGGATCAACCGACGGATCCTGCAGCTCTTTCGACAATGACGTTAAGTTGTTCAGCACATCCAGGCTGTCACCGAAGAAATCGCTGACCGCGACATTGGTATCAACCTCAACGCCATTAGACACCGTGGTCTGGCGATGATCGTCGTTACCCTGGTAGGTATAGCTGTCGGTCACCCCGTCGCCGTCTTCATCTACCGCGACAATTGGTGCTTGATCGTTCACCGTCCCGCCAAATACATAGTGACCGTCTTCATCCTGATAATTCAGCGCTGAGACCATCGCTTCGGTCATCGACTGAATATCCTGCCCCAGGCTGGATAACGACTCGGCGGTATTGGTGCCGTTGGCGGCCTCCAGCAGATCGTCGCGAATCGCTAACAAATCGTTATTGACGCCATCCAGAATAGACTCCTGCTGGCTCATCCCCGCCGAGGCGGAATCAATATTGGTTTGATATTGATCGAGTGCCGATTGCTGGCGGTTAAGCTGAGTGATGCGTGTCGCAGCAATAGGATCGTCTGACGGCAGCAGAATACTTTTCCCCGTTGCCATCTGCGTGACGACGTGGGAAAGATCGCTGGAAAGGTCGTTAAAACTCTGCGTCATGGACACATAAGACTGTTGTGTAGTGACTCGCATATTCATTCTTCTCCCGGTTAACTACACATTTCCAGCACAGAGTCGAAAATGTCTGCGCCCGTTGAGATAACTTTGAGGTTGGCCTCGTAAATTTGCTGGTAGGTAATGAGGTTCACCGCTTCTTCATCCATGCTGACGCCGCTGACGCTACTCTGCTGATTCTGTGCTTCGGAGTACACGTTCGCCGCCGCTTCCGCTTCCGTCTGGTTTTGCTGGCTGTAAATACCGATATTACTGATGATCGACGAACAGGCTTCACCCACGGTTACGCTACCAAGACCCTCTATATCCAACGGTTCGGTAGAGATGTTGATCAGCGCCTGCAGGTTATCGCTGTTACCGCTTTCGTCCGGCGAGCTGGAAAACGCCAGTTCATCGGCGGTGATATCAGGATTCACCTCCAGCGGGCCATCCGAGGAGTTTTCATCATAGATAAACAGCGGTTCACCAGGATTCCCGTTCAGGTCGTAACCCTGCGCCAGTTGGGTGTTCACCGCATCGGCAAACTGCTCCGCCATGCTGTTAATCGTTCCCATCAGCGGCGTCAGAATTTCATTCTGATAATCAAACAACGCGCCCAGTGAGCCGCCGGTATCGGTGTTCATGGATGACGTGGTTCCGGCGAACGTCAGCGACATGCTCTGCGTGCCGTCGGCATTGGTATCCAGTTCGATGGTGGAACTCTCCTGCCCGCTGACCAACGGCTGACCGTTTTGCAGCGTGACGTTATAGTTGCCCTCATCATCAATATTGACCTGAACGTCCATGATGCCGCTCAGTTCTTCCACCATCTGGTCACGGGCGTCGTACAGCGCAGAGGCGTTATCGCCGTTGGCTTCAGCTTCGGCAATTTGCTGGTTATAGCTGGCAATGCCGCTGGTCAGGGTGTTCACCTGCGCCACCATCGCCTGCTCCTGGCTGACTATCTCACTGCTTTGCGAGTCGATGTAATCGAGGGTGTTATCCACGCGCAACGCCAGCGCGCCGGACTCGCTGATCACCTGCTCACGCAGAGCAGAATCATCCGGGCTGGTGGTGGCTTCGTTGAGGGCAGCAAAAAAGTTGTCAAAGCCACCGCTCAGGCTACTGTTATCGTCGCTGAGCACGGTTTCCAGTTGAGTTAAATACTCCTGCTGAGTGTTGTAATAGCCGTAATCGCTGGCGGCATACCAAACCTGGTTCACCTGATACTGGTTGGATACCCGGCGAATACTGTCCACCTGCACACCGTTACCCGCACTGTTCGCCGAACCTGAGCTGGCGCCAATGGTGCTGGTGATGGCCACCTGGCGGGTGTAACCGTCGGTCATGGCGTTAGCCGTGTTTTGTGCGGTTACGTTAAGCTCCACCTGCGCCGTCGATGCGCCGCTGTAGCCAATGTTAATCATGTCCATCAAAGAGTCCTCGCCGGTCAGTCTCCGGTCTGTCGTTAACAACCTTGCCGATTAAAAGCGGCGAAAAAACCACAGTTCTTAAGCCGCTGCGCAACCTTTATCCTTTGTGATGCGGGGAGAGCTGTTTGACGATCATCGCCGCAATCCCAATGCCGTGCTGCTGGGCCAGGCTGTTGCATAGCTGATCGTCGTAAAACCCCTGCATCATGCGCACCGAGTCGCTGTTAAACGGGTTATCTTTGGAGTCGAAGATCTCATTGGTTTTACGCATTTCTTTCAGCATGTTGCGTAAGAAAATGGCTTCAAACTGCTGAGCGGCTTTCTGCAAATCGTTGTCTTTGATTTTCGGGCCCATTAACGCATCACTACCGTCAATGCCCCCGCTATGATTTACTTTGATGTCGGCCATTAAATCACCTCCAGATCGGCATCCAGCGCCCCGGCTTCATGCAAAGCTTGTAAAATGGACATAATGTCGTCCGGCGTGGCCCCCAGGCTATTGAGCGCATTAACCAACGTTTTCAGGCTGCTGGATTCAGGCAAGGTAATCGTGCCAGGTCGAGCATGATTCACCGAAATATTGCTCTGCGGCGTTACCGCCGTACGACCGCCGGCAAAAGCATTCGGCTGGCTGACATTGCTACTTTCATTGATGGAAACCGTCAGGCTACCATGCGATACCGCCGCCGCATGCAGGGCGATGCCATCGCCCATCACCACCGTGCCGGTACGCGAGTTAAACACCACGCGGGCGCGTACTTTTTCGGCCTGAACCTGGACATCATCTAGCTGGGACATAAAGGCGACGCGCGCCCCGGGGCTGGTTGGCGCACGGACGCTGACGTTGGTTGAGCTTTGTGCCGTCGCAATACCGCCAAATGAAGCGTTAATCGCCGCCGCAATGTTATTGGCATCTTTAAATGAGGGGCGTTTCAGATTAAGCGTAATGGTGTCGCCCATCTGGAAGTCGCTGGGAATTTCACGTTCGACCGACGCGCCGTTCGGTATCAGCCCGGCGGTCGGCGTATTCACGGTCACGCTGGAGCCGCTTGCCCCGGTCGCGTTCATCCCGCCGACCACCACGCTCCCTTGTGCGAGGGCATAAACCTCCCCATCCGCGCCGTGTAGCTGGGTGAGCAATAACGTGCCACCGCGCAGGCTTTTGGCATCACCAATCGACGAGACCGTGACATCAATGGTCTGCCCACGCGAATACATTGGCGGCAGCATCGCGCTGACCGCCACCGCCGCGACGTTTTTCACCTTCGGATCGATTTTACTCGGCAGCTGTACGCCAAACTGGCGCAGCATGTTGGTAATGGTTTGGTTGGTGAATTTGACCTGGTTTTTATCCCCGGTTCCGTCCAGACCCACTACCAGGCTGTAGCCGACGAGTTGGTTTTCCCTGATGCCCTGGACGTTAACCAGCGATTCCAGAGATTGCGCCTGCGTGGTGCCGGGCAGCACCAGGCTCAGGGCGATAACGATGCCGTTTAACGCCTTCATCCAGCGCCCGCTTAAGTGTTGCATATCAAAATCCTGCATTAGATCGGGAAGAGAGGATGGTTAAACAGACGCGTCAGCCAGCCCGCCGCATTGGCATCGCTCAAGGCGCCGCGGCCCGCATAAGAGATACGCGCATCGGCAATACGCTGCGATGAAACGGAGTTGTCGTTTTGAATGTCATCGGCACGCACCAGACCGCTCAGACGGATGCACTCATCCCCCTGATTGAGTGTGAGCCATTTTTCGCCGCGAATTTCCAGAATGCCGTTCGACTGCACCGAGTGTACCGACACCGTAATTTCGCCGCGCAAACTGTTTTGCTGCTGCGAGGTCGCCGTCCCGTTGAAATCGCGATTGGCGTCGACGGAAGCGGAAAGGTTATCTTTCGTATGCCCAAATACAGTCGGTGCGCCGATATCGACGGTATTGTTCTTACCGAAATTGGTTTTCGCCTGTTTGCTCGACTGGGTGGACTCTTCCAGCATCACGGTCAGGATGTCGCCCACCCGATAAGCGCGGCGATCCGCCGTCAGCGACCACTTATAGCCCGTTTCAAATACCCCCCCGCACGACCATCCGCCGTTGGCGGCGCCTCAGTTTTGGGAGGAGCAAAGAATTCGTCATTTTTTTTGACCAGGAGGGCCTGCGATTCGCACCCGCTTAACAGGGGCAGCAGGACCATCAGCCAGAGATAATTTTTCACGTTCTGCCTATTTCTGCCGGATGGCGCTGTACCATCCGGCATTTCACATTCTAAAGTTACAGCGTCTGACTAATAAACTGCAGCATGTCATCTGCCGCAGAGACCATTTTGGCGTTCATCTCATAGGCACGTTGCACCGTGATCATCGCCACCATTTCGTTGACGATATCCACGTTCGACCCCTCCAGGGCTTTGTCCTGTAACGTCCCCAGGCCATCCTCCCCCGGAATGCCTTCCGTTGGTTGACCACTGGCTGCCGTTTCCAGATACAGGTTGTCGCCTTCGGCTGAAAGCCCTGCCGGATTGGCGAAGTTCACCAGCGTCAGTTGCCCCAGTTCGGTCGGGTCGCTGTCGCCGGGCAGGATCGCCGTCACGGTACCGTCATCGCCAAATGCCACGTTAGTTGCGCCGGACGGTACGTCAATTTCCGGTTGCAGAGGTAAGCCTTCGGAATTGGTTAGCACGCCGTCGGCGTTAATCTGCATGTTGCCGTCACGGGTATAAGCAATATCCCCGTTGGCCTTTTGCACCTGCCAGAACCCCTGCCCCATGATGGCGACGTTCATCGTGTCATCGGTGGTTTCCACATTCCCTTCGGTGAAGGTTTTTTGCGTTCCAACGATGCGCACACCGCTACCGAACTGCATTCCGGTCGGCATGATGTTGTTTTGATCGAGCATGGCGCCCGGCGCTTCCTGAGTCTGATAAAACAGATCCTGGAACATCACGCGGTCACGCTTAAAGCCCGTGGTGTTAACGTTGGCGATGTTGTTGGCAATCGCACTCATCTCAGCATCCTGCGCCGACAGGCCGGTTTTACTGATCCATAACGCTGCGTTCATAACACTTTATCCCTGATTAAAGGCCACGACTCAGGAGCCGCGTAGCAGCCTGTTGCCGGAGTCGCTGAGATCTTCAGCCGTTTTCATCATCTTGATTTGCGCTTCGAACTGGCGGTTCATCGCAATCGACGACATCATTTCGCTCACCGCAGACACGTTACTGCCTTCCAGAAAGCCGCCGCTCACTTTGATGTTTTCGTCGCGCTGCGCCGGTACGCCATCCGCCGTCACCAGCATCCCTTCGTTATTTTTCGCCAGATTAGCAACCGGAATATCCACCAGCTTCAGACGATCGATATCCATGGTGGCGGTAACATCGCCGTCGTCGGGCGTAACCGACAGCGGGCCGTCGCTGCCGAAAGAGGCAATCGCGTTTGGCGGCAAAATAATCGGACCGTTATCCCCGAGCACCACGTTACCGTCGATGGTCAGTTGCCCCTGATCGTCCTGCTGAATATTGCCGTTGCGGGTGTAGACCTCGTTTCCGGCTTTATCCTGTACGGCGATATAGCCGGTTCCCTGAATGGCGACGTCCAGTGGGCGCTCGGTTTTTTCCGCCACGCCGGTGCTGTCATTAACGCCGCTGGGACTTTCCTTCGCCATAAAACGCGTGTCGAAGCCGCCGCCCTTCACTTTGTCATTGCTCGCCATCGCCATATCCGCACGAAAACCATTGGTGTTGACGTTGGCAAGGTTATTGGCGCTAATCTGCTGCTCCAGTAGCGTCTGGGTGGCGCCGCTCAGCGCGGTATAAATCAACCGATCCATTTCTTAGCCTTACATCGCCTGGAAGAGAGCCTGATCCAGCTGCGTACTGGTGGAAATCACCTTGGTGTTCGCCTGGTAGTTACGCTGGGCGGTCATGAGATTAACCAGCTCGTTGGTAATATCCACGTTGGAGCTTTCGAGCATGCCGGAGGAGAGCGTGCCGCAGGAGCCGGAGCCTGGCGTGCCAATCAGCGGTGTACCGGATTCGCCCGTTTGTACCCAGGCAGTCCCGCTCACCGCTTCCAGTCCGTTCTCATCCGGGAAAGTGGCCAGCACCACCTGCCCCTGCAACATGCGCTCGCCGTTGCTGTAGGTGGCGTAAACTTTACCGTCGTCACCAACCTGCACGCCGTTTTGCGTCGCGGAGGCATAACCGGTGGCGGAGTTGGTAGTAACCGAGAAATCAGAGCCGTACTGAGTACAATCGGAGTAGTCAATGGTCATCGAAATCGGTGCGGCTTCATCGGTGGTGAAGGTGATAGTTTGCGGGGTTGATGGGGTGACCAGCTTGCCGGTATTCGCATCGAAGGTCAGCGAAGTCGGCGGTACGCCGCTCTGCGCTTCGCCATCAAAGGTGTACTGCACTTCCCAAGTGTTATCCGCCGTTTTAGTAAAGTACTGGCTAACCGAGTGCTCATTACCGAGCGAGTCATACACGGTGGTGGTATAGCTGTCGGTGTAGGTGTCGCTGTTGTCAGGATCAAACGGTACGGTTGCGCGATCGATCGTTTCATCACTGGCGTCAAAGTTGGCCGTGAAGGTCATGCTGTCCGTGGCCTGCGCCGGGATGTTGCCGGTTTTAATCTGAATATCGGTAACGGTACCGGTTTGCAGCGTGCCGCTGTCATCAACCGGATAACCCTGCAGGTAATCGCCGGAGGCATTGACGATATAGCCGTTTTTATCCGTCACGAAGGAACCGGCGCGGGTATAGGAGATGTTCCCGGCGCTGTCGCACATCACAAAGAAACCATCATCATTAATGGCCAGATCCAGCGCATTGCCGGTTGAAACCATTGAGCCGCCGGTAGAGATGCTTTGTGCCGAACCCGCCACGCTCACGCCCATTGCCTGCGTTCCGGCGTACATGGCGGAGAACTGGGTGGTCATCGATTTATACCCGACCGTACCGGAGTTCGCGATGTTGTTACTGATGCCATCAAGCTGTTCGTTGACGGCGTTCAGGCCCGTCGCTGCAATTTCATAACTCATTGTTTCTTCCTGTAATGTAAACTAAATCAGATCACCGTATTGCTGTCGGCGTTATCGCTGCCGTCGTCAGTATCAGGCGGCGTGGTGTCATCAGTGCTGTCCGGTACGCCAAACTGGGTGATCATGGTGAATGGCACTTCGCCAACGCCGTCAACGTTGAGCACTGGCGTGCTGCCATCGAGCGGAATACGCACATCTTCCACCTTGCCCGTCACCTCAATCGGCACTTCCTCTTCTCCGGTATTGGTCACCACGGACACGCTGTAATCGCCCGGCGGGATGCCGTAATCGGCAGGATTGATGTCGAAATCCACCTGGCCTGGTCCAACGGAGGTTTCACCTTCCGGGATCAGCGATACGGTGTAGTCATCACCGGCTTCATCGGTAAAGTGCAGATCCACATCGGTACAGCTGTCATCCAGCGTGACGCGCCCCTGGATCGCCTGGCTGTTGTCCTCGATATCCAGCGAAGTGGTTTGCACCATAATGTCGTCGCCGACCATATTCCCCAGCGCCATCACCTGAATGTTGCTCATCAGCACCGCGTTGGTGTTGGCCTGGACGCTCATCTCTTCCATCATGGCAACCTGCGCCATTGAGGAGAGCTGATCGATATAGGCCGTAGGATCGGTGGGATCGGTCGGGTCCTGGTTTTCAATTTCAGCCACAAACAGCGTCAGAAACGTGTCGACCGCCGACGTTTCGGTGGATGTTGTGGTTGTCGGGGTACTGCTGCTGTCACTGGTATCCGTGGTTGACGACGTGGCAGAAGAACTGCTGTCTCCCAGATTGGTGCTTTGCGCCGTGGCGCCGACGTTATTTTCAGCCACCGCCGTCTTCTCGGAAGAAGAGGCCAGCGCCTGAGATTGGGCATACAGAGCCAGGGTATTCATTACACTTCTCCCAGTTTGAGTAAGCTTTGCTGCATACTTTTGACGTTATTCAGCACATCAACGTCGGTTTCAAAATCACGTGAGGCGGACATCATGTCAGCCATTTGCTCGACTACGTTGACGTCCGGATACCAGACGAAACCATTCTGGTCCGCCATCGGGTGGTGCGGCTCATAACGCTTCACCGCCCCGCCGCTTTGCATGACGTCCTGTACCTGTACGCTGGCGCCATCAATGGCATGGCGGTTATGCCCACCTATCAGGCTATTGTTGTAAACCGCGGCAAAAACCGGGCTACGCGCCTTATAGGCCTGCGCCTCGCTGCTGGCGGGAGATTCCGCATTCGCCATGTTGCTGGCGACGGTATTCAGACGGATGGTTTGCGCCGTCATCGCCGAGCCGGAAATCTGGTAAATATCAGTAAACGACATGGTTATTTCCCTTCAATGGCCTCTTTGATACCGCTAAGTTGCAGGTTCAAAAAGGTCAGACTGCTTTGATAATCCATACTATTTTGTGAAAACCGGGCCTGCTCGGTATTCAGCTCTACGGTATTGCCATCCTCTGAGGGCTGCATCGGTACACGGTATTTCACGTCAGCCTCGGGCAGCACATTTGTACGACTTGCCCGTTGCATCTCAGCGGCAAAATCAATATCTTTAGCTTTGAAATTTGGTGTATCGACGTTTGCCAGATTCGCGGTCAGTAGCTCGGTCCTCTCAAGACGTAACTTCACTGCCTGCGGATGTACACCTAATGCCTGCTGAAAACTGATTCCCATTTCTTGCATCACTCCTGCGTAGATATCGCTGTTATTAGCAATATATATGCCAACCTTTAAGTGATTGATGAGAAATGACTTTATGAAACTACTCTCCTACGTAAGGAAGCTTTCTTTCCCCTTTGTCGCGGAAATATTGCTGGCCTTATGCTGCGTCTTACCCGCACATGCCGCCGTACATCCCATCCAGCACAGCGCCCGGGAACAGATCAATGCGCTGGTCCTGACTGCCGCTAGCCATGAAATTGATACGCTGGCACAAAAGCAGCAGTGGCAGGACTATCGCTACACGTTCAATATCTATATTCCCTCCGCCGTCAGCACCAGCGCGCTATGCTCGTCGGCGCCTCAGATCACCTCCAGTACCTCCCCGTTGATGGCCCTGACGCGAATGAACTTTTCGGTGAGCTGCCCAGGCAGCGCGGGCTGGCAATATAACGTTGCAGTACGCCCCGACGTGTCGGTGCCGGTAGTGATGCCAAAGTCGTTGATTGCCCGGGATACGGTGATTACGGCCGATGACCTGCAGCTTAAAAAATTCAACATCAGCAACCAGCGGGAAGGGTTGATGACAAATATGGATGAGGCGATTGGTCTCACCAGCAAACGCGCCCTGCAGCCGGGTAAACCGATTACCCGTAGCGAGTTGGTTCAGCCCGTAATGGTTAAACGCGACCAGCCGGTGACGATCGTCTCCCGTATGGCCGGGATTACCGCCTCGATGCCGGGCGTGGCGTTGAAAAACGGTCGTAAAGGGGATGTGATAAAAATTCGTAACAGCAGCAGCCAGCGGATTGTCAGCGGTGTGGTGGACGATGTCGGCGTGGTCACTACGCTCACTGCTGAGCAGTGAAGGGATTTTTTGTGATGGGATTAAAGTTTTCCTCTATTGCCGTCGCTTTTAGCCAATAACAGATAACCAACCCAACGAAATATGTACGAGGTTGCTATGAAAATTACCCCAACGCTGCCTGGCAATCGCCCTGCATCAACAACCGGACAAACGCGTTCAGATAAGAGCAGCGCGCAGACCACAACCTCCAACGCCGCGACGCTTTCCGCCGATGATATTACTCAGGCGGGATTGCAAACAGCGCAGCAAACGCTGAACAGCGATCCGCAAAGCGACGTTGATTACGACAAAGTAGCGCAAATGCAGGCCATGCTGGCCGCAGGCGACATGCAGGTTGATACCCAGCAGTTGGCTGGCGACATGCTCAGCTTTTTCCAGAAATAAGAGGCTACAACAGTGAGTACCAGGCTACAGCAGGTGAAAACTCTGCTTCAGGGCATCCGGGAAGACGGGATGCGATATGACGCGCTCAGACACCAATTGGAACAACAACGTCTGTGCATGATCCGTCGCGCCAGTGAAGAGCTGCTGTTGGTCAATGACACGATCCAACAGCATTATGAGCAGTTGCAAAACAGCAGCCAGCAGCGCCGAACGATCCTACAACTGCTGGGCGTGAGCATCGATCGTGCAGGGATGGAGCAGGTATTTAGCTGGTTGCCTGGCGTACAGAAAAATGCCGCAGAGGGCTGGTGGCAAAGTCTTGAGCAAAAAGCGAAACGCTGCAAGGCGTACAACGAAAAAAATGGCGATCTGCTGATCCGCCAGTATGAATTTATTCAGGCTTTTTTAGGTACAGAGCCAGATTTCATTTATCAGCGCTAAAACTTCCTTCCTTGCTGCGGAAACTCGCTTTCCGCGCAACACCCAACCCACTGATATGATTAAAAATAAAATTCAGGCATGGATATTGCAAGATATCAGTCAGATTTGAATATTGGGATTGCTGAGAACACGTTATGAGTATGATTGATTGCTACGAACCCGACTTTGTCCGGGTGTTTTTATCCCACCATCCGGACTCTGCGCTGCATATCAGCCAGTGTTGGACAACAGAAATTCGTCAAAGTCTGAGCTTAACCGACCCGGCCAGCTGCCAGGCGGCATTAGGCGATCCCAATGCCTTCGTTTTACACGCCACACAATGTGAATCTGGGGCGCAAAGCCGTGCTCTGTCTCAACGCGAGCAGGTTTTGAATCAAGCAGCCCTGAATACCGTCACGCTGCCCGGTTTGTCGCCAGAACTGCGCTTATATGCCCTGGGCATCATGCTCTCTTTTTCCGAGAAGTGCCTTGGCGATAGCGAAGCGGTGCTGGAAAAACTGGCGTCGTTGCCGCAAATCCTCGCAGGCCATGTACAGGAAGGAAAACTGCAGGATCAGTTTACACAATTACCAAGCCTGCCCCAGCTACAGCGTGAATTAATTACCCGTATGGGCAGTTGTGAATTCAGTTGGGATCTGCTGCCGGAAAGTACGCGTAAACTCACATTACCTCTCCAGGTCAGCCTGCTGATGCTACAGGATGCGAACAGTGAAGCCTTACTCCAACAGCAATTGCAGGATCAGTGGCTTAATACACACGCAGCGTACTTCTCGCAGGACGCATGGATCTTCAGTAACTATCTGATCTACCGGCTCTATCATGACATGTTCCCGCAACATGACAGCGAAGGTGTCATCCAGCGCTACTTCGAGCTTGTCTGCGATTTCTTTATGATCCGAACCATGCTTTGCCTGTGGACGATGGATGATTCCATGCTGAACCCTGAGGATATCTATGCGCTGTTTGCCATGTTTGAAGAGTGGCGCAGCAGCGATGATGCCACATCAATGCGTGAACACATTCTGAGCATTATGCCGGGAGAGACTTTGCTCTCAGCATTCTCTCTGCTTACCCGTTAGCCCCTGTTGGCCGGGTGAACATCCGGCCCTTTCGAAGCGCGAATACACATCACCATGTCTGAATCCTCCAAAGCACGTTCCGCCCTGACCGGCATTGTTAAAACACTGGATACGGGTCGTGAAAAGCCGTTTGTCAGCGTCGTCACCCCCACGTGGAATCGCGGCGCCTTCTTACCCTACTTACTGTACATGTACCGGTATCAGGATTATCCCGCCGACCGCCGGGAACTGGTGATCCTTGATGATTCACCACAGAGCCATCAATCGATCATCGACAGACTGACGCAAAACCACCCTGAGAAATTTAATATTCGCTATATCTATCACCCGGAAAAGCTCGATCTGGGCAGAAAACGCAATATGCTCAATGAGCTGGCGTGCGGCGAGTACATTATTTGTATGGATGATGACGACTATTACCCATCAGATAAAATCTCTTACACCATTGAGATGATGCAGCGCCACCGGGCGCTGATTTCGGGCTCCGATCAGATCCCCATCTGGTACAGCCATATCAACCGCTTATTTAAAAGCCGTAGCTTTGGCCCGCAAAACATTCTCAACGGCACTTTTTGCTACCATCGCAATTATTTGAAAAAGCATCGTTATAATGATGAATGTAACTTAGGCGAAGAAGAGGGATTCACCAACCAATTCACCGTGAATCCACTGCAATTGCCGGGCGAGCGCACCATCATCTGTATCTCGCACAGCCAAAATACATTTGATAAAGATTTTGTACTGGGGGCAAGTGAACCACTGAAAACGCCCCTGGCCCAGTCTATCGCAGACCCTATGCTGAAAAACTGGTACCAAAGTCTGCATAATGCAACCCATAATCAACCGATCCGCTGGGACAACATTGATCAAGTCGTAGTCGTGAATATGAATTCACGTACAGACCGCTTGACACTCATTCAGCAAGAACTCACGCAACTCAATATTCCTGCAGAAAAAATAACCCGTCTGGCAGCATGTGAAGCCGAAAATGGCCAGTTAGGCCGACGTCAGTCTCATCTGAAGGCACTCAAACTGGCTCAACGGCAGGGCTGGAAAAACTATCTGCTACTGGAAGACGATAGCGTTATTCTGAAACAAGAAAAGCATATCCGGGTACTGAATTCTCTACTCAATGCTCTGCCTACCTTTCCATGGGAAGTTATTATTTTCGGTGGAGAAATTAAGCGGGGGAATGTACTCAAAAGCCTTAACGGCATGATTCATGCGCGTGACTGTAATAAAGTATGCGCATATCTGGTAAATAGTCATTATTATTCAACATTGTCCAAACAAATGGAAAGCGACCTTTCACATGTGGTCGAAGAACAATGGCAGGCATTAATACATAAAGGTAAATGGCTCGCCTGCTATCCAAGCATTTGCTATCAACGTCCTGGTTACAGTGATATAGAGAAGAAAGAGACCGATAATATAGTTTTTTACTTCAATAAAATTAATAAAAAACCTATACGCCAATCAAATCCAGTTAGTTCACAAGCTCTCCCTGTTTTGTCAAATAGCGATAGGATTGGTTTCTATATGGAAACGTCGCTGCATTACACAGTGTACCGCCCCATCATAACCGCGCTTCAGGCGATGGGCCATACTTGCTCGTTGTTGGTGAGTGACAAAATACACAAGTCGTTTCTGGATGAAATGACAGCGACGATTAAAACCATTAATGACCCCACGCTGGGCGGAACACGCCTTTCTACAGTCATTGAGCAACGCCAGCGTTTCAAATGCCTGGTCAGCCCTTACTAAACGCCGTTGCTAAACGGACTGGCGGATACCCATGTGCGTGCCATGTATGGGCTGGCAAAAGAAGAGTGGAACCATGCCTGGTGGAACGCTTTGTATCATCGTATCCTGTGCTACAGCCACTACAGCCAGCACGCACTTGATATTGGCGGCAGTGCAAAAGTGGTCGGCAATCCCCGCTTCGATGAGTGGCACAACCACACTTTTGATAACACGTTGCCAAACAGCCTGAAGCTCAATGCGAAAAAACAAACCATTCTGTATGCCCCAACCTATGGCGCGCTAAGCTCGCTCCCCCATTGGGCGGAGCAGCTCAGCCGGTTAAGCCATGAATATAATGTCGTTACCAAACTGCATCATGGCACCCAGCACAGGCCGGAAGAAGCCGCCTCTCTGGCACTCGCGCAACGCTACTTAAAAAACAGACTGGACGATCCGCAGCATCTGCTGGCGCTTATTGCGCAGGCGGATTATGTGCTGACGGACAGCAGCGGCTTTATTTTTGACGCCCTTCATATGAATAAACGCGTCATTTTACTGAGCTGGCCGGAGATGAGCTCTCTGCTGGATGGCCAACAAAGTTTCTCGACCCCCGACAGCGCGGATCAGCGTATCCGTAACATCCTTCCGGTGGCACAGGATATACAGAGCCTGCGCCACGCAATCTCTGCCGGATTTGACTGGGCTGCGCTGGAAGCGCCATTGGCTGAGATTCGCCATCACTATTGCGATGCGTTTATGGATGGTCAGGCGGGGAAACGGGCGGCGCAGGAGATCGTAGAGCTCATCGATGCCTCGTCCAGGCAGCAGAGCAATACGTTACTGCTTAGTTTGCAGCAGAAGCTATTTAGTTGATAACACAATAATTTTCGCCAGAGATTACGCTATGCCAACGCCTTTAGTGAGTATTATCGTTACCAGTTATAACCACGACGCTTTCCTTGAAGAGGCGCTGGATAGCGTCTTTAACCAGACATGGAAAAACACCGAAGTCATTATCGTCGATGATGCCTCTACTGATCGGTCCGTCGGGATCATAAAAAAATACCAGCAGAAATATAATTGCAAAACGATACTGCGGGAGACCAACTATTATTCGCAGAAGGATAAAATCGGCGATAAACCGATCATCGAAGCCATGAACATGGCCACGGGAAAATATATTGCCGTGGTCGACTCAGACGATCTTATTGTTCCCACTAAAATCTCTCACCAGGTTAATGTGTTAGAGAAAAACCCGCACTGTGTAATGTGCTATAGCGCCATTGAGGTCATCATGCCTGATGGCTCGCATTTTCCCTACAGCGATATATTTCTTGATGGCGATGTTTTTCATTATCTGCTGGTGTCTGGAAATTTCAGTCTTTATATCGGATCGTTAATCCACCGCGAGGCGTATCTGAAGATAGAACGCTCCGATCCTGAACTGGTACAGGAAGACTGGGATATGTTTCTGAAACTTTCCCGCCAGGGGGATTTTATTTCATCCCGACGTTTAGTCGCTTACTACCGCCGCCATAACAACAACACCTGGTACAGAAAAGATAACAGCAAATTAATGTACCGAAACCGGATGATGATCCTTAATCAGTGGAAACATGAAGACGCCTGGGTAGAAGCGATGAACAGTCGCTGGAAACAATATGCTCACCCCGATCATATGCTGGTCAAGGAAGAGATTGACGAACTGTTGATTGAGCGACCAACGGACCCTTTGTTGCATTTCCAGGGATTTATCGCGGCCATCCACAATAAAGATGTTACCAAAGCGCAATATCATATTGTGCAAGCCATCATTTATTGTGACGTTCGTCTGGAGATTTTACCGAAATTATATTTCGCGGCCTTAAAGAGCATTACTGATAATAAAATAAAAAACACGATCCTCTCCAGCCTCAAAAGCAGACTGCCCGACCAATACCAACAAATCAGCGCAAAATTCTCTCAGGATCTTCAGCAATGAAACAAGCAGAACCAAACCTTATCACGGTTACCAAACCTTTCTTGCCTCCACTCGAGGAGTTTATGCCATATCTGCAAGAGATCTGGTCAAGTAAGCAGTTAACAAATAACGGCACCATGCATCAACTGCTAGAGGAGAGGTTAGCGTCTTATTTAAACGTACCTTATATCTCGCTGTTTTGTAATGCGACTATCGCGTTAATTGCCGCAATGCAAACGCTACGCATTAAGGGTGAGGTCATTACTACTCCTTACTCTTTTGTTGCCACTACGCATAGCATCCTGTGGAATCAATTAACGCCAGTATTTGTTGATATTGATCCACACAGTTTCAACATCAACCCGCATCTGATTGAATCTGCTATTACTCCAAAAACAGGGTTAATCATGCCGGTACATGTCTACGGCCAAAATTGCAATACCGATGAAATAGAAGAAATATCCAATAATTACGGCATTCCCGTCATTTATGATGCAGCACATGCTTTTGCCGTAGAAGATTGTGTCGGGAGCATCCTTCGCCATGGCGATCTTTCGGTACTGAGCTTCCATGCAACTAAAGTGTTCAATACTTTTGAGGGAGGTGCCATTGTTAGCTACGATAAAAAAACAAAACAACGAATCGATTACCTGAAAAACTTTGGTATTGCTGACGAGTTAACCGTTGTTGCCCCTGGTATCAATGGAAAAATGAATGAAGTTCAAGCTGCTTTTGGCCTCTTGCAGTTAAAGTATATTGATGAAGCGATAGCTAAGCGCCAACAAATCGATAAATGTTACCGTGAGCAGTTAGCCAATACGCAAGGCATTTTCATTCCGGCAGGCAACGCGAATCACAAGAGTAACTACAGTTACTTCCCGATCCTGGTGCGTCCCGACTATAAAATGTCGCGAGATGCGTTATACGATTATCTCAAAAAATATAACATTTTAACGCGTCGTTATTTTTACCCATTGCTGTCGAATCTTAACATGTACAAAAACATGCCTGGCGCCAATAAAGAGACGCTGCCTGTGGCAAACCAAATCGCCGAACAGGTGCTGTGCCTGCCGATTTATCCAGATATGACATCCGCTGAACTCAGCACCATTATCGAGCTGATAACCGCATGATCAATGTCCTTATCTTCCCGGCGGGAACTGAGATTGGGCGTGAGATTTACCTGTCTCTGCGCAACGAAAAAAACATTAATCTGGTTCTTGCTGGTGCCGACTACGACAGCCATGCCCGACATTACGCTTGCGAATACCATGTCGTGCCAGATGTTACGCATCATGATGGGTTACCTGTCTTACAGGCATTACTTGTGCAAGAAAGTATTGATTATATTTTTCCGGCTCATGATGACGCTCTTCTTTTTCTGTCTGAAAACCGGAAGGCGCTTTCCGCTACGGTACTCTGCCCGTCACAGGAAACATGCCGCATCACGCGGTTTAAAAGTAAAACCTACCAGGCGCTTAAAGGTGCGGTCCCTCTGCCAGCCGTATTCAATGATCCCAGCGCGATCGCGCAGTGGCCCGTATTTGTCAAACCCGACCGCGGGCAAGGTGCGCAGGGAGCTTTGCGGGTTGATTCCCCAGAGAGGCTGGCATCGATTCTCGCAGAGAGAAATGACCTGATCATATGTGAATATTTAAACGGTGAAGAGTTCACCGTGGACTGTTTTTCCGATCGCGCGCAGGGGTTATTGTTTTGCCAACCTCGCATACGCTCACGTATACGTGCCGGTATTGCAATGACCTCAACGTTAGTGAGTCTGCCGGAAGTGGATGCTTATGCTCGCGCTATTTCGCAGAAATTACAGCTCTACGGTGCATGGTTTTTTCAGTTGAAGCGTTCAGCTTCGGGTACTTTGACATTACTGGAAGTTGCGCCGCGTATTGCTGGCACAATGGCGCTTAATAGAGTTGCCGGTATTAACTTTGCAATGCTGACTCTTTATGAAAGCATGCGGGTTAATATTAATATACTCCCAACAATAAATGATATCCAAATAACCAGAAGTTTATCAAACAGATATCAGCACAGAATTAAGTTCAAACACGTCTATATAGATTACGATGACACTATTGTTAATAACGGAAAATTATGCTTGCTGGTAATCACATTTTTGTATCAATGCATAAATAATGGAATAAAGCTACACTTAATCACGCGTCATGCTGGAAACATACATTCCTCCTTGAGGGAAATGCGTCTTGACAATGTTTTTGATACCATTACGCATTTGGGGCAGAAGGATAAAAAAAGTATCTATATTACAGAACGTAACGCTATTTTCATTGATGATAGTTTCCGCGAAAGGCTTGATGTGTTTAGTCACACACAAATACCTACATTTGATATCAATCAAATTGAGATGCTTATAGATAGTTAAACAAAACCGCCATTGATGGAATTCAATGGCGGCTTAATGACTTACCAAGTATTAATAAGTATATTTTTTATTTTATGAAATATATTTTCACAGGCAAGATGTGCTTCTCCATGAAATAAAGATTCAATAGCCTTCATCCTTAAACCTTTTTTTCCATCCGCACGGATAGCTTTATTCAAGATCTGCTCTACATTATCATCCGCTATTTTATATATGAAATCATCATTAACTGGCAATAGTGAATAATCTGGTTCGTAGTTTTGATGTGATTTTTCAGAAAAATCATAAGCAACAATAGGCTTGCCTGTTAATAAGAAATCGAACATTACGGAAGAGTAATCAGTAAGTAATAGATCGAATTTATTTAAATGAGGATAGATATCAATATCATTATCTATATAGTAAAACCCTTTTACCTTCAGAAGGGAAAAGTCAGCCTGATTTGAGCCAAAATCATAATAATGCTTATGAACTTTTAGATATACATCAACACTATTTTTTATTGCAAACCTCATTACATTGGTAAGAAATTCTGATGTTAATACTGGCGAAACTTTATCTCTCTGCCATGTTGGCATAATAATTATTTTCTTCCTGTTGCTTTTTATCGCCAGATCTACAGCAGGTGAAAATTTCGCTCCAATCATTTCAGATGGATAGGCATCCCGAACAATGACTTCATTCCTAGGATAACCTGCATGAATGATGTTATCACATCCAAAGGCTTCTTTCCAATAATCATCCAGCAAAGTAGATGGGCTTAAAAAGTAATCAACATTGCATGCCCAGCTTGTTGCCAAAGCATGATTTACATTCCTTAATGAGATATATGGCGTTAGTTGCAACATTAATTTTTTAACTGATATTCCATGCCATAACTGTATCTTTATCGCCCCCGCAAGGCAGGCGTAATAATATATATTTTTTTTAATTGCTACATATGGCGTGATGCTAAATATAGCTATTCTAGCTTCAAGTAGCAGGTTTATTGTCGCAGTATCATTCAAACCCAAATGATGAACAGGTAAGTTCGCAGCTGTTAACTCGTCAACAATGCTTTTATTTTCTGTACACCATATACAATCGACAGAACCATTTCTAACCATTGATAAAAATAAATATTTAGAATTTTCAGAAAATGAATCATGCCCTATAAAAACAACCAAATTCTTTTTCTTTTTTTTGTTTGAAATTTCTGAAAATGATTTCAGATGCTCATTAAAAAGAAGATTTTCAATAGTATTCATAAAATATAAGCACCTACTGATAGTGATTTCTTATTTTCAGGTTGTAAGCATTTTCACCACCTCAATAATCGAGGTGGTCGAAATCGATGGCGTTCTGGGAAAATAGACCACTTCGCACAGGTACGACAAACTATCAAAGCGCCCTGCCCAGTCATCACCCATCACCAGCGTATCGGCGTTAAACTGGCGAATATAATCCGCTTTTTTCTCCAGCGACTCTTCGAGAAACACGCTGTCCACACATTTCAAGCCGGCAACAATCTCCATGCGATCGTTTTGGCTGTAAACCGGCATCCGGCCTTTTTTCTGCATATTTAGCGCATCGGAAGAGATACCGACGATCAGTCGCTCCCCCAACTGCCCGGCGCGTTGCAGAATATGCAGATGCCCGATATGAAAAACATCAAACGTGCCAAAAGTAATGATCGTTTTCATACCAGCCCCAGCGTCTTCTGTCGTAGCCAGCATTGCGCGGCAATTTCATCTATGGCTTTTTGCTCTTTTACCTGCGCCTCATTGCTCAACTCGTAGCGCTTATCATCGAGCGTCATGGCGACGATTTTCTCTTCGCAGGCCGCCGCGACGAGGTTTTTCTGAATACGCTGCTCTTTGATTTTAGCCAGCGTTTTTTCCTGTTCTTGCCAGGCAATAACCGTGCGCAGCGTGCCTTTGTATCCGGTCACGTTTTTGAGTGATTCAACCGAAGGCGCGTCAACGCCGGTGCCGGTTTTTTGGATCAGGTAGCCCAGCGCTTTGATGTTATTGTCAAAACCAGTACAAACCTGCTGCTGTTTAGCCAGCTGTACCGTCATGTCTTTGACCGATTTATCCCGCAGGCGCTGCAGTTGCGCCAGGGTATCGATAATTTGCCGCATAATTATTTACCTTCCGTTTTCTTCGCCAGCGGAAACAAGGTCTGTAAGCGGCTTTGCACCAGTTCCAGAGAGGCCGGTTCACTGACTTCCTGGCGCAGAAAACGCTCGATGGCGGGGAACACTTTGACGGCCTTATCCACGCTGGGATCAGCTCCTGCAACATATCCACCCAATGGGATCAGTGGCTTAATTTCCATATAGGCGGCATAGTTTTGTTTCAGCAGACGGGCCGACTGTTGGTGTTCCTTGGGCGTGACCTGGGTCATGCATCGACTGATCGACTGCCCAATATCAATGGCTGGATAGTGTCCGGCCTCCGCCAGCTTACGGGTTAGTACGATATGCCCGTCCAGCACCGCACGCGCGCAGTCGACGATCGGATCCTGCTGATCGTCCCCTTCCGCCAGTACCGTGTAAATGGCGGTCATCGACCCTTCGCTTTCACTGTTACCCGCGCTTTCCACAAGCTTAGGGATCATGCCGAACGCCGACGGCGGATAGCCTTTCGTCGCCGGAGGTTCGCCCAGGGACAGCGCGATTTCACGCTGCGCCATGGCATAACGGGTTAACGAATCCACCAGCAGTAAAACGTGATGTCCGCGATCGCGAAACCAGGCGGCGATAGAGTGGCACAGCTCGGTGGCTTTCAAACGCATTAACGGCGACTCATCCGCCGGTGCCGCCACGATAATAGATTTTGCCAACCCTTCCGCGCCCAGCGAGTGATCGATAAACTCCTTCACCTCGCGGCCACGCTCGCCAATCAACCCCACCACCACGATGTCGGCCTTCGTCTGGCGGGTGATCATCCCCAGCAGCACGCTTTTACCCACACCGCTACCGGCCATCAGACCCACGCGCTGGCCTTTGCCGATAGTGAGCAGGCCGTTGATTGCTTTCACGCCGACATCCAGCGGTTGATTCACCGACCGGCGCGTGAGGGGGTTGATGGAAGGTGCCTGAGGCGGCAGCACGTCATTGCCCGTCAGACGCCCTTTGGCATCCAGCGGTTCGCCCAGACCATTGACTACCCGCCCCAGCCAGCTTTCGCTTATCAGGATCTCCTGCGCTTTTTCTTCGGGGAAAACGCGCGCACCCGCCATCAGCCCGACGGGGTGCTTGAAGGGCATCAGGTAGGTGATATCGCGGTTAAACCCCACCGCCTGCGCATCGATCAACGTATGGTTGGCGCTTTCGACGCGGCACAGCTGGCCGGTCACCAGCGGACAGCCCACGCTCTCCAGCAAAATGCCGTTCACGCGCACCAGTCGCCCGGCAACCCGGGCTAAAGGGATCGACTCAATGGAGCGCAGCGCGTTGTCAAAGCAGGATAGGTCACTCACCCGTCGGCTCCGGCAGCAGCGACTCTTTCAGCGCCGACATGCATTGGTCGAGACGATGCTCGCAGCCAATATCCAGCTCGGATTTATCGGTAATTACCCGACACTCGCCTGCCTGCAGATCGGGAGATGGGGTCAACCCCCATTCAGCGACTTTCTCCGGCGCAGCGTCTTTGATACGGTTAAACTCTTCATTACTCAGTAGGACCTGTAGCGACTCAGGCATCGCCGGAAAGGCCGAAATCGCCTCTTCAACCAGCGATAGCAACTGCGTCGGTTGCAGCGCCAGCTCGCAACGAATCACCTGACGCGTAACCTTTTCCACCAGCTGCAGCAGGTCCTCCCGCTGTTTACGCTGAATGTGCGCCAGGTAGTCGTTCACTTTGTCGGAGATAACTGCCAGCGGCTGCGCTGCCCGCTCAAACTGCTTGCGCCCTTCCTGCTGTCCGGCCAGGCTGCCTTCAGTGTATCCCTGACGACGGCCTTCATCGTGGCCCTTCTGATGGCCTTCCTGAAAGCCCTGCTCCTGGCCTTCGGTCATCCCTTGTTCAAATCCTTTTTGCAGTCCTTCCTGGAAGCCATCCATCAACTGGCGCTGATAATCCGCCGGCGTGATCCCCGGCGTGAGCTGTTCAGCCTGCAAATGGCGCTGGCGAGGGGGAAAACGGTGCAGTCGGTAACGACCACGAATGGTTTCAATCGCCATGTGTTACTCCGCCGTCTGTTCAGCAAACAGCTGTAGCTGAATTTCACCCGCTTCCTCAAGCTCGCGGGCAATCCCCATAATTTCACGGCGGATCTGCTCAATACGGCTCACCGGAACCGGACCCAGGCGCGACGTTATCGCCTCCAGCTGTTGGACCTGACGCTTAGGCATCACGGCATAAATCGAGCGGCGCAACAGCGCTTCGGTCCCTTTCAGCGCCACCGCCCAGTCTTCCATCGGCACTTCGTCGAGCAGGCGACGACGCACTTCATCACTTTGGCGGCTCAGAATGAAGAAGTCGTACATTTCGTCCTGCAACTGTTCGAGGACATCTTCATCGCGTTCGCGCAGCTGATCGAGGATCACCTGTTGATTACCCTGGAAGCGGTTCACGATATCCGCAGCCTGCTTGATCCCCTTCACTTTCGAACCGTGTTCAGACAGCACTGACAGCCCACGTTCGATCAACCGATCCAGCTCATCCACCACGTCGCGGTTCACATCGTTAAGCTTGGCAACCCGATAGAGGATCTCGTTTTGCACCGACTCATTCATGTAAGACAGTACCGTCGCTGAGATCTCCGGCGTCAGGAAGGCAAGGAAGACGGCCTGCAATTGCAAATGTTCTTCTGAGATCAGTATCGCCAGTTGGCGCGGTTCCACCCATTGCAAACGCGCCATTCGTGAGCGGATCTCATCACCGTAAATGCCGTTGATCACGCTGCTGGCGATTTCCGTTCCCAGCGCTTTATTGAGGATCCCTTGCAGCATGGAACGCGAGGCGCCGTTAATGCCGCTCTGCTCGCGGAACTCATCAAAAAAGTTATTGATCACTTTTTTCGCCATGCTGGTTTTTACGCCTGACAGACGCGCCATGTTTTCACTCAGACGAACCACCTCTTCGCGGCTGAGCTTTTGCATCACTGTGGCTGCCGCCTCCTCGCCCAGACACAGCAATAAAATTGCTGCCTGTTCCAGGTAGCTGTTGTTACTACCGTTATTTATTGTCAATTCGCTCATTGCTGGTAATCCATTGTCTGAGAACTTCAGCTACGCGATCGGTGTCGCTCATCGCCAGTTTTTGCAGGAACTCCAGCTTCACTTCCAGACCAGAACTCTGCGAAGGCAGGCTATCGTCACCAGGGAAAGAAGGCAGTTCGATATTTTTACGTTCATCTTCAGCAGCCGCAAAATGGGGTTTGTCCGCAGGAATCGCGATAGGTACGGCGTCCAGCGCCAGTTCAGGCGGTGAGGTCCGGCGGCGCTCGGCGGTCAAACGTTTCATCACCGGGCGCACGACAAACAGCAGCAGCAGTAAAGCCAGCAGGCCGCAGCCAATTAAGCGAACCCAGGCCAGAATGCTGTCATCCTTCCAGAAAGGCAGCACCGGCTCGACGGGGATCGACTGCGGCACAAAGTTGAGCAGCGATAAAGACAGATTGTCGCCACGTCTGGCATCAATTCCGGCAGCGTTATTCAACAGCGCCGTCAACTGGGTGGTTTGTTCCGGTTTCCAGTTCTTCAATGCAGGCGCACTCTGGTTGAGCACGACGGCCACATTTAACCGTTTGATATCGAATCCTGGATGCTGGATATGCTCAACGCTACGGTCCCACGAATAATCGCGTTTGTTCTCGCTATGTTTTGACAACGCTGCTGGCTGGCGAGACTCTTCTGGCGTTGTCCCGGCGGCGCCGTTTCCTACCTGGTTCGTCGCCAACGGAGGACGATTGCTCAGCGAGCCGGGGATCCCCATGGCAATTTGGTTGGTATCGCTATCGAGCACCGTTTCTTCACGATTCACCTTCGGCGTATCGCCGTAATGCTCCTGGGTTTCGTCGATATTGCTCAGATCGAGATCTGGCATCACGCTCACCCGATAGTTGCCGGTGCCGACCAGCGAGTCGAGGACATTTGCGAGACTGGCGCGGGTCTTATCCTGAATATCCTTGAGGATCTGGTCGTGCTTACGCGTCGCCGCAGAAACGGCTTCTCCCGCGCCAATGCCGTCGGACAGTAAATTCCCCGCCTGGTCGACGACGCTAACCTTCGACGCATTCAAATTAGGTACGCTGCCGGACACCAAATGCACAATGGCATTGACCTGATCCATACCCAGCTTGCTGCCGTAATGCAGACGCACCACGACCGAGGCGCTGTTTTGCGGCTCGTCGCTGACGACAAAGGAACTCTCTTCATTCAGTGCCAGGTGCACGCGGGCGCTCTCGACGGCGTCCAGCGTCATGATGCTCTGCGCCAGTTCGCCTTCCAGACTTCGCTTATAGCGGACATTCTGCACAAACTGACTGGCGCCCAGCACTTCGTCTTTATCCATCAGCTCGTAGCCGCTGGGCAGCATGGCCTGCACGCCCTTCGCCGCCAGCGTCATCCGCGTTTTAGACAGCGCGTCTTCCGGAACCAGAATTTGCCCGCTTTGCGGGTCGATACGGTATTCCAGCTTTTCGCCGTCCAGCACGGTGACTATCTGAGATACCGGGAGATTTTCCTGGCTACCGTACAGCGAAACATAGCCGTGGTTACCGTTCCATAGCACGCTGACAATTATGGCGGTAGCCGCCAGAGCCGCAGCCGCCACCAGTATCAGGCGTTTATTACCATCCAGTCTGAAAGAGAACGAGGGTAAAAACTGAGTGATTTTTTTTATTAATTCATTCATAGCGTTAGACTGACATGCTCATCAGGTCATTGAATCCGGAAGCCACTTTATTTCGGACCTGTACCAGCGCAGAAAACGATAACGATGCCTGCTGACTGGCAATCATGGCCCCCGCCAGGTCATCACTTTTCCCCATTTCAATGGCCGTTTGCTTTTGCTCCGCGACCTGCTGGAATTGATCAACATGATTCAGCGCACCTTGCATGACGCGGTCGAACGAAACCGGAGAAGATGCCAGTTGGGTGCCCACGGCGTTAATCTGCATCGGCGAAAGGACGGGTGCCTGCGCGACCGCTTTCATCTGCTGCATGTCCTGCATCATTTGCGTCTGCATCGTACTGGCTGGGGCTATCGTATTTATGCTCATGACCTACTCTTAAAATGTAAAAAGCGTTCTCGGTACCACAGACTGATTCAGGAAAAGATCTCAATTCCCTGCTTTCGCATTGACGCCAGACGATAACGAAGCGCGCGTGGGGTAATGCCTAACAAATCAGCAATTTTGGTTTTATTGCCCTGATATTTACGCATCAGGTCAGCGATATATTGATACTGCGCGCTACGGCCATGCTGGCCCAGATTATCGCTGGTCGTTATTGGCAGACTGGGCTTTGTCTGCCATTGCGGCTCGCTCCAGGAATCTGACTCAATGGATGGCAGACCTAAGGTATCGGGATAAATAACGCCATCACGATTAAGGATCATCCCTCGTTGAATAGCGTTCTCTAGTTGACGCACGTTACCCGGCCATTCGTAGCTGAGTAACGCCCGGCGTGACGACTCAGAAAGCTTGATATTTTTAACCAGCACCGTGGAGTATTTTTTGATAAAGGACTCTGCCAGCGGAAAAATGTCTTCCATACGTTCACGCAGCGGCGGCATGGTCAACGGAATAACTGATAACCGATAATAGAGATCTTCTCTGAAGCGTCCTGCGGCCACCTCTTTTTCAATATTTTTATTGGTACAGGCAATTAAACGGAAGTTCAGTTTGATTAAACGGTTACTGCCTAAGCGCTCAACCTGTTGTTCCTGCAATACACGCAATATTTTAGCCTGTAGCGCTAAAGGCATATCGCCAATCTCATCCAGCAGTAATGTGCCGTTATTGGCTAATTCCATTTTCCCCGGCACGGTAGCCACTGCCCCGGTGAATGCACCTTTATCATAGCCAAACAGCGTGGCTTCCAGCATATTTTCAGGGATAGCGGCACAGTTCACCCCGATATAAGGTGCCTGAGGATTCTGCGCAAACGCAATTGAATGGATAAATTTGGCGACACATTCTTTACCAGTACCTGTTTCACCATGGATAAGGACTGGAACATTAAACGCAGCAATACGCCTTGCCATTGAAAAAACATTGATACTGGAGGCTGCTTCGGCAATAAGTTCAAACATGATTATTTTACACTTAGAAGTAAAGTTAACATCCGTTACGAGAAATATACACATCATTCCAAAGCACAATCATCGAATAATAGATATCGCCCGTGCCATGTCTTAATCCCATCCTTGCTCATGTTTTACCGCCCCATCAAAGGGCTGCCCTATCGAAGACTATTTTCAAATAGGGTTTTTCCTAAAAAAATACTAACACCGGAGCCATTAACAATCCTAAATTAAAAGATAATAAAAATATTATTTTAACAAAAACAATAACTTAGATTGATTTAAACATAAAAACCAGCAACACAAGACATGCCCTAAGAAGGTAAGCTTATTAGTGGGGAGTATCACGCAGACGTAATTAATTATTTTTTAATTATAGCCTAATGCCATTAATAACTTGCAGAGAAAATGGGTAAATTATCTAATGTCCAGCCCTACATCAGAGACGAGAGTAGGTACTGCATTTCATATCTAATGGACTTCAATAATATGAGAATAGCGTCAAGGATGAACCATAAATTAAATGGATTTATTTTTTCTTTGATAACCGCGGGATTTGATATCAATTCATCCGTCCCAGAAATTACAGCTGAGAAAGCGTACCATGCTGAAATATAGTCAAACGCCCGGAATCTTTAAACTTGAAGGAAACCGGCTTGGGCGTCCTTATCATCGTCTGCCGACTATGTTCACGGGTAATTTTGATACAATTGAATCACATCTTGGAAACTATTTCCTCAAAAAACACCGCACAAATATAACACTCAGAAAAATACAATGCGAGATGGATGTTATCAATAAAAGTGCAGAGCTATTAGTCTCGCAGGTTGGGCATTTGGCCTTTGATATCGACCGCGCGCTATTGTTAATGTTGCTAGGCAACTTTTATGGTCTGACGTCATCGCTTGCAGACGAAAAATCAGAAGATGATTTACCGACCAAAACAGAAATCCGGCTGCGAAGCAGACTGGCTCTGGATATTAGCAATATTATTTTTAATAAAAATATATCGGGTATTCCGCTGACGCTAAAACCGGACAGCAGTACCGTACAAACACATTGGGCGTATCAGCTTACATTTGTTTTAGGTGATGAGGAAAATTGCAGTTTCCGCATCTTATTGGACGATTCCCATACTGATTACATTCTGAATTTAATCCGTCGTAGCGAGCACGGCGAGAAGAAAAAGCAGGTTGATAAAGCCAGCATTGAGACGCGTAAAAAAACGCTGATCAAAGAAATTGTTCATACGCTGCCGCTGACCATGAACGTCAAAATTGCAGAAATCCCCCTCAATGTCGCCGACCTGACAACAATCAAGCCCGGGGATATTTTACCTATCGCCATGCCTGATACTTTCCCTGTTTATATCGGGAAATCCGAATTATTTAATGCCCTGATCGTAGAGGACAAAGACAAACTGTTTTTGTCCGAATTAACGAGCAAGACGGAGAAATCCTATGAGTAAGCCAGAAGATATTTTAGAGCAAGGTTTCGAGTTAGCGCCCGAAACAACCACGCCGCCCGCGCCGTCCGTAGCAGAATCGCTGGTATCACGTTTAGAAGATCGCTTTTCCGAGTCGATGTCGCTACTCAAACGAATTCCAGTCACGCTCACACTGGAAGTATCCTCCGTGGAAGTGATGCTGGCCGATCTGCTGAACATTGATGACGACACCGTCATTGAGATGGACAAGCTCGCCGGTGAACCGCTGGATATTAAGGTCAACAATATCCTGTTAGGTAAGGCTGAAGTGGTGGTGGTCAATGAAAAGTATGGCCTGCGCGTCCTTGAATTCAACACACATGAAATCAACGACCTGGCACCATGAAACGCGCACCAACACTCACGCTCATCCTGGGTATCTCATTACTCATCCTTTCTCCCTTTGCCTGTGCGCAAGGGGGAGATATCCCGTTGCTGAATGTGATTTCGCACGGCAATAGCCAGGAATACAGCGTAAAAATTCAGGTTCTGCTCCTGATGACCCTGGTGGGTATTCTGCCTACTCTGGTGCTGATGATGACCTGTTTTACCCGATTTATTATTGTTCTTTCCCTGCTGCGTCAGGCGTTGGGGCTGCAGCAAACGCCGCCCAACCGCATACTGATTGGCATTGCGCTGTCGTTAACCATGCTGGTGATGCGTCCAATCTGGATCAACATTTACGACCACGCGGTTGTGCCTTTCGAAAACGATCAAATCACGCTCCCTGACGCCCTGAGCACCGCCGCCTCACCGTTGAAGCGCTTTATGCTGGCGCAGACCAACAAAAAAGCGATTGCGCAGATAATGACGATCGCCAACGCCAAAGGTAATGCAGCCGATCAGGATCTCTCCATTATCGTACCGGCGTATGTGCTGAGCGAACTTAAAACTGCCTTCCAGATAGGCTTCATGATTTACATCCCGTTCCTGGTAATCGACCTGATCGTCGCCAGCGTGCTGATGGCGATGGGGATGATGATGCTGTCGCCGCTGATCGTGTCGCTGCCCTTTAAGCTGATGCTGTTTGTACTTATTGATGGCTGGGCGCTGACCGTCGGTACGCTGACCTCCAGTATTCGCGGTCTGGGATTAGGCTAACGGAGTTCGGATATGTTAACCATTGATGTAGCGGCCGATATCGTCGCCAGCGGCATAAAAGTCGTGATTATTTTAGTCTGCGTGTTGGTCGTTCCCAGCCTGCTGGTGGGGATGCTGGTCAGCATTTTTCAGGCCGTGACGCAGATTAACGAACAAACGCTCAGTTTTTTGCCCAGGCTTATCGTCACCCTCGCCGTATTGGGAATTTGCGGAAAATGGATGATCGTCCAGTTGAGCGATCTCTGCGTGCATCTGTTCACTCAGGCCGCCATTCTGGTGCACTGACATGCGCGAAACAGACGTTACACAGTTAAGTAACCTGATACTGGGCATGTGGTTTCCGTTCGTGCGCGTTATGGCGTTTATTCACTACGCGCCGGTGCTGGATAACGCGGCGCTCACGGTGCGGATACGCATTATTTTGTCCCTGGCGCTGGCCTTTATCATTACACCGCTTATCCCCCATCCCGTTCCTGACAGCCTACTGTCGATCAACAGCATTATTTTGACCGCAGAGCAGTTTCTGTGGGGCATGCTTTTTGGCCTGATGCTGCAGTTTTTATTTTTAGCGCTGCAGCTGGCGGGCCAGATCCTCTCATTTAATATGGGGATGAGCATGGCGGTGATGAACGATCCCAGCAGCGGCGCGTCCACGACGGTACTGGCGGAGATGATCAACATCTACGCGGTGATATTGTTCTTTGCGATGGATGGACATTTGCTGCTGGTGAGCATTTTATTCAAAGGTTTTACCTACTGGCCGATTGGCAATGCGCTGCATCCGCAATCTCTGCGCACCATTTCCCTGGCACTGGGCTGGGTGTTTGCCGCAGCCACGCTGCTGGCGCTGCCGACAACCTTTATCATGTTGATTGTCCAGGGTTGCTTTGGCCTGCTTAACCGCATTGCGCCTCCGCTCAACCTGTACTCTTTAGGTTTTCCGATCAACATGCTGGCAGGTCTTATCTGCTTTGCGACGCTGCTTTACAACCTGCCCGACCACTATCTGCACCTGGCAAACTTCGTCTTGCAGCAGCTTGACGCGCTCAAGGGGCACTATGGCGGATAGCAGCAGCGAAGAAAAAACAGAAAAACCCTCGGCGCAAAAACTTCGCAAAGCCAGGCAAGAGGGGCAAATTCCGCGCTCAAAAGATATGGGGCTTGCCGCCAGTCTGTTTGCCGCGTTTATGGTGATTTCCAGCAGCTTCCCCTGGTATGAGGATTTTGTCCGCGAAAGCTTCATTAGCGTGCATCAGTATGCGCAGAACATTAATGACCCGGACATCATCGGCCAGTTCCTCGAGCACCATTTGCTGATTTTAGCCAAGTTCATTCTGACGCTGTTACCCATGCCGGTCGCCGCGCTGTTTGCCTCGCTAATTCCCGGAGGCTGGCTGTTCCTGCCGAAGAAAATTTTGCCGGACTTTAGCAAATTAAGCCCGCTCAAAGGGATTGGCCGCTTATTTTCTACCGACCACCTGGTGGACACCGGCAAGATGGCGATCAAAGCGATTGTCCTGCTGGTGATGCTGTGGATTAGCGTACGCAATAACGTTGCTGCTTTTCTGGGATTGCAGGAGCTGTATTTCAAACAGGCCGTCAGCGATGGCCTGGCGCTGTACAGCGGTATTATGCGCAACTTTATCATCCTGTTTATTTTCTTTGCGTTGGTCGATGTCCCTCTGGCAAAAAAAATGTTTATAAAAGGGCTTAAAATGACCAAACAGGAGATCAAAGAAGAGTATAAAAATCAGGAAGGTAAGCCAGAAGTTAAGGCCAGAATCCGTCGTCTGCAACGGCAAATGGCAATGGGGCAAATTCGCAAAGTTGTGCCAAAAGCCGATGTGGTGATCACCAACCCAACCCATTATGCCGTGGCGCTGCAGTATGACCAATCGCGCGCCGCCGCACCTTTTGTTGTCGCTAAAGGTACCGATGAAATCGCGCTGTACATCCGTCAGGTTGCGGCGGAGAGCAACATTGAGATAGTTGAATTTCCTAAGCTGGCACGCTCCGTTTATTACACCACCCAGGTCAATCAACAGATCCCATTTCAACTTTATCGGGCGATTGCACACGTCCTGACCTATGTACTGCAAATGAAACACTGGCGTGACGGTTCGCAAGCTCGCCCTTCGCTGAACAGACATATTTCCATTCCCAAAGAGGTTCTTAAGCTGGATGCCGAAAACAACTAAACAACTCCTCGCGCTGCTGCGTAACGGTAACATCGGTATTCCGCTGGTAATACTGTGTATCCTGGCGATGGTGATCCTGCCATTACCACCAGCCCTGCTGGATATTCTGTTCACCTTTAACATCGTGCTGGCGGTGATGGTGCTGTTGGTGGCCGTTTCCGCGAAACGTCCGCTCGAATTCAGCCTGTTCCCAACCATTTTGCTGATCACCACCTTAATGCGCTTGACGCTGAACGTGGCGTCAACACGCGTGGTATTGCTACACGGTCATATGGGCGCAGGTGCTGCCGGCAAGGTGATTGAATCCTTCGGTCAAGTGGTGATCGGCGGTAACTTTGTCGTCGGTTTTGTGGTGTTCATCATTCTGATGATCATCAACTTTATCGTGGTTACCAAGGGTGCCGAGCGTATCTCCGAAGTTTCGGCCCGCTTTACGCTCGACGCCATGCCCGGGAAGCAGATGGCGATCGACGCCGATCTGAACGCGGGCCTGATTAATCAGGCCCAGGCACAGGCGCGACGTAAAGACGTGGCGGGTGAAGCGGATTTCTATGGCGCAATGGACGGTGCGTCGAAGTTCGTGCGCGGTGATGCCATCGCCGGGATGATGATCCTGGCCATCAACCTGATCGGCGGCGTGTGTATCGGTATTTTCAAATACGATTTAAGCGCCGAAGCCGCATTCCAGCAATACGTACTGATGACCATCGGTGACGGTCTGGTCGCCCAGATCCCGTCTCTGCTGCTGTCGACGGCGGCGGCGATTATCGTTACTCGCGTGAGCGACAGCGGCGATATCGCCACAGACGTACGTAGCCAGCTGCTGGCCAGCCCTTCCGTGCTCTACACCGCCACCAGCATTATGTTTGTGCTGGCAGTGGTGCCGGGAATGCCGCATTTCCCATTCCTGGTGTTCAGCGCCCTGCTAGGGTTCACCGCCTGGCGTATGAGCAAGCGCCCGAAGGTAGCAGAAACTGAAGAGAAAAATCTTGAAACGCTGACCAAAACCATCGTTGAAACCACCGAGCAACAGGTCAGTTGGGAAACGATCCCCTTAATTGAGCCAATCAGCCTGAGCCTGGGGTACAAGCTAGTGTCGCTGGTGGACAAATCCAAAGGGAATCCGCTCACCCAACGTATTCGCGGTGTGCGGCAGGTTATTTCAGACACAAACGGCGTGTTGCTGCCGGAAATTCGCATTCGCGAAAACTTCCGTCTAAAACCGACCCAGTACGCCATTTTTATCAATGGGATCAAGGCTGATGAGGCCGATATTCCCTCAGATAAGCTGATGGCGCTGCCTTCCAGTGAAACCTACGGCGAGATCGATGGTGTTTTGGGCCACGATCCGGCCTACGGCATGCCGGTCACGTGGATTGTCCCGGCGCAAAAAGCCAAAGCGCTAAATATGGGGTATCAGGTGATTGATAGCGCCAGCGTCATCGCGACGCATGTGAATAAAATCATTCGCAACTATATTCCCGACCTGTTTAACTACGACGATATTACCCAACTGCATAACCGCCTCTCTTCGATGGCCCCTCGTCTGGCGGAAGATCTGAGCGCGGCGCTGAATTACAGCCAGCTCCTGAAGGTTTACCGGGCGTTGCTGATCGAAGGCGTGCCGTTGCGCGATATCGTCACGATAGCTACCGTTCTGGTCGCCAGTAGCGCCGTCACCAAAGATCATATTCTGTTAACGGCAGATGTGCGCCTGGCGCTGCGTCGCAGCATTACCCATCCGTTTGTGCGCAAAGATGAGTTGGCGGTGTACACCCTGAATAATGAGCTGGAGAATCTGCTGGCAAATGTGGTGAATCAGGCTCAGCAAAGCGGCAAAGTGGTGCTCGATAGCGTACCGGTCGATCCGAATATGCTCAATCAATTCCAGACCAATATGCCGCAGATTAAAGAACAGATGAAAGCCGCGGGTAAAGAGCCGGTCCTGCTGGTCGCCCCGCAGCTACGTCCTCTGCTCGCGCGCTATGCGCGCCTGTTCGCACCGGGTTTGCAGGTGTTGTCTTATAACGAAGTTCCTGATGAGCTGGAATTAAAGATCATGGGGGCGTTGAGTTAACCCCTGACGAGGCGGTGTCATTTACACCGCCCTGTTGATTACAGAATGGTATTTTCCGTCAGAATACGACGGGCGCCGAGGTAATGATCCTGCCAGAAGTCATCGGATAAATTACTCACCCGAATAGTTTCTCCGGTACGCGGCGATTCAATAAATTGCCCCTGCCCCAAATAGACGCCCATATGATCGGCAATATCCCGGCTGTGAATATGGAAGAACAATAAATCCCCACGACGAAGATCGCGATTGGCGACGATGGTCGCCCGCCGATAGTGATACATTTCATTCGCCGTACGCGGCAATTTTGCCGCCAGGATTTTGTTGTAGGCATAAAAAATCAGCCCGCTGCAGTCAAAACCTTGCTCCGGGCGGGTCCCGCCCCACAAATAAGGTTTACCCAGCTGCTGCTCGAGACGGTGGATTGCCACTTCGGTCATGTTATGCAGATGATCGCTACTGAGAAAATGGTCATTCTCGGCCAGCTCCTGCCAGCGATGATCGCTCGCTTTCAGCGGCCCCGGGAACCACTCCGGGTGCTGTTTAATCAGCGTCCTGTTTTGCTGGCGCAGCGCGCTTTTACTTTGCGCATTGCCTTCCACCACATAACTTGCCTGCTTTTTTACCTGCGCGTGGTACTGCTTTAGCAGCCGGGCACGGTTACGCATGCGCATTTGCGCCGCATAGCTTAAATGGGCGTCCGATAAGAGAGGCTGAACTTTGGCGACTGACGGTGAGGATAACACAACACACAAAGACAGCAGGCCCGGCAAAAAACGTCGGGGCGCAGAGACAAAAGACATGAAAACAAGAATACCTAATCAAATACGTTCGGCGCAGTCTACCGCTATTGCCGGGTATTCCATTTTAATATTCGATTATTAAATTATTAATTTTTTAAATTCAATACATTAGGAATTCTGCACTCATAAGACTAAATGAAATGCGCTCACGCGCAAAATACGCCAGTGTCTGACTGCCTTTAAGTACAATTTTCCGTATAAAGAAAATCTAAAGTGTAAACGCCGCACGAGAGACTTGCGAAAAACTCTCTGGGTGATAATGTGAGCGCTCCAGATCCAGATTTATCCGATTTGGGGACTCTTTTTGCCATCCTGGCGTGTGTAATCGTTTTATCAAGGAATAAGCAGTATGCGTAAAATCGCATTTTTTCTTGCGATGCTTTTATTGCCGTGCGTTTCATTTGCCGGTTTGCTGAGCAGTAGCAGCCCAACAACGCCAATCAGCAAAGAATATAAGCAGCAATTAATGGGCTCCCCCGTCTATATCCAGATCTTCAAAGAAGAGCGCACGCTGGATCTGTACGTCAAGATGGGGGAACAGTATCAATTGCTCGACAGCTATAAGATCTGCAATTATTCCGGCGGCTTAGGGCCGAAACAGCGTCAGGGTGATTTCAAAAGCCCGGAAGGGTTTTACAGCGTTCAGCGCGGACAGCTCAAACCAGATAGCCGCTTCTATAAAGCGATTAACATTGGTTTCCCTAACGCCTACGACCGCGCCCACGGTTATGAAGGTAAATACCTGATGATCCACGGTGCCTGCGTTTCTGTCGGTTGCTATGCGATGACCGACAACGGTATTGATGAGATTTTCCAGTTTGTGACCGGCGCTCTGGTATTCGGCCAGTCCAGCGTTCAGGTGAGCATTTACCCATTCCGCATGACTGACGCGAACATGCAGCGCCATAAGTTTTCGTATTACAAAGATTTCTGGTCGCAGCTAAAACCGGGATACGATTACTTTGAACAAACGCGTAAGCCACCGACCGTTTCCGTTGTCGATGGCCGTTATATCGTCAGCAAGCCGTTGAGTCACGAAGTGGTTCAGCCGCAGCTGGCATCAAACTACACGCTCCCCGAGACAAAATAGCGCCCACTCGCCTGGCATAATCTTTTGCCAGGTTTCATTGCCGGTTAGCGGCTGAGTGGCAATCACGGTGACCACATCATTGGGTGTGGTCTCTGAGCTAAAATCAATTTCCACATCCTGATCCAACAATGTCGCCACGCCAAACGGCGCACGTCGCGTGATCCAGAACAAATTGGTCGAGCAGAAGGCCATCACATAACGCCCGTCAGACAACAGCATGTTGAAGACGCCCTTCTCCCGTAGTTCTCCTGCCAGCGCCGCGATATATTTGAACACCGCCGTCATATTGCCAGGCGTGCGCGGATAACGCTCGGTCAGCTTATGCAGCAGCCAGCAGAAGGCTTTTTCGCTGTCGGTTTCCCCGACCGGGCGGAAATTACCGGTTTCCAGCGATTTATAGCCGCTCAGCTGCCCGTTATGAGCATAGGTCCAGTTGCGTCCCCATAGTTCACGCGTAAACGGATGGGTGTTTTCCAGCGCCACTTCCCCCCGATTCGCCTGACGAATATGGGCAATCACGGAACAGGATTTGATGGGATAGTCTTGTACCAGTTTGGCGATAGGCGAATTAAAGCTGGGTTGCGGATCTTTAAACGTACGGCAGCCCTTACCTTCATAAAACGTAATACCCCAGCCGTCTTTGTGCGGCCCGGTACCTCCCCCGCGCTGAACCAGCCCGGTGAAGCTAAAGCAGATATCGGTTGGCACATTGGCGCTCATCCCGAGCAGTTCGCACATACATCACCTCCACAAACGCCTTAAGCGGGAAGGCGTAATTGTTACAGCCAATCAAAACTCAAAATATCAGAGAAAACAATATGCTATACCCTAAATAATTCGAGTTGCAGGAAGGCGGTAAGGGAAGAAATCCCCAGGAGCATAGATAACTATGTGACTGGGGTTTCTGAGCGCAACCAACGCACCTGCAGCTTGAAGTATGACGGGTATAGTTATTTAACCATCTCTTTTTCGATCAGTTGAATCAGAATATGGATCACTTTGATATGAATTTCCTGAATACGGTCAGCGTAGCCAAAGTGCGGCACGCGAATTTCGATATCTGCGCTGCCCGCCATTTTGCCACCATCTTTACCGGTCAGGGTGATCACTTTCATCCCTTTCTCACGCGCTGCGGCAATCGCTTTAATTACGTTACCGGAATTACCCGAAGTCGAGATGCCTAACAGAACATCACCTTCACGACCCACGGCTTCTACGTAGCGAGAGAACACATAATCGTAACCGAAATCGTTGCTGACGCAGGAGATATGGCTGACGTCAGAGATAGCGATCGCCGGGTAGCCAGGGCGGTTTTCACGATAGCGTCCGGTCAGCTCTTCGGCAAAGTGCATTGCATCGCAATGGGAACCGCCGTTACCGCAAGAAAGTACCTTACCGCCGGCTTTAAAGCTGTCTGCCAACAGGACCGCCGCGCGCTGAATGGCGTGAATATTGGCGTCATCTTTAAGAAAATTAGCCAGCGTTTCCGCCGCTTCGCTCAGTTCGTTACGAATAAGATCCTGGTACATGAGGATATCCTTCAGCATGAATGTAAATGACAAGACGCAGTGTACCGGATAGCGCTACCAGCGAGAAGTACAAGCCACAGGAATGGCTACGGCTTTTGATTTTTTGTGCCGGTTAAAACGGCAACAATGTGAGCTTTGTTGTAATTATTTTGTAAACACATTGCTAAAAGAATTTACATACACTACAACCATATCATCACAAGTGGTCAGACCTCCTACAAGCAAGGGAGCTTTTCGTTATGATGATTTTGAGTATTATCGCTACGGTTGTTCTGCTCAGCGTTCTGTTTTATCACCGCGTGAGCTTATTCCTCAGCAGCTTAATTTTGCTCGCCTGGACGGCTGCGCTCGGCGTGGCTGGCCTGTGGTCAGTCTGGCTGCTGGTTCCTCTGGCCATTATTCTCGTACCGTTTAACTTTACGCCGATGCGCAAATCCATGATCTCTGCGCCGGTGTTCCGCGGTTTTCGTAAAGTCATGCCACCGATGTCGCGCACCGAGAAAGAAGCGATTGATGCCGGTACGACCTGGTGGGAAGGTGACCTGTTCCAGGGCAAGCCTGACTGGAAAAAACTGCATAACTATCCTCAACCGCATCTGACCGCTGAAGAACAAGCGTTTATTGATGGTCCAGTGGAAGAAGCGTGCCGCATGGCGAACGACTTCCAGATCACTCACGAACTCGCGGATCTGCCGCCGGAACTGTGGGCATATCTGAAAGAACACCGCTTCTTCGCGATGATCATTAAGAAAGAGTACGGCGGGCTGGAATTCTCAGCATATGCTCAGGCTCGTGTTCTGCAGAAACTCTCCGGCGTTTCCGGGATCCTGGCGATCACCGTTGGCGTACCTAACTCATTAGGTCCAGGCGAACTGCTGCAGCATTACGGCACCGAAGAGCAGAAAAACAACTATCTGCCGCGTCTGGCACGTGGTCAGGAGATCCCATGCTTTGCTCTGACCAGCCCAGAAGCAGGCTCCGACGCAGGTGCTATCCCTGATACCGGCGTGGTTTGTATGGGCGACTGGCAGGGCCAGCAGGTGCTGGGTATGCGCCTGACCTGGAACAAACGCTATATCACGCTGGCCCCTATCGCGACGGTACTGGGTCTGGCATTTAAACTCTCCGATCCGGAAAAATTGCTGGGTGGTGAAGAAGATCTCGGCATTACCTGTGCACTGATCCCAACCTCAACGCCGGGTGTACAAATTGGTCGTCGTCACTTCCCGCTGAACGTGCCGTTCCAGAACGGTCCGACGCTGGGCAAAGATGTGTTTGTACCGATTGATTACATCATCGGTGGTCCGAAAATGGCCGGTCAGGGCTGGCGCATGCTGGTGGAATGCCTGTCTGTAGGACGCGGTATTACCCTGCCTTCTAACTCGACGGGCGGCGTGAAATCGGTCGCGATGGCCACCGGCGCGTATGCGCACATTCGTCGCCAGTTCAAAATTTCCATCGGCAAGATGGAAGGTATTGAAGAGCCGTTGGCACGTATTGCCGGTAACGCCTACGTGATGGATGCTGCGGCATCACTGATTACCTACGGCATTATGCTGGGTGAAAAACCGGCGGTGCTGTCGGCTATCGTGAAATATCACTGTACCCACCGCGGGCAGCAGTCAATCATTGATGCGATGGATATCACTGGCGGTAAAGGCATTATGCTTGGCGAAAGCAACTTCCTCGCCCGCGCTTATCAAGGTGCGCCAATCGCCATTACCGTTGAAGGTGCCAACATTCTGACCCGTAGCATGATGATCTTCGGTCAGGGTGCGATTCGCTGCCACCCGTATGTTCTGGAAGAGATGGCTGCAGCACAGAGTAACGATGTGAATGCGTTCGACAAGCTGCTGTTCAAACACATCGGTCACGTTGGCAGTAACAAAGTGCGCAGCTTCTGGCTTGGTTTGACTCGCGGCTTAACCAGCAGCACGCCAACCGGTGATGCCACCAAGCGTTACTACCAGCATCTGAACCGTTTGAGCGCCAACCTGGCACTGCTTTCAGATGTGTCCATGGCCGTACTGGGTGGCAGTCTGAAGCGTCGTGAACGTATCTCTGCTCGATTGGGTGATGTGTTAAGTCAGCTGTATCTGGCTTCCGCGGTACTGAAGCGTTATGACGATGAAGGCCGCAATGAAGCCGACCTGCCGCTGGTTCACTGGGGCGTTCAGGATGCGTTGTACAAAGCGGAACAGGCGATGGACGATCTGCTGAAAAACTTCCCGAACCGTCTGGTCGCGGGCTTGCTGAACGTAGTTATCTTCCCGACCGGTCGCCACTATGACGCTCCGTCTGACAAGCTGGACCATAAAGTCGCGAAGATTTTGCAGGTTCCGAGCGCGACTCGTTCTCGTATTGGTCGCGGTCAATATCTGACGCCAAGCGAGCATAACCCGGTTGGTTTGCTGGAAGAGGCGCTGCTGGACGTGATTGCAGCCGACCCTATCCACCAGCGGATCTGTAAAGAGTTGGGTAAAAACCTGCCATTTACCCGTCTCGACGAACTGGCGCACAATGCGCTGGCGAAAGGGCTGATTGATAAAGATGAAGCCGCAATTCTGGTGAAAGCCGAAGCGAGCCGCCTGCGCAGTATCAACGTGGATGACTTTGAACCCGAGGAGCTGGCGACTCAGCCGGTAAAGCTACCAGAGAAAGTGCGTAAGGTCGAAGCAGCATAACGCTAACGCACAATGTTCAGCCCCGCTAAATGCGGGGCTTTTTATTGCCACATTTTCGTTAAGGCTCATGCTACAGTGTCAAAATGCTGTTCAACGAGGAGCCTCGATCGTGCCAGGTTTAAAAATTACTCTGCTGCAACAACCGCTGATCTGGATGGATGGCCCAGCCAACCTGCGCCATTTCGACAGACAACTGGAAACCGTCACCGGGCGTGACGTTATTGTGTTGCCCGAGATGTTTACCAGTGGATTTGCGATGGAAGCGGCAAACCAATCGTTGCCGCAAGAGGAAGTTGTAAGCTGGATGCGTAGCAAAGCGCAGCAGACGAATGCCCTGATAGCTGGTAGCGCGGCGATTCAGTCTGAACGGGGGCCAGTGAATCGTTTTTTGCTGGTTGAACCCGAAGGCACCGTGCATCTCTATGACAAACGTCATCTGTTCCGCATGGCAGACGAACATCAGCACTATCAGGCAGGTGAAGAGCGCATCATCTTTGAATGGCGTGGCTGGCGTATTCTGCCGCTGGTCTGTTATGACCTGCGTTTTCCAGTGTGGTCGCGTAACCGCAACGACTACGACCTCGCCTTGTATGTTGCCAACTGGCCTGCGCCGCGTTCGCTGCACTGGCAGCTTCTGCTTGCCGCACGGGCAATTGAAAACCAGGCTTATGTAGCAGGATGTAACCGCGTGGGCACTGACGGTAACGGGCATCATTATCGCGGTGACAGCCGGGTGATTAATCCGCAGGGTGAGATTATTGCCACCGCCGAGCCGCATCAGGCCACACGCATTGACGCCGAGCTGTCTCTCTCAGCGCTGCGCGAGTATCGCGAGAAGTTTCCCGCCTGGCAGGACGCTGACCCGTTCACGCTATAACTATCGCCTTCCCTCCCGCTGCACAACGTTTTCCGTGGCGGGATTGTTTCACTCCGTAACCAACCGCAAAACAAATTCGCGTGGCGACATGCGATGGTCATCGTATTCTGCAAAGGATAATCACTCGTAACCAACGAGTAGCAGACAATGTCGATAATTTCCTTATCAGGATTTCAATAATGAAGAACTTCGTACGCATGACTTTGCTGGCAGTTACCGTGGCTGGCGCTTCTTTTAGTACGCTTGCAGCAACGACATCTAATGTTCCGACTCCAGCCCAGGATCCGATAGTACAACATCTTAAGTTGAGCACTGACCAGGTTGCGCAGATTAAAAAACTGCACCAACAGCTTGAAACTAACGTCGGCCAGATTTCAGTGAAAGATGTAAAAGACGGCGCGTTGATTGACGTCATCAAGTCAGGGAAATGGGATGAAGCTGCCGTCAAAAAACAGCTTTCCGCGTTCAGCAATATCGAACAGCAGGCGCGTTATTATCGCGTGAAATACTATTTTGACCTGAACAAAGTGCTGACCCCAGAACAGCGCCAGCAGGTGCAAAAAGATATCGCCCAGACGCTGAGCGAGTAACGACTGCGGCCTGCAATAAAACATTATTGCAGGCTTTTATTTTGGGTGGGTTAAAACGACGAAAGCCTGAATCATTTCTGATTCAGGCTTTCTGAATAGTGGCGGAATGGACGGGACTCGAACCCGCGACCCCCTGCGTGACAGGCAGGTATTCTAACCAACTGAACTACCACTCCGCGTTGTGTTCCGCTTGGGAACGAAGCGAATATTACGGATTGCCTCGCGCCTCGTCAACGCTTTTTCTCACGTTTTTTAATCGTTTGCTGCAAAAATCACCCGAATGACCATTTCTGTACTGTAAATACCAGAACTAGGCCCGCCAGAGGCAACTTCCGCCCTTCTTCTGTACCAGGTCAAGGCGCGACTCATGGGCTGCCAGCTCTTCATCAGTAGCGAAAACAACGCGTAATTTACTGGACTGACGCACAATGCGCTGGATCCCCGTATCATTCTGCTGCTGGCTATCACCTTCCATAGAGAACGCCATGGTGGTCTGCCCGCCGGTCATCATCAGATAAACGTCGGCCAGAATCTGGGCATCGAGCAATGCGCCGTGCAGAGTACGTTTGCTGTTGTCTATCTCATAGCGCGAGCATAACGCATCAAGGCTGTTACGCTTGCCAGGAAACATTTTCCTCGCCAACGCCAGGCTGTCGGTCACTTTACAGAAGGTGTTCGTCTTCGGGATATCGCGATTGAGTTTCGCGAACTCGTAGTCCATAAAGCCGATATCAAACGATGCGTTATGGATGACCAGCTCCGCGCCACGGATATAGTCGAGAAACTCATCAGCGACATCGGCGAACGTGGGTTTATCAAGCAGGAACTCATCGGCGATTCCGTGTACGCCAAACGCTTCCGGGTCCACCAGCCGATCCGGTTTCAGGTAGACGTGGAAGTTATTTCCGGTCAAACGGCGGTTCACCACTTCAACCGCACCGATCTCAATAATCTTATGGCCTTCGTAGTGGGCACCAATCTGGTTCATACCGGTGGTTTCGGTATCGAGGACTATCTGTCGTGTAATTCCAGTGCTCATAGCGGTCATTTATGTCAGACTTATCGTTTGATTTCGATTTGCTAAAACAGGAAGTCTACCAGAGATGCTTAAACAGGTAGAAATTTTCACCGATGGTTCTTGCCTGGGAAACCCAGGTCCTGGCGGTTATGGGGCTATTTTACGCTATCGCGGGCGCGAAAAAACCTTTGCCGAAGGGTACAACCTCACCACCAATAACCGTATGGAGTTGATGGCGGCAATCGTCGCGCTGGAAGCACTTAAAGAGCCATGTGAAGTGGTACTCAGCACCGACAGTCAGTACGTGCGCCAGGGCATTACACAGTGGATCCACAACTGGAAAAAACGCGGCTGGAAAACCGCGGATAAAAAACCGGTGAAGAACGTCGATCTGTGGAAACGTCTGGATGCCGCGCTGGGCCCGCACCAAATCAAATGGGAATGGGTTAAAGGGCATGCGGGCCATCCGGAAAACGAACGCTGTGATGAGCTTGCACGTGCTGCGGCAATGAGTCCCACCCAGGATGATGTTGGGTATCAGGCAGAGTCTTAAGCGTCTGGCTTGCGGTATTGTCGGGTGGCCCCAACAGCCTGGCGGATGCGTGCCTTACTTTTACTTTGTTTCATCGGATTGAGCGTAAGCGGAATGGTTCGCTTGCGCGCGACAACCAACTGCAAACAGCCCAGCGCAGGAATATGCGCACTTAACATTTTACCGCCCTGCTTCGCCCAGGGCAGCACGTGGAACCGGCTATAGTGCAGCACCTCAAAATTCAGCAAAGAGAGCCAATCCAACTGGCGCATCAGGGTAAACATCCGACTGTTATAGGGCGGTGTTTTACGTAGCACTGGCACCAGCTTACGCAATCCCATCAGGCTAACCGGGTTAAACCCGCTCAGTATTAACCAGCCATCATCAATCAGTACCCGGTCGGCTTCACGCAACAAGCGATGCGGATCGGCGCACCACGGTAGTGTATGAGCCAGCAGACAGACATCCACGGATTTATCGGCAAAAGGAAGATGTAAAGGATCGGCCATAACCTGCATGGGCGAGCCTTGCGAAGAAACATTTACCTGATGAGAAACCGCGCACGCTTCAGAATCGATTTCTGCGCTTAAATTACCAATCTTAAGCAGATGAAAACCGTACATTTTTGCGAACCACGGGTTAAGCTGATGCTCCAGCGCCTCACGATAGTGCTCACCCCAGGGTAAATCATCCCAGCTAATGGGCGCTACGACAGTTTGAGGGATCCTTGCCGGTTTCATCACAACCTTCCGTTACGCATTGAGAGGTAATTTATGAATCTTAACAGTATTCCCGCATTTCAGGACAATTACATCTGGGTCCTGACAAATAATGAAAACCGTTGCCTGATTGTTGATCCGGGCGAAGCCGCTCCCGTCCTGAAAGCGATTGCAGAACATCAGTGGGTGCCGGAGGCCATTCTCCTGACCCATCACCATCAGGATCACGTTGGCGGTGTGAAAGAACTTTTGCAACATTTCCCACAGTTAGTGGTTTACGGACCGGCTGAAACGCAAGATAAGGGAACGACCCACATAGTCAAAGATGGCGATATTGCACTCGTTTTAGGGCATGAATTTACGGTAATTGCCACGCCGGGTCACACTTTAGGACATATCTGTTACTTTAGCCAACCTTATCTATTTTGTGGGGATACGCTCTTTTCTGGCGGCTGTGGCAGACTCTTTGAAGGCACTGCATCTCAAATGTATCAATCACTTAATAAATTAAACGCGCTTCCTGATGATACATTGATCTGCTGCGCCCATGAGTACACATTAGCAAACATGAAGTTTTCCTTAAGCATTCTGCCGCACGATTCGTGCATAAATGAATATTATCGTAAAGTTAATGAGTTACGCGTAAAAAAACAAATGACACTCCCCGTAATTCTGAAAAATGAGCGGCGAAATAATCTTTTTTTAAGAACGGAAGATATTGATTTAATTAATGAAATAAACAAAGAAACAATATTGCAACAACCTGAAGAGCGTTTTGCCTGGTTAAGGTCAAAGAAAGATACGTTCTGACAATTCCGGGTTGCCTTTTGAAAACTTCGCCGTTATGATCGGTCGTCTTTTAAGCAACTATTGACACACACATGAAGGCAAAAGCGATATTACTCGCCTCTGTCCTGCTTGTTGGGTGCCAGAATACTGGTAACGTCCAACAGCACGCACAGAGCCTTTCTGCAGCTGGTCAAGGGGAAGCAGGAAAGTTTACAAGTCAGGCGCGATGGATGGACGATGGAACATCTATCGCTGCTGATCAGGATTTGTGGGCTTTCATTGGTGACGAGCTAAAGATGGGAATTCCGGAAAACAACCGGATTCGCGAACAAAAACAGAAGTATTTACGCAATAAGAGCTATCTCCACGATGTAACTTTACGGGCAGAGCCGTATATGTACTGGATAGCCGGGCAGGTTAAGAAACGTAACATGCCGATGGAACTGGTACTACTACCCATAGTGGAGAGCGCTTTTGATCCTCACGCAACGTCTGGCGCCAATGCCGCAGGTATTTGGCAGATCATTCCGAGCACGGGGCGCAATTATGGTTTAAAACAGACCCGCAATTATGATGCTCGTCGCGACATTGTGGCTTCCACCACTGCCGCGCTGGACATGATGCAGCGTCTGAACAAGATGTTTGATGGCGACTGGCTGCTGACCGTTGCCGCGTATAATAGCGGTGAAGGTCGCGTGATGAAGGCAATCAAAGCGAACAAATCTCGGGGTAAATCCACCGATTTCTGGTCGCTCCCTTTGCCTCAGGAAACGAAGCAGTATGTGCCCAAAATGCTGGCGTTGAGTGATATTCTCAAAAACAGCAAACGCTATGGCGTGCGTCTGCCTACCACAGACGAAAGCCGTGCGTTGGCACGTGTTCGCCTGAGCAGCCCGGTTGAGATGGCTCAGGTTGCCGATATGGCGGGTATTTCCGTCAGCAAACTGAAGACCTTCAATGCAGGTGTGAAAGGCTCCACGTTGGGTGCCAGCGGTCCGCAATACGTGATGGTACCAAAGAAGCATGCAGAGAAGCTGCGTGAGTCTTTGGCTTCCGGCGAAATTGCAGCCGTACAGTCAACATTGGTGGCTGATAACACGCCGCTGAATAGCCGTAGCTACAAAGTTCGCTCTGGCGATACGCTTTCTGGCGTCGCTGCACGTCTTGGCGTGAGCATCAATGACCTTAAGCAGTGGAATAATCTGCGTGGATCATCCCTGAAAGTGGGCCAAAGCCTGACCGTAGGTGCTGGCACCAGCGCACAGCGACTGGCTAACAACAGCGATAGCATCACCTATCGTGTGCGTAAAGGTGACTCTCTGTCGAGCATTGCCAAACGCCACGGGGTTAACATCAAGGATGTAATGCGCTGGAACAGCGATACGGACAATCTGCAGCCGGGCGATCAGCTCACGTTGTTTGTCAAAAACAACGGCATGCCTGACTCCTGATAGCATTGTAAAAATGAAGGCACTGGTTTCCCCCCAGTGCCTTTTTTATTTATCCCGCTTTATGTGCTTCAACCATTATCGTATCACTGGTGAATGAACCATCCTCCTGTAACGCGAAGTAGGCTTTCACTTCAGCAGATGCACTCTCCTGGTATAAACGAATCGCTTCTGTCAACGCGGCAGGTGTACGCATCCGCGCCACCCACGAACTGAACGCCAGCGGCAGGCGATCGGTCAACACGGTATCGGTAATCAAACCGGCGTCGTTGATTAAAGACAGCCATTCACCGCTGGAAAAATTGCGGACATGCGAGGTGTCGCGTAACGCTTCGACAGTTTGCAACCAGATATCACGGACCGGGTGCCCTGGCGACATCACATCCATTACGATCGCCACGCCGCCGGGTTTCAGTACACGATTGACTTCACGCAGCGCACGTCCGACATCATGCCAGTGATGCGCTGAATAGCGGCTAATCACCACATCAAAAGCACAATCGCCGAACGGCAGGCTCTCTGCGTATCCCTGCTGCGTGGTAATATTGCCCAGGCCCTTCTCTTTTGCAGCCTCTGCGACCACCTCAAGCATCTGAGACGATAAATCATAAGCCACAACCTGTTGTACGTTTTGCGCAGCCACGAAGCTGGCGTGCCCTGCTCCGCATCCCATATCCAGTACCCGTGCCTGTGGAAAAGCAGACAGCCTTTCCGCCAGTCGTTGTAAATCACGACCCTTAGCATGTACGGAGCTGGTTAAATAGGCATTAGCCTGAGAGCCAAACTGCTTTTCGACGTTGTCATGGTGGGAGCGTGTTGTCATTGTGTTGTCCTTCGGTTGTTGTGAAATAGGAAGGGCAACCATCACAGGCCTGCCCTACGGCAGACCTGACACACCGTTATTGCTCAGGCTTGCCGGGACTGAATTCAACGAGTAGTGGATTGTGATCGGAGGCGCGAGTGACCAGCACAGAGGCCTCACTCACGTTCAAACCACGATAAAACACAAAGTCGAGTGGGCGACCAAACGCACGCCGGCGTTGATCGTCGGTAAAGCGAACCTGGCGCAGCGACATTTCACGCGCAAAGCGGTACAGCGCATTCATCCGTCGACGACTCCAGGCATTGAAATCACCGGCCATAATCACCGGACCGCTGTGATGGGCGATTTGATCCCCAATAGGAAGTAACTGCTTACTATAGACATCGACGCCGAGGCTGAAGTTTACCGCGTGGATGTTTACCACCATCAATAAACGCGTATCAGGCAGCGGGTACACTGTGACCAGAGCCGATTTTGCCAGGCGTAAAATCGGCTCACGCTCGCGCAATGGACAGCAGTAGACCGGATGCGCAGCAGAAAGCGTCATGACGCCAGAGGGATGCTGAGGCAGCACAAAAGCGGGAACCTGATCGGCGGCAAGATAGTTAGCGGTTGCGAACTGCACCAGCTCGGGCGTCGTTTGCGCCTCCTGCAATAAAACCAGATGGGCATCTTTGCCAAAATTTTTCAGCACCGACAACCATTCTGCCCGTTGTTGCTTAAAAATGTTCCACACCAGCACGCGAATGCGATCTTCACTGCTTAACGGCACGCCTGCAGGTAATGCCTGGCCGATATGCGCAAATGACCCTGGCGGTAAAATCCGCTCAACGGGCTGTCCGGCAACATAGCGCATGGCATAGGTGTTTTTTCGCACTTTAGACTTTCAAACCTCTATAACGTCAACCAGCCCGCAGCCGGACTGGTTCTTCAGTTATAGGGACTTTAGCACTCACTTTCAACGAACAATTGCAGTTTGTTTTGTAAGTGGGTACTTACATCAATGATTTATCCCAATACTACCCGCGCCGGTTTATCCAGACGACCGCTGATACCCATCAGTAAAAAAGCGACCAGAACAATCAGCGCGCCAATCCACGGAGTCTGTGCTAAACCATAATGCTCTACCGTTTGTCCGCCAATCACAGAGCCAAGCGCAATGCCAATATTAAACGCAGCAATATTCAGACCGGATGCCACATCCACCGCATTGGGGGTAAATTGTTCTGCTTTCTGTACCACGTAAACCTGCAAACCTGGAACATTGCCGAAGGCGAAGATCCCCATCACCAGAATCGTCACTAACGCAGCGTATTGCGTAGAGGCCGTCAGTTGAAAGACCATCAGCAGGACAAACAGCGCCGCGAAGATAAATTTCAACGCCGGGACAGCACCATGTTTATCCGCCAGCTTACCACCCCAGATATTGCCAATAGCGACCGATACGCCATAGCCCAGTAAGATCCAGCTTACCGCTGCCGGCGAGAAGCCAGCCAGGTCCTGCATCATAGGAGCCAGGAAGGTGAACGCAGTGAAGACACCACCGTAACCTAATGCCGTAACCGCGTAGATAAGCAACAGGCGTGGATGGGTTAACACTTTTACCTGATCACGAATGCTGGCGGCCGCCCGACCCGGAATATTCGCAGGGATCAGCAGTTGGCTGCTAATCAGTGCAATCACACCCAATAGTGATACAGCAAGGAAAGTTTCGCGCCAGCCAAAGTGTTGTCCGATAAATGTCCCCAGCGGTACTCCCGTCACCAGTGCAACCGTTAAACCACCAAACATGATAGCGATGGCAGAAGCGGCTTTCTCTTTTGGCACCAGGCTTGTCGCAATCGTAGAACCAATTGAGAAGAAGACGCCGTGTGCCAGGCCAGTCAGCAGGCGGGCGACAATTAATGTCGTATAACCAGGTGCCTGCCATGCCAGCAAGTTACCGGCCGTAAACAGCACCATCAGCGCAACCAACAGTTGCTTACGTGGCAGGCGTCCGGTCAGGGCAGTCAATACTGGCGCCCCGATCGCGACACCCAGCGCATAGATTGAAACCAGCATCCCGGCAGAAGGTAAAGAGATCGCCAGTTGTTCAGCAATGGTCGGCACCAGGCCAACAATCACAAATTCAGTCGTGCCAATAGCGAAGGCACTTATTGTCAGTGCAAATAAAGCGAGAGGCATAAATAGCTCCATATCATCAGTAATCGGATGACAGGCAGTATGCCGGGATGTTTTAATAACAAAAATATTCAAAATCTCAATATAATTTTGCTTCAGGTGCAAAAATGAAAGCAACCTCCGAAGAACTGGCAATTTTTGTCGCGGTCGTGGAAAGTGGTAGCTTTAGCCGGGCCGCAGAGCAGCTTGGGCAGGCCAATTCCGCGGTCAGTCGGGCAGTAAAGAAGCTGGAGATGAAGCTGGGCGTTAGTTTGCTCAATCGAACAACCCGGCAGCTCAGTCTGACAGAAGAAGGTGAACGCTACTTCAGGCGTGTACAACAGATACTGCAGGATATGGCTGCGGCGGAAACAGAAATCATGGAGTCGCGGAATACGCCGCGCGGTTTGCTGCGTATCGATGCCGCAACACCGGTGATGTTGCATTTCCTGATGCCACTGATCAAACCTTTCCGTGAGCGCTATCCCGAGATGACGTTGTCGCTGGTTTCCTCAGAGACATTTATCAATCTTATTGAACGAAAAGTGGATGTTGCGATACGTGCCGGTGCCTTAACTGACTCAAGTCTGCGCGCACGTCCACTCTTTACCAGCTACCGCAAGATTATTGCTTCACCTGACTATATTGCCCGCTTCGGCAAGCCAGAGACTGTTGAAGAGTTAAAGCAGCACCTGTGTCTGGGGTTTTCTGAACCCATTTCGCTCAATACCTGGCCCATTGCCTGTAGTGACGGACAATTACATGAGGTTGAGTGCGGTCTATCTTCGAACAGTGGCGAAACGCTGAAGCAGCTTTGCCTGAGCGGCAACGGTATTGCTTGTCTTTCAGATTATATGATTGATAAGGAGATCGCTCAGGGTAAGCTGGTCGAATTGATGGCGGATAAACGGCTGCCAGTCGAGATGCCTTTTAGCGCGGTGTATTACAGCGATCGCGCCGTCAGTACCCGTATTCGGGCATTTATCGATTTTTTAAGTGAATATATAAGAACAGCTCCCGAAGGAGCTGTAAAAGAGGGTTAAAGGCACAGAGGGTCAGGCAATTAATCCCACTCAGGCGCCAGACCTTCCGGGCTAACCAGGCGGTCGTTGCAATCCAGAGCAGCGATTGCCGCTTTGTCTTCCGCATCAAGATGCAGTTCCAGTGCCAGCAGGTTGCTTGCCAGGTTTTCACGCTTGGTAGAAGAAGGGATCACAGAGTAACCTTCTCCCATCGCCCATGCCAGAATCACCTGGGCCGGCGTCGCGTTATGTTTAGCGGCAATGCGAGCAATCACTTCATCTTTCAGCGCCTTACCGTAAGCCAGCGTCATGTATGAGGTGATGTGGATACCGTGCGCTTTCGCCCAATCAACAACCTTACGGCTTTGCAGATACGGAGATAACTCAATCTGGTTAGTCGCAATATTCTCTGCACCCACAGCAGCAATAGCTTTTTCCATCAATGGGATAGTGAAGTTAGAGATACCAATTTCACGAGTCAGCCCTTGCGCTTTAGCTTCGAGCAATGCCTGCATAAACTCTTCAACAGAGACGGCATCATTTGGTGATGGCCAGTGGATCAGCGTCAGATCAACATAATCTGTGCGCAGTTTTTTCAGGCTCTCTTTCAGGCTTGGGATCAGCTTGTCTTTGCCAAGATTTTCAATCCAGATCTTGGTTGTGATGTACAACTCATTACGCGGTACGCCGCTTTCGGCAATCGCCTGGCCAACAGCCGCTTCATTATCATAGATTTGTGCAGTGTCGACTGCGCGGTAACCCAGCTCAAGAGCTGTTTTAACAGAAGCGATAACCACGTCGTCTTTCAGACGGAAAGTACCTAAACCAAATGCAGGGATAGTCATAGAATTCCTCTTTTTAATCACAATGTTCGTTAACTGAGGGGATTATGACCTTCTGCTCTTTATAGAAAAAGAGCGAAAAATGCAGAGGATTTTTGCGAATTTAGCAATAATAAAATTACAGGCAAAGAAAAAGCCCTGAGCAAACGCTCAGGGCTCTTAATAAGTGGCGGAACGGACGGGACTCGAACCCGCGACCCCCTGCGTGACAGGCAGGTATTCTAACCAACTGAACTACCGCTCCACCGAATTTCTTTGTCACCACCCGGATTATTCATCCCGGTTTACTGCAATTTGATGCCTGGCAGTTTATGAATCACTTCGTGATTCACCCTTCGGGCCGTTGCTGCGCAACGTTCAAAAGCTTTCGCTTTTGTCCTACTCTCTATCGAGTAGTGAACTGCCTCGAAAGTCAGTGCCATACTTCTAATTTGATGCCTGGCAGTTCCCTACTCTCGCATGGGGAGACCCCACACTACCATCGGCGCTACGGCGTTTCACTTCTGAGTTCGGCATGGGGTCAGGTGGGACCACCGCGCTACAGCCGCCAGGCAAATTCTGTTATTAACCCGCTTTTCGCCGGTTAATTTAATCTGTTATCAAGCTGAATTTTGCGTCTCTTCGCCAAAACATCTTCGGCGTTGTAAGGTTAAGCCTCACGGTTCATTAGTATCGGTTAGCTCAATGTATCGCTACACTTACACACCCGACCTATCAACGTCGTCGTCTTCAACGTTCCTTCAGGAGACTTATAGCCTCAGGGAGAACTCATCTCGGGGCAAGTTTCGTGCTTAGATGCTTTCAGCACTTATCTCTTCCGCATTTAGCTACCG